>CADCVY010000069.1:7747-53394 GCA_902806275.1 uncultured Sphingomonas sp. | reverse complement strand
CCTGGTCCAGGCCGGCGTCATCGACCCGACCAAGGTCGTGCGCACGGCGCTGCAGGACGCGGCCTCGGTTGCCGGCCTGCTGATCACCACCGAAGCGGCGGTCAGCGAGATGCCGGAAGACAAGCCGGCGATGCCGATGGGCGGCGGCGGCGGCATGGGCGGCATGGGCGGAATGGACTTCTAAACCATCCGTTCAGTCCGACCGATTGAAGGGGCCGGGAGCATTCGCTTCCGGCCCTTCTTCTTTGGCAAGATCGTTGAGCATGCTATCGGCATCGTCGAGCTGCTCGGTCTCCTGCGCCGTCGGCGCTGGCGGCTCCTGTTGGCGGCAAGCGGCCGTCAGCAGCGCGAGCGAAAGAATGCATCCCTTCATTCGGGCAAAGTACCACTTTGGCCGACGTTAGAAAAAGGGCCGCCCGGTTGTCCGGACGGCCCTTCGTTGCAAGCTCTATGGGAGCTTGGCGAGTTACCGGTTGTTGGTGGTCGCGTTATCGACGGCGTTACCGGCATCCTCGGCGACGTTGCCAGCGGCATCGGCCACGTTGCCGGCGCTGTCGCTCAGGTTGTTGAGCAATGCATCGGCGCTGGTCGCGGCGTCGTTGGTCGCAACGTTGGTGTCCGCTTCGGCTTCGCTTTCGATGGTGTTCACAGTGCTGGCGTTGTTGTCGGCCGCATTGTCCTGGCAAGCAGCGAGGCCGAGGCCGAGAACCGCAACGGCGGTCAGAGCTACCTTCTTCATGATCGTTCCACTCCCTTCGAAAAGTGCCCAAGGGGCGGGCACTTAGACGCAGCCGTCGCGATTCGCTCAGGCTACGATCACTGCACTAACTGCAATCCCTATCTTTTCACAAGAGATTATTTTCAAACGAAGAATTGACCATATAAAGATATCTTTATATCGCCGAATCCTCGTGACTCAGACGTCTCTCTTGGCAGACCGGTTCCAGGCCCTTGCCGATCCAACCCGGTTGCGCATCCTTGCCTTACTGCGGCTGATGGAATTGTCGGTCGGCGAACTTGCGCAGGTGCTTGGCCAGAGCCAGCCGCGCGTGTCGCGCCACCTCAAGATCCTGTCGGATGCCGGAGTTCTGGAGCGCCGCAAGGAAGGCAGCTGGGTGTTCCTGACGATCGCCGATGCCGAACGCGTCGAGCCGATGTTTGCGCTGGTCGACTGCTGGGCGGACGAGGCGACCCAAGCGATGTTCGCCGCCGACGGAGCGCGCACCGACGCCGTGCGGACGGAACGGGCGGAAGCCGCCAACCGCTATTTTGCCTCACATGCCGAAGTTTGGGACCAGATCCGTTCGCTCCATGTCGCGGAATGCGACGTCGAGCGCGCGATCGACGGCGCCTTGGGCAAGCGGCCGCTCGGACGCCTGGTCGACATCGGCACCGGCACCGGACGGATGATCGAGCTGTTCGGCCCGCGTGCCGCCCAGGCGATCGGCATCGACCGATCGTCCGAGATGCTGCGCCTGGCCCGGGTCAAGCTCGAGGCGGCCGGGATCAACCCGAGCCTGCGGCAGGGCGACATGTACGCGCTCCCGCTCGCCGACGCCGTTGCCGACACGATCATCATCCATCAGGTGCTGCACTACGCGCACTCACCGGCAGCAGCGATTGCCGAAGCCGCGCGCGTGCTCTCGCCTGGCGGCGCCCTGCTGGTTGTCGATTTCGCCGCCCACGACCGCGAGGAGTTGCGCACGACCGACGCTCACATCCGCCTCGGCTTCGACGATGCGGTCATGGCCGGCTGGTTCGCAGCCGCGGAGCTGGAGGTCGACCAGGTCGAGCACCTCGGAGGAGGTGAACTCACCGTCACCTTGTGGCGCGGCTGCAAAGCGGCGCTGCGCCAGCAGAGGGCGGCATGAACCGGCTTCAGCAGTTCAGCCGGCCGAATCCGCTCTTCGCGGAAGCGCGGGGGGACATTGCCGTCAGCTTCGAATTCTTCCCGCCCAAAAGCGAGACCATGGCCGAAACCTTGTGGGGCTCGATCCAGACGCTCGCTCCGCTGAAACCGCGCTTCGTCAGCGTGACCTACGGCGCCGGCGGCTCGACCCGCGAGCGCACCCACGCGACGGTGCAGCGCATCATCCAGGAAACCGACCTCACCCCGGCGGCCCACCTGACGTGTGTCGGCGCATCGCGCAGCGAGGTGGATGAGGTCGCCCGCGCCTATTGGGATGCCGGGGTCCGCCACCTTGTCGCCCTGCGCGGCGACCCGCCGACCGCGGGCGAGCGCTACGAGGCGCACCCGCAAGGCTACGCCAATGCGGCGGAGCTGGTTGCCGGCCTAAAAGCGGTCGCCCCGTTCGACATCTCGGTCGCGGCCTATCCTGAACTCCACCCAGACAGCAGCTGCCGCCAGTCCGACCTCGAGAACCTCAAGCGCAAGATCGATGCCGGCGCCGACCGCGCGATCACGCAGTTCTTCTTTTCCGCCGATAGCTTTTTCCGCTTCCAGGACGCGGTCGCCGACGCCGGCATGGACGTCGAGATCGTGCCGGGAATCCTGCCCGTGTCCAACGTTGCCCAGACCCGCCGTTTCGCCGGCCAGTGCGGCACCGGCATCCCCGATTGGCTCGATGCGATGTTCGAAGGCCTGGACGACCTGCCGTCCGCGCGACAGCTGATCGCCGCCACCGTCGCCGCCGAGCTGTGCGGGCAGCTGTATGCCGGCGGCGTCCGGCATTTCCATTTCTACACGCTCAATCGCGCGGAGCTCAGCTACGCGATTTGTCACCTGCTGGGCGTAAGGGCGCACGCATGAGCATCGCACGAGCATTCAGGGCCGAGGCGGCCAAGCGCATTCTGATCAAGGACGGCGCCTACGGCACGATGATCCAGGATCGCCGCTTGCAGAGCGCCGATTATTGCGCGGGCTACGACCTGCTCAAGGACCAGCGCGGCAACAACGACCTGCTGAACTTGAGCCAGCCCGTGGTGGTGCGCTCGATATGCGAGAGGTTCGCGACCGCGGAAGCCGACGTGCTTGCAACCAATACCTTTAACGCCAATGCGATCAGCCAGGCCGATTACGGCGCCGAGCATCTGGTCGGCGACATCAACCGCGCCGCGGCCCGCATCACGCGCGAAGTCGCGGACCGGGACGGCAAGCAGCGCTGGGTGGCCGGTGCGCTCGGGCCGACTAACAAGACCCTGTCGTTGTCTCCGGACGTCAACGATCCCGGGTTCCGCGAGGTCGACTTCGACCAGGTGAAAGCCGTCTACCGCGAGCAGATCGACGCTCTGGTTGACGGCGGCGTCGACTTCGTCCTCGTCGAGACCATCTTCGACACACTCAACGCCAAGGCGGCGATCATGGCCACGCTGGATGCGGAGCAGGCGCTCGGCCGCGAACTGCCGCTGATGATTTCGATGACGCTGACTGACCTGTCCGGCCGCAATCTGTCGGGCCACACCGTCGAGGCGTTCTGGGCATCGGTACGCCACGCCAGGCCGGTCACCATCGGCCTCAACTGCTCGTTTGGGGCAGCTCAGTTGCGCCCGCATCTGGCGGCACTCGCAGCAACAGCAGACACGCTGGTGATGGCTTACCCCAATGCAGGCCTGCCCAACGAGCTTGGGGAATATGACGAGGCAGCCGAGGAGACCGCCGCGCAAGTGCGCGAATGGATCGACAGTGGCCTCGTCAACGTAGTCGGCGGCTGTTGCGGGACCACCCCGCAGCACATTGCCGCAATCGCCGGGGCGGCGCGCGATTGCACGCCGCGCGGCGTTCCGGCTCGCCCAACTGGAACCCTGCTCGCCGGCCTCGAGCCGATGCTGATCGCCGCCTGACGTGGAGCTTTCCAGGGTCGAGCAGGCGGGCGCGGGCGCGCGCTTCGTCAACATCGGCGAGCGCTGCAACGTCACCGGGTCCGCCAAGTTCAAGAAACTGATCCTCGCCGGCGACTATGATGCCGCGGTTACGGTTGCGCTCGATCAGGTCGAGAACGGCGCCCAGATCCTCGACGTGAACGTCGACGAAGCGCTGCTCGACAGCGAACTCGCGATGACCACCTTCCTCAAGCGGATCGCCGCGGAACCCGACATCGCCCGAGTGCCGGTGATGGTCGACAGCTCAAAGTGGAGCGTGATCGAGGCCGGGCTGAAGTGCGTGTCGGGCAAGCCGATCGTCAATTCCATCAGCCTCAAGGAAGGCGAGGGGCCGTTCCTCGAGCTTGCGGCCAAGTGCCGCGCCTATGGGGCGGCAGTCGTCGTCATGGCATTCGACGAGGTGGGGCAGGCGGACACGGCGGAGCGCAAGGTCGGCATCTGCGAACGGGCATACGGCTTGCTGACCGCCGACGGCACCGACCCGGCCGACATCATCTTCGACCCGAACATCTTCGCCGTGGCCACCGGCATCGACGAGCATCGGCGCTACGCCCTCGACTTCATCGAAGCCGCGCGCGAGATCCGCGGCCGTTGTCCCGGCGCCCACATCTCGGGCGGCCTGTCGAACCTCAGCTTCTCGTTCCGCGGCAACGAGCCGGTGCGCCGGGCGATGCACAGCATCTTCCTCTATCACGCCATTCCGGCGGGCATGGACATGGGCATCGTCAATGCCGGCCAGCTCGACGTCTACGACGCCATCGATCCCGAGCTGCGCGAAGCGTGCGAGGACGTGATTCTTGACCGCCGCGACGATGCGACCGAGCGGCTGGTCACGCTGGCCGAGCGCTTCAAGGGCACCGATGCGGCAGCCGAAAAGGCTGCAGCCGAGTGGCGCTCACTGCCGGTGAAAGAGCGGCTGTCCTACGCGCTGGTAAAAGGTATCGACGCCCACATCGTCGCCGACACGGAAGAAGCGCGCCAATCGGCGGAGCGCCCGATCCACGTCATCGAAGGCCCGTTGATGGACGGCATGAACGTCGTCGGCGACCTGTTCGGCGCGGGCAAGATGTTCCTGCCCCAGGTCGTAAAGTCCGCGCGCGTGATGAAGCGCGCGGTTGCCCACCTGATTCCCTTCATCGAGGCGGAAAAGGAGAAGACTGGCGCCACCCAAGGCAAAGGCCGGGTCGTCATGGCGACGGTCAAGGGCGACGTCCACGACATCGGCAAGAACATCGTCGGCGTCGTCCTGCAGTGCAACGGCTTCGAGGTGATAGACCTCGGCGTGATGGTCCCGTGGCAGGACATCCTTCAGGCTGCCAACGACAACAATGCGGACATGATCGGGCTGTCCGGGCTGATCACGCCGTCGCTCGACGAGATGGTCACGGTTGCCGGCGAGATGCAGCGCCTCGGCCTCAACACGCCGCTGCTGATTGGCGGCGCCACCACCAGCAAGGCCCACACGGCGCTACGCATCGACCCTGCGTACACGGGCCCGGTCATCCACGTGCTCGACGCCAGCCGCGCAGTCGGCGTTGCGTCGTCGCTGGTGTCCGAAACGCAGCGCGAACCGCTGATCGCCAGCACAGCCGAGGATTATGACAAGCTGCGCCTATCCCGCGCCCGAGGTGGGCAGAACGATCTGGCGAGCCTTGCCGACGCGCGCGCCAATGCGTTTCCCTTCAATCCCTCGCGGCGGGCGCCGGCGCCGCGGATGCCGGGCCTGCACCAGTTTGGCGAATGGCCGCTACGCGACCTGCGCGCCTCCATCGACTGGACGCCGTTCTTCCGCGCGTGGGAGCTGGCGGGCAATTATCCGCAGATCCTGACCGATCCGGTGGTCGGGGAAACCGCCACCAGCCTGTTCGAAGACGCCAATGCCATGCTCGACCGGATCATCGCAGAGCGCTGGCTGGTCGCCAGCGGCACGGTCGGCCTGTGGCGCTGCCGGCGCGAGGGCGATGACGTGCTGGTCCTGGCCGGCAATGACTGGACGCGCCTGCCCTTCCTGCGTCAGCAGGTGAAGAAGCGCGAAGGGCGGCCCAACATGTGCGTCGCAGACTTCATCAGCCCCAAGGGCGAAGACTGGATCGGCGGCTTTGCCGTCGGCATTCACGGGCTCGAGCCGCACCTCGCCCGCTTCGCGCGGGAAAATGACGATTATTCCGACATCCTGCTGAAAGCGCTGTCCGACCGCCTTGCCGAGAGCTTCGCCGAAGTGCTTCACGCCGAGGTGCGCAACCGTTTGTGGGGCTATGCCGACGAGCATTTCTCCAACGCCGACCTGATCCGCGAGAGCTATCAGGGCATCCGGCCCGCCCCCGGCTACCCCGCCTGTCCCGACCACAGCCTCAAGCCGGTACTGTTCGATCTGCTCGGCGGCGGCCCAGCCGGCGTCTCGCTGACCGAGAACTTCGCAATGCTGCCGACCTCGGCGGTGTCCGGCTTCTATTTCGGCCACCGCGACAGCCAGTATTTCGGCGTTGCCCGCATCGGCCGCGATCAACTCGAGGATTATGCCGGCCGCCGCGGCGTCGAGGTCGATGAGGCGGAACGTTGGCTCAGGCCTAATTTGGACTGAGTTGTGATAGTCGCTCGCCGAAGGGATGGCGGCCCCCGTCGAAACGCAGGCCTCTGTCATCGATCCTGCGCCTAGCTTACCATTTCAGGCCATGATCCTTCGCGCGTTCCGAACCTTGTTTGCCGTTGTCCTGCTGAGCTGGGGGCTTGGCGGCGGCGGCGTTGCGTTCGCACGGGCGGCCCCGAGCCTGTCGTCGGTGACTGAGCGCCACATGGCAATCAGGCTTGTCGCGGAGTCGGACGCGCCTCGCCCCGGCAGCGCGGTCGACCTCGCCTTCCGCATGGTACCGGAGCCGGGCTGGCACGGTTACTGGAAGAACCCGGGCGACAGCGGACTTGAGCCGGCTATCGAGTGGCAGCTGCCGCCCGGCGTCACCGTCGGCGAGTTCCAGTATCCGGTTCCGCACCGGCTGATCGTTGGCGGGCTGATGAACTATGTCTATGAAGGTCCTTATGCCTTGCTGGCTAAGGTCAGCTTGGCACCAGATCTTGCGCCGGGCACCCGCCTGCCGCTGCGTGGCAAGTTCGATTATCTGGTTTGCACCAAGGAAGTCTGCGTGCCCGAAAGCGCCAATGTTGCGCTCGAATTGGTGGTCGGCGCAGGGACGGTCGACGCCGCCCGCCGCGCCGACTTTGACGGATTCCGCCGCGCCTTGCCGCAGCCGCTCGGCGTAACGGCAAAGTACCAGGCGGAGGGTGAGTTGTTCCGGCTGGGCGTGCCACTGCCCGCCGACGCCGCAGTGGGCGATGCCTACTTCTACCCGCTGACCGATGGCGCCATCGACTACGCCGCCGAGCAGAAGGTCGGCCGCAACGGCGACTGGCTGATAGTCGAAGCGAAGTCGGGCAGTTCGATGCCGGAGTCGGTTGCCGGCGTGCTCCAGCTCGGCGACCGTGGGCTGGCGCTGGTGGCCCAGCCCGGCCCTGTAGCCGCCCCGACCGAAGCAGTTGCGGCGAGCGGCAGCAGCAGCGCAACCGCGGGTGTCCTAGGTATCCTGTTGGCGGCGCTGGTCGGCGGCCTGCTGCTCAACATCATGCCGTGCGTCTTCCCCATTCTCAGCCTCAAGGCGCTCAGCCTGGCCAAAGGCGGAGGCGAGGAGATGGCCGTGCGCCGGGACGCGCTTGCCTATACAGGAGGCGCGGTCCTCACCTGCGTCACGCTCGGCGCGCTGGTGCTGGCCTTGCGCGCGGGCGGAACCGCGGCCGGGTGGGCGTTTCAATTGCAAGACCCCCGCGTGATCCTGCTGCTCCTGCTGCTCGTCCTCGCCATCGCCTTGAATTTCGCAGGGCTGTTCGAGCTTCCGAGTCTCGCCTGGGGCGACAAGCTGTCGCGCAGGTCCGGCACGGCAGGAGCGTTCTGGACCGGCGGCCTGGCGGCATTCGTCGCCACCCCGTGCACCGGGCCGTTCATGGCCAGCGCACTGGGCGCCGCACTGATCCTGCCGCCAGCCATCGCGCTGACGGTATTCGCCATGCTGGGCCTAGGACTCGCCTTGCCGTTCCTGCTGATCGGCTTCGTACCCGCGCTGCGCCGCAAGCTGCCGAAGCCGGGCCCCTGGATGGGAACGTTCCGCCGCATGCTCTCTATCCCCATGTTCCTGACCGCGCTTGCCTTGGCCTGGGTGCTCGGCCGCCAGGCGGGCGTTGGAGGAATGACCATCGGCTTGGCCGCGGCGCTTGCGGCAGGGCTGTCTTTGTGGTGGCTCGGCGCAAGTCGCGGGCGCGCGCCGGCCTGGGCCCGTCTGGCGCCGGCGGCATTGGCCCTCGTCCTGGCCGTTGTCGTCCTCCCGACCGACGGCGTCGCGACTGCAGCGCCTTCCTCGCTCGCCTCGGAACCCTTCAGCGAGCCCACGCTGTCTGCCCACCTCGCACAGGGAAAACCAGTGTTCGCCTACTTCACGGCCGACTGGTGCATCACCTGCAAGGTCAACGAAAAGGCGGTGCTGGAACGCCCCGCCGTGGCGCAAGCCTTCGCGCGCAACGACGTCGCGGTGCTGGTCGGCGACTGGACAAATGGGGAGCCGGAAATCGGCCGCTTCCTCGAAAAGCACGGCCGCTCGGGCGTCCCGCTCTACCTCTTTTACCCGGCGAACGGCACGCCCAAGACCTTACCGCAACTGCTGACGATTTCACAGGTAGTCTCAACCGTAGAGAAAGGAAGTTGATGATGAGGATGATATTTTTGGCCGCTGCCGTCGCGCTGGTTGCCGCCCCCGTCGCCGCTGAGCCGAAAGTCGGCCAGCCCGCACCCAATTTCCAGCTTACGGACGCGAACGGCAAGCGCGTCTCCCTGAACGGCTTCCGCGGCAAGACCGTGGTGCTGGAATGGAACAACCCAGAATGCCCGTTCGTGAAGAAACACTACGACAGCGGCAACATGCAAAAGGCGCAAGCCCGCGCCACCGCGGACGGTGCGGTGTGGCTGACGATCAACTCGTCGGCCGCGGGCAAGCAGGGCTATATGGCGCCGGCGGCAGCCAAGGCTTTCGCCGCCAAGCAGGCGAGCAAGCGCAGCGCGTACTTGCTTGATCCCAGCGGCAGGGTCGGAAAGCTTTACGGCGCCAAGACCACGCCGCACATGTACATCATCAATCCGAAGGGCACGCTCACTTACATCGGCGGGATCGACAACAAGCCTTCGCCCAATCCGGCCGATATCGCGACCGCCAGGAACCACGTGCTTGCCGCTTTGACCGAGATGAAGGCGGGCAAGGGCGTGTCGGTTGCGACGAGCCGGCCTTACGGCTGCGCGGTCAAGTACGCCGGCTGAGCTAGCCTCACGGGAGCGCGGGTTATCGCCCGCGCTCTCCCCGGCCGCCCGCTTCCCGTTCCCACACCTTCCTGCCCGCAACCCAGGTTTGCAGCACTTGCGTGCCTGCAAGCGCCTGCGGATTGATGCTCCTTGGATCGCGATCGACCAGGATGAAGTCGGCCCATTTGCCCGGCTCCAGCGCGCCGTACCTGGTTTCGGCAAAGCCGGCGTAAGCGGCGTCGCGAGTGAAGCCGGCGAGCGCCTGCTCGAACGTCACGCGCTCCTGCGGCAACCAGCCTCCGGCCGGCTGACCATCCGGGCCCTGCCGGCTGATCGCGGCGGCCAGGCCTGAAAAGGGATTGGGCGATTCGACCGGGAAGTCCGACCCGAACGCCAGGCGCGCACCGCTGCGCGCCACCGTGTGCCAGGCATAGGCGCCAGCCAGGCGCGGCGGGTCGAGGCGCTTATCGGCCATCAGTCGGTCGCTGGTCTGATGTACCGGCTGCATCGAGGCGATGATGCCCGATCGCGCAAGCCGCGGGATGTCGGCAGGGTCCGCAATCTGGAAATGCTCGATACGCCAGCGACTCGCGGTGGGGCAGGCGGGGCGCAGCTGCTCGTAGGTGCGGATCACCTGTTCGTTGGCGGCATCCCCGATCGCATGGATGGCCAGCTGGAAGCCGCCGGTGCACGCCTGCCGCGCCATGCTGAGCAACTCGGCATCGCTGTGGAACTTGAGTCCGACCGTGTTCGCATCGGCATAGGGCCGCTTGAGCCAGGCGCCACGCGAGCCGAGCGCACCGTCTGCATAGAGTTTGACGCCGCCCAACCGCAGCTTGTCGCCGTAAAGCCATGCGGTCGGATTCTTGAAATGCTTGAGCGGCTCGACACCGGCAGTGTAGCCGATGATGCGGACCTGCAGCCGCCCTGCGTCGGCAGCCCGCCGCATCGCCGACCAGCCCTCAGCCGAGGTGCCCATGTCGGCAACGGCGGTAAGGCCGTTGCTCAGCAGCAGATCCTGCGCCTTGGCGAGCGCTTCATCCTCCTGCGCCAGCGTCGGCGCCGGGACCTTTCGCTGCACGAGCTCGGCGGCTGCATCGATGAACAGGCCGGTGGGTCGACCCGCCGCATCCTTTTCGATCTTACCTCCGGTTGGCGAAGCGGTCTGCGCGTTGATCCCGGCGGCGCGCAGCGCAGCGCTGTTGCCGACCGACGCATGGCCATCGACCCGCTCCAGCCAAACCGGCCGGTCGCGCACGGCCGCATCGAGGTCCGCGGCGGTCGGGAAGCGCTTGTCGGGCCACAATTCCTGGTTCCATCCGCGGCCAGTGATCCAGGGGATGTTGGGGTTCGCGGCGGCATAACCGCGAAGCCGCTGCTGCAGCTCTTGCAGTGAGCTGGCGCCGGCAAGGTCGAGCTGCAGCGCAGCCTGCCCCAATCCCATCACATGGCCGTGCGCATCGATCAGCCCCGGCAGCAGGGTCCGGCCCCCGCCATCGATCCGCTGCCGCACCTTGCCGTTGGCAGCGATCCCTGGAGCCAGCACGGCGATGACCTTGCCGTCGTCGCCGAACAGCAGCCGGTCGAAGCGCTCCAGCTTGCCGTC
The DNA here is from genome assembly GCA_902806275.1 of uncultured Sphingomonas sp. GTDB lineage: Bacteria > Pseudomonadota > Alphaproteobacteria > Sphingomonadales > Sphingomonadaceae > Sphingomicrobium. Next base: position 42,616 of record CADCVY010000069.1, on the reverse strand, counting down.
GGCGCCGACCTGCATGCCGCTGATGTTGTGCACGAGCGTATTGGCTGAAGCCGCGGTGGTGAGAAGGGCGCCGGCAAGCGCCGCAAGAGCTTTGATCATGCAGGCGGCATAGCATTGTTCGATGGCGGTGGAAGCGCTACCCGCCCAAGCGATGATGCAGCCGCCAACCGTCGACGACATCCACGCCGCAAGCGAACGCATCAAGGGCGCAGTGGTGCGGACGCCGATGCTGGTCAGCCGGACCTTGTCCGACATCATCGGCGCCGAGGTTTGGCTGAAGTTCGAGAACCTCCAGTTCACCGCCGCCTACAAGGAACGCGGTGCGCTCAACAAATTGCTCCACCTGTCCGAAGCGGAACGCGCGCGTGGCGTGATCGCGGCGTCTGCCGGCAACCACGCGCAGGCGGTCGCCTACCATGGCCGGCGGCTCGGCATCCCGGTCACGATCGTGATGCCGGAGGCGACCCCGACGATCAAAGTGACGCAGACGGAAGGCCACGGGGCCAACGTCGTCCTGCAGGGACTGGTGTTCGACGATGCCTATGCCAAGGCCCGCGAGCTTGAGCGCGAGCACGGCTATGTCTTCGTCCACCCGTTCGACGACCCGCAGATCATCGCCGGCGCGGGCACGCTGGGTTTCGAGATGCTCGACGAGGCGCCGGACCTTGACACTTTGGTGGTGCCGATCGGCGGCGGTGGGCTGATGTCGGGCGTGTCGCTGGCCGCGCGCGCAGTGAAGCCGGATATCGAATTGATCGGGGTCGAGGCCGAGCTCTACCCAACCATGAAATGCGCCGTCGATGAAGGCTGCAACCTGCCGTTCGGTGGCGATACCCTCGCCGAGGGAATTGCGGTCAAATCCCCCGGCGAGCTCACGGCCAGAATCCTCAAGGACCTGGTCGATGACCTGGTGCTCGTACCCGAGCGCGACATCGAGCGCGCCGTCGCGATGCTGGTGGGGATTGAGAAGACCGTTGTCGAAGGGGCGGGGGCGGCCGGTCTTGCTGCACTGCTCGCCGATCCAGCGCGCTTCAAAGGCAAGAGGGTCGCCACCATCCTGTGCGGGGGCAACATTGACACGCACCTGCTTGCCAACGTGCTGGTCCGCGACTTGGTGCGGCAGGGCCGCATCGCCCGCCTGCGCGTCGCCGCCCAAGACCAGCCGGGGGCATTGGCGCTGATCACCGCACAGTTCCAGGACGCCGGAGTCAACATCATCGAGATCAATCATAGCCGGATCTTTACGCGGCTGCCGGCCAAAGACACGGTGATCGAGGTCGAGTGCGAGGCCAAGGATGCCGAAGCCATCGATGACGTCGTCGCACGGCTCGAAGCTGCCGGGTTCAACGTCGAGCGCGCGCTGCTCGACTAGCACGTGGCGATCTGTCCCCGGCCGGGACATGGCCCTATTTTCATCTTGCCGGCGCGACCAAAGTCTTTTCATCAGCGTTTACCAGTCGCATAAAGGCCTGCGTAACCATAGAAAGGGCTCCGGGTGAGCGCACCGTTCCGCTTCCCCAAGTTTTTCGTCACGAACCCGAGCCCATGCCCGTATCTGCCGGGCAAGGTCGAACGGAAGGTATTCACCGAACTGGGCGGCCGGCACGGTACCGAACTCAACGAAGCGCTCGGGCGCATCGGCTTCCGCCGCAGCCAGTCGGTCGCCTATCGCCCCTCGTGCATCGATTGTTCGGCCTGCGTATCGGTGCGAGTGCTGGCGACGGAGTTCCAGCCGACCGTGACCCACCGCAAGCTGCTCAAGCGCCACGGCGACCTGGAGGTCACCGCTTGCAAGCCGTGGACCACCGAAGAGCAGTACAGCCTGCTGCGGCGCTACCTCGCGGCGCGCCATCCGGGTGGGGGCATGGCGGAAATGGACGAAGGCGATTTCGCCGACATGGTCGAGCAGACGCCGGTCCGCACCTTCGTGATCGAATACCGCGAGCCGTCGGTGGACGGCCGCCCCGGACGCCTGGTTGGCGCCTGCCTCAGCGACCAGCAGAGCGACGGCCTGTCGATGATCTACAGCTTCTTCGATCCCGGACCGGATGCGCGCAAGGGGCTCGGCACCTACATCATCCTTGACCATATCGTCCGCGCCGCGCGCGCCAACCTGCCCTACGTCTATCTTGGATATTGGGTCGAAGGCAGCCCGCGCATGGCCTACAAGACCAGTTTCAAGCCGCTCGAACGGCTCGGCCGCGACGGCTGGAGGCGGATGGACGAGCTTGGCGGCGCCGCTCCCGCCGACCCATTTTCGCTTCCCAACCGGCGCGAGCGCAAGCGGCTGCTGATCGACGCGTAGGCTGTTGATGGCGCCGGACGCGTGGCAACCAGCATCACACCGGCCCACGCAAGCGGAGAACAACGCGTCTCCAGGCACTCGTGGCGTGTTGGTGGTCGCCATCGCCGGCGGCGTTGTCCCAGTCGGCGAGCCATCGATGGTCGCCAACACCGGGCGCACCGCATAAAAAAGACGGGGCGCCTTTGCAGTGCCCCGTCTCCCCCTATCCCCCGGTAGATCGTTAAGCGACGGCGGCTTGCGGCTCCGTCTCCAATGCTTCGTCGGCCTCGCGCAGCACGTAGCCGCGGCCCCAGACGGTCTCGATGTAATTGGCGCCCCCGCAAGCCAGGCTCAGCTTCTTGCGCAGCTTGCAGATGAAGACGTCGATGATCTTGAGCTCGGGCTCGTCCATGCCGCCGTAAAGGTGGTTGAGGAACATCTCCTTGGTAAGCGTCGTGCCTTTGCGCAGCGAAAGCAGCTCCAGCATCGCATATTCCTTGCCGGTCAGGTGAACGCGGCTGCCATCGACTTCGACCGTCTTGGCGTCGAGGTTCACGGCCAGCTTGCCGGTGCGGATGACCGACTGCGAATGCCCCTTCGAGCGGCGGACGATGGCGTGGATGCGGGCGACCAGCTCGTCGCGGTGGAATGGCTTGGTGACATAATCGTCGGCGCCGAAGCCGAGCGCGCGGACCTTGCTGTCCATTTCGTTGAGGCCCGAAAGGATCAGGACCGGCGTTCCGACCTTGGCCGTGCGCAGCTTCTTCAACACGTCATAGCCGTGCATGTCCGGCAGGTTGAGGTCGAGCAGGATGATGTCGTAATCGTAGAGCTTGCCGAGATCGAGGCCCTCTTCGCCCAGGTCGGTCGTGTAGACGTTGAAGCCTTCGGTCCCGAGCATCAGCTCGATGCTCTTGGCCGTGGTCGGCTCGTCTTCGATCAGCAGCACGCGCATTGCTGGTTCCCCTGTTCCCCCGCCGAAAGCGTTACTCGCGCTTAACGGCCTTGAAGCTCTCATTAACCATTCGGGGTCTGCCGGGAAAAGGTTAATATTGTGTGACGCGCTGGATTCCTTCGGTTCGTTGCGGATGAGTCACAGATAGGCTGCAGTACTTTCCTCCCAGCCTTTGCTGGGGAGGGGAACCGTCGAAGGCGGTGGAGGGGTTCTTCGTTCGAACCAAGAGCCCCACCACCAGCTTCGCTGGGTTCCCCTCCCCACGAAAGCGTGGAGAGGATAAGGGGAGCCATGCCCCTTTCGGACCTGGTCCTTTTCATCGACGGCGAAGCCATCGTCATCGACAAGCCGGCGGGCCTCCCGGTCGACACCTCGCGGCGGGGCGGAGCGTCGATTGTGTCCAGGCTGGATGAACTTCGCTGCGGGTTTCGCTCATCGCCGACCCCGATGCACCGGCTCGACCAGGACACATCCGGCTGCCTGCTGCTAGCGCGCAACGCGAAAGCGCGCGCGCAGCTGCAACGGGCGTTCGAGCAGCGCCAGGTCGGCAAATATTATCTCGCCGTTGTTGGCAGCCCGATCGAGGAGGAGACCGGTACGGTTGCCGTTCCCTTAGCAAAAAGATCGAGCGCCGACGCGGGATGGCGGATGGTCGGCGACCCGGCGGGGCAGGAGGCGATGACCAACTGGCGGCGGGTCGCCGTCCGCGATGGCCGCACCCTTGTCGAGTTCCAGCCGCTGACCGGCCGCACCCACCAGATCCGCGCCCACGCCCGCGAGGCGTTCGGCAGCGGCATCGTTGGCGACCGCGTGTACGGCATTCCAGGCGGCGCCATGATGCTCCATGCCTCGCGGCTGGTCGTGCCCCGCGACAAACGCGAGCTGATCGACGTCACCGCTCCGCTGCCCGAGCAATTCGGCGAGTGGCGCGGTGCAGCCTGAGGACGTCCAAATTCCGGAGGACGCGCTGAGCGAGAGCTTCCTCGCGGCGACTGGACCTGGCGGGCAGAACGTCAACAAGGTCGCGACCGCCGTGCAGCTGCGCGTCCACGTGTTCAAGCTCGGACTTCATCCGCACGTGTACCAGCGGCTCAAGGCCATTGCCGGCAGTCGCATGACGGCAGCGGGCGAACTGCTGATCACCGCCCGCCGGTTCCGCACCCAGGACGCCAACCGGCAGGACGCTCGGGCCCGGCTGGCACAGATGATCGCCGATGCCCATATCGTTCAGGCCAAGCGCAAGGCGACGCTTCCCAGCCGTGCCGCCAAAGCGCAGCGCCTCGACACCAAAAAGCAGCGCAGCGCCGTGAAGCAGGGGCGGGGACGGGTGACGGATTTCTGAGTTCGCCATGCTGAGTTCAGCCTGCCAAGCTGCCCCTGGCACCTCGTCATGCTGAACTTGTTTCAGCATCCATCCTGCCACGGCAGTGCAGCTGGTTAAATGGACCCTGAAACAAGTTCAGGGTGACGGAGTGGAAGATTATGTACGACTTCAAGATTACCGCCAGCGACGCGCAGACCATGTACGCCGACCTCGCCTCGGCCCTTCAGGGCCTGACCGCAGGCGAACCCGACGCGATTGCCAACATGGCTAATGCCGCCGCGCTGATTTGGGAAACGCTGCCCGACCTCAATTGGGCGGGCTTTTACCGCAACGTCAGTGGCGAGCTAGTGCTCGGCCCGTTTCAGGGGCGTGCTGCGTGCATCCGTATTCCATTCGGCAAGGGTGTGTGCGGCACCGCGGCGGCGACGCTTCAGGCGCAGCGCGTCGACGACGTCCAGGCGTTTCCCGGGCACATCGCCTGCGACGTTGCGTCGGCGAGCGAACTGGTCGTGCCGATCGTGCGCGATGGCCGGCTGCTGGCGGTGCTCGACCTCGACAGCCCGACGCCGGGGCGGTTCAGTGCCGAGGACGAGGCGGGTTGCCTAAAGCTAGCCGAGGTCCTCAGCCGCGCAATCTAGAGTAGTGCCGGCTCTGCTTCGCTCAGCCGCAGCCGCTGCGATCGATCGGGCAGCGGGTATTTGTTGCCGTTGGCGCAGTTGAACAGCAGCACGCGCTCGTCTTTGCCGACCAGCCCGCGTTCGAGCGCCTGGCGATAACCGGCCAGCACTGCACCGCCTTCCGGGCACAACAGGAAACCGTCTTTTCGCGCAGCCTCTTCGACTGCCGGCATAATCTCCGCTTCTGGCACAGCGATGGCCGCGCCGCCGCTGTCACGCACGGCGCGCAGGATGAGGAAGTCGCCGATCGCTTTGGGCACGCGGATGCCGGTGGCGATCGTCGCCGCATCCTCCCACCGTTCGGCGAACTCGTCCCCATTCTCGAAGGCGCGCACCATCGGCGCGCAGCCTTCCGCCTGGATCGCGAACATGCGCGGCCGCTTCGGGCCGATCAGGCCGACCGCCTCCAACTCGTCGAAGGCCTTCCACATGCCGATCAGGCCGGTGCCGCCGCCGGTGGGGTAGAAGATCGCGTCCGGCAACTCCCAGCCGAGCTGCTCGGCAAGCTCGAACCCCATCACCTTCTTGCCTTCAAGGCGGTACGGCTCCTTCAGGGTCGAGCAGTCGAACCACAGGCCTTGCGCGGCGCCCTTGCCGACCAGCGCGCCACATTCGTCGATCTGCCCGTCCGCGACATGTACCCGTGCGCCGTAAGCGGCGGTTTCGGTGATGTTGATCGCCGGAGTTTCCGCCGGGCAGATGACGATCGCTTCAATGCCGGCGCGGGCGGCATAAGCGGCTAGCGCCGCCCCCGCATTGCCGTTGGTTGGCATGGCGATCCGCTCGATCCCGAACTGCTGCGCCATGGTCACCGCCATCGCCAGCCCGCGCGCCTTGAACGACCCGGTCGGCAGCCGGCCTTCGTCCTTGACCAGCAGGTTCGGCCCGCCGGTGTTCGGCAGCGAGACAATCGGCGTTTCACCCTCGCCGAGGCTGACCGGTTCGCCCAAGTGCGGCAGCAGCTCATGCCACTTCCACATGCCCGGCTGGCGCTCGGCAAGGCTCTCTCGAGTGAGCGTCCGCTGCGCCTGATTCATGTCGTAGCGGACCAGCAGCGGCTTGCCGGCAGGGCTGAGGTTGTGAACCTCGCCAGCCCGGTAGTGCTCGCCGGTACGCGAGCATTCGAGATGCGTCACCGGCATCAGCAATGGTCGCAATCGGGGACGGCGCCGCGTTCGATCTGCAGCGTGCAATGTTCGATGTGGAAGCGGTCGTGGAGCATCTTGCGCGCGGCCTGCAGCAGCGGATCGGTCTCCGCAACGCCCGGTGCGACGAGGTGGGCCGTGAGCGCGGTCTCGGTCGTGCTCAGTGGCCAGACGTGGAGGTCGTGGACCGCCTGGACACCAGGCAGCCCGGCCAGCCCCTCCTCGACTTCGTCGAGCGAGATGCCCGATGGAACACCGGCCAGCGACATCCACACCGATTCCTTGAGCAGGCCGAAGCTGCCCCAGAAGATCACCACCGCGACGGCCAGGCTCATCACCGGGTCGACCCATCGCTGGCCGGTCCACAGGATCACGAAGCCGGCGAACACCACCGCGGCGGAGACCATCGCGTCGGCCGTCATGTGCTGGAACGCGCCGCGAATGTTGATGTCGTGCGCCCGTCCGCGCGCGAACAGCAACGCGGTGGCGCCGTTGACCAGGATGCCGACTGCCGCCACCGCAACGACGATCCCGCCATCGGTGGGCGCCGGGTTGAACAGGCGCCGCACCGCCTCGGCGCCGATCGCACCCACCGCCACCACCAGCAGCAGGGCATTGAGCAGCGCCGAGAGGATCGACGCCTTCTTCAGCCCGAAGCTGAACCGCGGGCTGGGCGCGCGCCGGGCCATCGTCGCGCCCGCCCAGGCGACGATCAGGCCGAGCACGTCGGACAGATTGTGCCCGGCGTCAGCGATCAGCGCGATCGAATTAGCCGCGAACCCGAACACCACCTCGACGACGACAAAGGCGATATTGAGGCCGATGCCGATCGCGAAGGCACGGCCGAAGCTGTCGCCCACATGCGAATGGTCATGGTGGTGGCCGGCGCCCATGGCCCCGACTAACCAGCCCCGTTCGCCAAGACAAACCGTGGGCTAGAAGCTGAACCGCGCGCTGAGCCGGATGTCGCGGCCGGCCAGCGGCACGAAGTCCTTGGTGAAGCTGGCATGCCGGCGGGCATCGACGTCGAGGAGGTTGTTGGCCGACAGCACGATCGCAGTCTCACGGCGCTTGCCCCACGGGCGCCAGGCCAGCGACGCGTTCAGCATCGTGTGCCCGTCGGTCGGGGTCTCGAACTCGGCGACGCGGTGCTGGTCTGCGACCCATTCTACCTCGATGCGGCCGTCCAAATTGTTTGATTGAGCTTCCAGGCCGCCGAGCAGCCGGAGCGGCGGGATCCGCGGCACCGGGCCGACGCCCTTGACGGTGGCGCGCACATAATCGGCGACCCCATCGGCGACAAACCGCCAGGGGCCGGTGCGGAACAGCTCCGCGGAGACTTCCGCTTCAAACCCGTAATAGGTCGCGTCCCGCTGCAGATAGCGGAACACCGGCAGCTCGTCCTCTTCCTCGTCGGTTGCCGACTCGTAGATGAAGTCGTCGAAGCGGTTGAGGAACGCGGTCAGCCCGAATTCGAGGTTGCGGCGGTCGACGCGAAAATAGGCCTCGCCGCCGAGGCTCTTCTCCTTGCCCAGGTTAGGATCGCCGATCTCAAAGGCCTGGGTGGCAATGTGCGGCCCGTTGGAGAACAGCTCCTCGGCCGACGGCGCGCGTTCGGTCCGCGACAGGTTGAGGCCGATCTCCGCATGCGGAGCCAGCGCGTAGGAGGCGCCAGCGGCAAGCGAGAAGGCGGTGAACCGGCGCTCGACTTCAAGCGGCTCGGACTCGGCCACCGTCCGCTCAATCCGCGCCGAGCCCTCGATGCCGAGGTCACCGAGCGCGAACTCCTGCAAGGTGAACAGCCCCAATTGACTGGTCGTGTTGGGCGGCAGGAAGGCCTCGGCGCCAACCGCCTCGAAGTCGCGATAGAAATACTGGGCGCCGGTCGCTCCACGCCAGCCGTCGTGGTCACGCTGGACCAGCTCGAGCCGGCCCTCCGCGCCCTTGGACTTGAACAGGGTGCCGACTTCCTCGCCTTCGAATTCGGTATGCTCGTAGTCCGCGGCCCCGATCCGGAGTCGAGCGGACTCGAAAAAGCCGCCACCGAACCTGTACTCGCCGCGCAGGTCGGCCCGCACCTGGCGAAGATCGATGGAGACCGGCGCCTCGCCATGCTCCGCCTCTTCCTCCTCGCCTTCCTCCGGCTCCTCGCCTTCATGGTGATGGTGGGCACCGGGCCGCATCGGCACGCCGTAGCGGCTGTCGAACAGACTAACTGAGGAGCCGATATTGAAGTTGTCGCGGATCAGCGCCAGCCCGGCGCCGACGGTTTTCTGCTCGGTGGCGCTGTTGGGGATCTTGCCGCGGAGGTTCGCCAGCTCAAGCGCTTCGTCGGCTTCCTCGTCGTGACCCTTTTCGAGCTCCTCTTCGGCAATCTCCAGCTGCGCGGCGCGAAACTCGGGCGAGAGCACATAGGCGCCGACGCGCAGATCGTCCGTCTCGCGATAGCTGCCATCGACGTGCGCGACGAGCCCGCCGCCAAGCGCGAAGTCAACTCCGCCGCCGACCGAGCGCTCGTCCGCCGCGCTTCCCAGCCCGCCAATGAGGTCGACATGATAGCCGTTCTCCGGAACGATGCGCGGGATTCTCCGATCGATGACGTTGACCGCGCCACCGATCGCCTGACCGCCGAACAGCAGGACGGCGGGCCCCCGAAGCACCTCCATCCGCTCGGCGGTCAGCGGGTCGATGGTGACCGCGTGATCGGCGGAGGTGTTGGACACGTCGATCGAGCCGATGCCGTCGGTCAACACGCGGATGCGCTCGCCCTGAAAGCCGCGCAGCACCGGCCGCGACGCCCCCGGCGAAAAGGAAGTGGCCGAAACGCCCGGTAGCTTGGCAAGCGTGTCGCCGAGCTGCGGGCGGAGGTCGCGCTGCAGTTCGGTGCCGGTCAGCACCGACTTGCCGGCCAGCAGGTCGAGCTCACGGATGAGGTGGCCGGTAACCACGATCGCTTCGCCGCCGTGATGATGCTCATGAGGATCGACGTGCTGCGACGGCTCGGCTTGCGCTCCTGCCTGCGGCACAGGGGCAGACTGCTGCCCCAGGGCAGGGCCAGCGGCGAGTGAGCAAGAGGACATCAGCGCTCTCGCCACTAAGGGGAAGTTGTGACTCATGGCCGTGCCGCTAACAGGTGATATTATAACAACGCAACGACCGATCGCCTCGGCTCGGCAGACGGTGCAAGGAAAGAGGCGGCTCGGGGAGGGGACCCGAACCGCCTCTCGCTTATCCTCTCCGGCCTTTGCCGGGGAGGGGACCGCCGCAGGCGGTGGAGGGGTTCTCCGGCAAGACAAGAACCCCTCCGTCAGCGCTTGGCGCTGGCACCTCCCCGCGAAAGTGCGGGGAGGAAAGGTCAGATATCGATGCCCGCGGCGATCGCTTCCAGCTTGCGGACGCGCTCGCGCAGGTCGGCGATCTCGATCCGGCCATTCGCCGGGGGGAGGCCGCGGTCGCCATGTTCGTGCGTCAGCTCGAGCCGCTTGAACTCCAGCCAGCCGTTCCACGCCTTGAGCCCCGCCCAACTCGCCGCGACCAATCCGGTCACCACGCTGGTGGACACCATTGCAATCACCGTCGGGTCCATCACTTTTCCTCCTGCCGGAGCGCCTCGATCTCGCGCGCCAGCTCATCGTTCTGGGTATGCAGGTGATGATCGATCGCCATCAGCCGGCGGTCGTTCTCGTCGAGTTCGGTGCGCATCGCGTGCACCGTCGGCTTGCGGCGGGACACCTCTTCCATGCGGTCGAAGTCGCTCTTGCGGCGGTCGGTGGTCATCGCTTTCTTCTTCTGAATGGCGAGGTAGATGCCGATCACCGCGTAGGCGAGCAGCGTCACCTCGAAGCTGATGAAAATGGCCGCGGCGACGAAGCCGATGCGGACGAATGTCGGGTCGATGCCCGTCATCCCGCCGATGGTCGAAGCGACGCCAGCGATCTTCGCGTCCTTGCGATCGAGCGAATATGGATAGATCTTGCGTGTCATGATGCCCTGGTTCCCCTTCACTGGACCCGCGCCTTCAACGCGGCTTTCATTGCTTGGAGTTCGACGTCGACCGCTTCGGCGGCCTTGAGCTCCGCAATCTCCTCTTCAAGGCTCTTTGGCCCCGTCAAAGCCAGCGCATCGGCGCGGCCCTCGGCGAAGTCGGCGCGGCGCTCCAGCACCTCGAACTTGGCGAAGGCATCGAGCGTGCGGCTGCCGTGCATCACTTCGCTGGTCCGGGCGCGGGTCAGCGCGTTTTCGAAGCGGGCCGCGATCGCGTTCTGCCGGGCGCGGGCTTCGCGCAGCTTGCCCTGCAGCTTGGCGATATCGGCCTCGTAGCCGCGCAGCACCGCCTCGAACTGGTTGAGCTCGGCGCGGAGGCTGTCGGCCATCTCGGCCGCTTTCTGCCGCTCGCCAAGTGCGGCGCGGGCAAGGTCCTCGCGGTCCTTGTCGAGCGCCAGCTTGGCGCGGGCGGTCCAGTCGGTCCCGAGCGCGTCGAGCCGGGTCAGCGTCCGCCGCATCTCCTTGATGTCGGCGATCGAACGGGCGGCGCTGGCGCGGACCTCGACCAAAGTCTCTTCCATCTCGAGGATGATCATGCGGATCATCCGCGACGGGTCTTCGGCCCGGTCGAGCAGGTCGGTCATGTTGGCGGCGAAGATGTCGCGCGCCCGGCTGAACACCGGACCGCTGAGCCAGCCGGCAACCGGGCCGAAGCGGGTGGCAGCCGTTTCCGGCTCCTTCACCAGTTGCGGGCTGCGCACCGGGACCCTGGCTTCGAGGATGCCGAGGTCATGCATTGAGCGTGACCTGGGCGGGGGCGGCGACGGCCTGGGCCGGGCCGACCGCGGCGCCGACCGCGACCGTGCTCAGGAACAGCGCGCCGGCGATGGCAACCAGAGTTCGGCTGAGGGGTGACTGCGTGGACATCTATATTCTCCCTTTTGCCCGTCGTTGCGTTTGCGCGGGTCATGTCACCTCCTAATCAAGGAGCGTGCCAATGGCGCAAATCTGCGGAAAACGGCTCATGAGGAGGCAGATTGGGAGATTGCACCAACCAAGTGTTGGGAGATTCCGCCAAGCTCGGGCCGGGAACCTTCAACCCGGCCAAGGCGTCGTTACGGCAACCATTTCAAACAGGAGTTCACCTCATGATCGGCAAACTCGCAGGCGCATGGCTCGGCAACCGCATCGCCGGCCGCAACACTGGCGCAAAGGGCGCCATCCTTGGGCTAGGCGCAGCCGCGCTGGCCCGCCGCAGCGTCCCGGCGCTGGCCGCCGTCGCGCTGGCCGGCTGGGCGTTCAACAAGTACCAGGAACGCCGCCGCCGCGGCCCGTCTTATCCCTCCGACGCGACCCCGGCTTCGCCGTCGCGCTGAGCGCCTGACCCCCGTCTCCGCTCATCCTGAGTAGCCGCCCGAGACCCATATCGAAGGATCCTTCGATAGGGGTCTTCACTGCGCTAAGCCCCTACTCAGGATGAGCGGGTGTTGGGTTGCGCGTCACCCGCCGTGCCGCTCTCACCAGCGTCCTCGAAATAAGGCTCGACCTTGCCGTTGAGCCGGATCGTCATCGGCTGCCCGAACCGGTCCCGGCTCTTCCCCGCCGCGACCCGGATCCAGCCTTCCGAGATGCTGTACTCAAGGACGTTGGTCTTCTCCTGACCATTGAACTTGATGCCCACCCCGCGCTGCAGCAGTGCCTCGTCGAAATGCGGGCTGCGCGGATCGAGCGAAAGCCGGTCGGGCGGCGTGTCAGCGTTTGCTTCAGGTGTGTCGGCCATGCGGGGGCGGCTACTTGAACCTGGGGCACCTGACAATCGTTGACGGGAGAGCGTCAGCTCTGCGTACTGCGAGCAGAAGGAGGACGATCCGCTGATCTGACTACTTTACGTAGCTCGCCGTCATCAGATGCTGGATCATGAACTTGGCGTCGGGGTAGGTGGTCACGGCAAGCATGATGTCGCCCTTGGGGCTCTTCATGCGCCACATCGATGTTGTAGCGTTTTTAGTGCCAACACGGTTCCTCGCGTCGGGCTCCCGTTGTGCCGCTGATCCAAGTGCCGCGGATGTCCGCTGAATCAGCTGGCCGAAATGCACTTGGATGTTCGCTTCATCCGCCTCCGCTACGTCCACGACGCATAGCCCCGTGGGCTCGTAATGGACGAGCATGCGCACGTCTGACTTTGTGCCTGACACATCCCAGAGCGGCCCCTTCACGTCGGGCTTTATCTTGCGCGCAGTTGGCTCACCGACCTGCGTTACAGTGAAACGGGCGGGATCAATCTCGGATTTCTCATTACCGGTGAACATGCTGACGCAAAGATCATCGAACACCGTGACAGCATTCTCACCTCTGCCGTCAGGCGCGGCCATCGCGGGCTCGGTAGTAAGTGCCGCCGCAGCGACTAAGGCAATTGCTCTCAGCATGTTTCCTTGTTCCATTTCCTAAAAACAAGCGCAATGCCGGGCCGTTGAATGCCCCCAATGGTTCGATTGTGACGTTTGTTTGTCGATTGGCGAGCTTTGTTCGCCTGGGGCAAATGTGTTCGCTCAACCAGCGGCCACATGGTTTCGACCAACGGTAAGCAAGCGCATTGCCTTAGCCGCCGCCCCTCTCCAAAGTTCTCCCAGGGAGACTTCCATGCACCGTCGTTCGCTTCTGCTTGCCGCTACCGCTTTGCTTGCCGTCAACGTCCACGCCCAGCCGGCGCCGGCACCCGCGCCGACTCCGCCGGTGGCGCCGCCGCCGCCCGAGACCGACAAGAAGGCCGACCCGCTGTCGCCGCAAAAGGCCGAGCAGGAGCCGCGGCCGGTCGAGCAGGAACTGCAGAAGCAGGCGAGCCAGGGCGGGCCCGCCGCCGCGACTTCGACCGGGCGGGCCAGCGACCCCAAGGCGTGGGACGTGGCAGCCCGCCATGGCCCCGGCCGCGACGTGCCGATCGACACCCGTAGCGGCACCTGGATGAGTGTCGACATCTCGCCCGACGGACGCGAGATCGCGTTCGACCTGCTCGGCGACATCTACGTGATGCCGATCACCGGCGGCGAGGCGCGCGCCATCACCAGCGGCGCGGCCTGGGACATGCAGCCGCGCTACTCGCCGAGCGGAACGGAGATCGCCTTCACCTCCGACCGCGGCGGCGGCGACAATATTTGGGTGATGGGCCGTGATGGCGCGGGCCCGCGCGCGATCACGGCCGAGAAGTTCCGCCTGCTCAACCAGCCCGAATGGACGCCCGACGGCGCCTTCGTCGCCGCGCGCAAGCACTTCACCGGCACCCGCTCGCTGGGTGCTGGCGAGATGTGGCTCTACCATCGCGCCGGCGTCTCCGACGGCGTCCAGATGACCAAGGCGCGCACCAAGCAGAAGGACACCAACGAGCCGGCCTTCTCGCCCGACGGCCGCTACATGTACTTCTCCGACGATACGACGCCCGGCGACATCTTCCAGTACAGCAAGGATCCCAACGGCCAGATCTACGTGATCCAGCGGCTCGACCGCGAAAAGGACAAGGTCGAAACCTACGTGTCGGGCCCGGGCGGCGCGATCCGCCCGACGCCGTCGCCCGACGGCAAAAGCTTGGCCTTCATCCGCCGCGACCGGTACAAGTCGACGCTCTATCTGCTCGACATCGAGAGCGGGCGCGAGACGCCGCTGACCAACACGCTCGACCGCGACATGCAGGAGACGTGGGCGGTGCACGGCGTCTATCCAGGCATGAGCTGGACGCCCGACAGCCGGTCGATCGTCTACTGGGCCGGTGGCAGGATCAACCGCATCGACGCGCGCACCGGCGCCGTCAGCGACATCCCGTTCCACGTCACTGGCAGCCGCTGGATCGAGGAAGCGGTGCGCTTCGAGAAGCCGGCCGCAACGGACAGCTTCGACGTCAGGATGACCCGCTTCGCCAAGGCCAGCCCGGACGGCCGCAGCGTGGTCTACGAGGCGCTCGGCAAATTGTGGGTCAAGGACACGGCCGGAGGCGCCCCGCGGCGGCTGACCCGCGCTGGCGACGACGAGCATGAGCTTTACCCGGCCTGGTCGCGCGACGGGCGCCAGGTCGCCTATGTCAGCTGGAACGACCTCCAGGGCGGCCGCATCAAGGTGGCGGGCGCCGGTGGCGGCAACGGCCGCTTGGTGGTCACGCAGCCGGGCCACTATGTCGAGCCGACCTTCTCGCCGGACGGCCAGACCATCGCTTATCGCAAGACCAGCGACGGCTACCTCAACACGCCATTATGGGGCCGCGAGACCGGCCTCTACGTGGTCCCCGCTCGCGGCGGCGCGCCGAAGAAGGTGACTGACACCGGCAATTTGCCGCAGTTCGGCGCCGGCAACGACCGGCTCTACTTCATGGCCAACGAAGGCGAGGACAAGCGCGCGCTGAAGTCGGTCGAGCTGTCGGGCGCCAACCCGCTGACGCACCTAGTCGGCGAGAACCCGGCTGAGTTCGCGCTGTCGCCCGACGAAAACTATGTCGCCTGGGTCGAGCGTTTCCAGGCCTATGTGATGCCATTCGTCCGTTCGGGGCGCACCATCGACGTCTCGGCCGGCACCAAGGCGATCCCCCAGGCGCGGGTGAGCCAGGACGCGGGCGAGTGGGTCCACTGGTCCGGCAATGGCCGCAGCCTGTACTGGAGCAACGGCCCGCAGTTGTTCCGCCGCGACCTGGGGCCCCAAGCCGGCTTCGTCGCCGAAAAGGAGCCCGCGCCCGCGGCCGCGACCAACCTCGGCTTCACGGTGCCAACCGCCAAGCCAACCGGCACGCTGGCGCTGACCGGCGCGCGCATCATCACCATGCGTGGGCAGGAGGTGATCGAGAACGGCACCGTCGTCCTGAACGGCAACCGCATCGCCGCGGTCGGCCCCGCGAGCAACGTCACGGTCCCAGCCGGCGCGCGCACCCTTGATGCCAGCGGCAAGACCATCATCCCCGGCCTGATCGACGGCCACTGGCATGGCTCGATGGGCTCCGAGGAAATCATCCCGCAGCAGAATTGGGTGCTCTACGCCGGCCTCGCCTACGGCGTAACCACCGTCCACGACCCGTCCAACGACACCAGTGAGATCTTCGCCGCCTCCGAGCTACAGAAGGCCGGCAAGATCGTCGGGCCGCGCATCTTCTCCACCGGCAGCATCCTCTACGGCGCGACCACGCCCTACACGGTGCAGGTCGACAGCCTCGACGACGCGCGCACCCACTTGCGCCGGCTCCAGGCCTCGGGCGCCTGGTCGGTCAAGAGCTACAACCAGCCGCGCCGCGAGCAGCGCCAGCAGATCCTGCAGGCCGCGCGCGAGCTGGGGATGGAGGTCGTGCCCGAAGGCGGCTCGCTGTTCATGGCCAACATGACCCAAATCGCGGACGGCCACACCACGGTCGAGCACTCGCTGCCCGTCGCCAACGTCTACGACGACGTGCTGCAATTCTGGCGCGGGTCGAAGACCGCCTACACGCCGACGCTGGTGGTCGCCTATGGCGGGCCGTTCGGCGAGCACTACTGGTACCAGAACACGCAGGTATGGAACGACCCGATCCTGCAGCGCTTCGTTCCGCGGCGCATCCTCGATTCGCGCGCCCGGCGGCCGACCCTGATCCCGGAGGAGGAGAACAACCTGGCCAACATCGCCCGCACCGCCAAGCGCATCGCCGACCTTGGCATTCCGACCTCGATCGGCGCCCACGGCCAGCGTGAAGGGCTCGGCGCGCATTGGGAAATGTGGAGCTTCGCGCTTGGCGGCATGACGCCGCACCAGGCGCTGGCCACGGCGACCATCAACCCGTCGCGTGCCTACGGCCTGACCGACGTTGGCTCGATTGAGCCCAGCAAGCTCGCCGACCTGGTGGTGCTCGACAACAACCCGCTCGAGAACATCCGCAACACCGCCAGCATCCGCTACACGGTGCAGAACGGCGTCGTATACGACAGCAACATGGACCAGGTTGCCGGCGGCACCCGCAAGCGCCAGCCCTTCTGGTTCGAGCAGTCGGCCGGCGGCGCATACAGCGCCGGGGCAACCGTCAGCGTGCCGCACGAACACTAGGGACAAGCGGGCGTCAGCCTAGTTGCCGCTTGGCTGACTCCCGACTAAGCGCTGGCCCCAGGCATGAGTGACAAGGACCCAGCGCTGCGCGCCAACGCGCCCCGGCTTCAGCTGCATGTGCCGGAGCCGCTGTTCCGGCCCGGCGACACGCCCGACTTCTCGGGCATCAAAGTGCCCGCCGCGGGCAGCGCACCGCGTCCGGATACCAGCGCGCCGGCGGTCGACACCCATCCCCTCACGACCAACCTGGTGCGCGTGCTTGACGAGCAGCATCGGGCAGTCGGCCCGTGGGATCCGAAGCTCGACGCCGACACGCTGCGCAAGATCCTCAAGGACATGGTCACCGTGCGCGTGTTCGATGACCGCATGTACCGCTCGCAGCGGCAGGGGAAGACCAGCTTCTACATGAAGTGCACCGGCGAGGAGGCGATCGCCACGGCAACGGCCGCAGCGCTGGATCGCGACGACATGCACTTCCCGACCTATCGTCAGCAGGGGCTGCTGGTCGCGCGTGGCTATCCGCTCGCTTCGATGATGAACCAGATTTATTCGAACAAGGGCGACCCTCTGAAAGGCCGTCAGCTGCCGATCATGTATTCGGACAAGGCGCACGGCTTCTTTTCGATCTCGGGCAATCTTGGCACGCAATTCCCGCAGGCGGTCGGCTGGGCGATGGCTGCGGCGATCAAGGGCGACAGCCGCATCTGCATGGGCTGGATCGGCGACGGCGCCACCGCCGAGGGCGACTTCCATTCGGCGCTGACCTTCGCCGCGGTCTACAACGTGCCGGTGATCCTCGCCGTGGTGAACAACCAGTGGGCGATCTCCAGCTTTTCCGGCATCGCCGGCGCCGAGCGCGCCACCTTCGCCCAGCGCGCGGTCGGCTACGGCGTTGCTGGGCTGCGGGTGGACGGCAATGACGCGCTGGCAGTTTACGCCGCGGTTCAGTGGTCGGCCGAGCGGGCGCGCACCAACGCCGGCCCGACGCTGATCGAATTCTTCACCTACCGCGCCGAGGGCCACTCGACCTCGGACGACCCTTCTGGCTATCGCCCGATCGATGAGGCCAAGGCGTGGCCGCTCGGCGATCCGATCGAGCGCTTGAAGGCGCATCTTCTCGCACTCGACGAGTGGGACGAGAAGCGGCACAGCGCGCTGACCGCCGAAGCCGACGCGACGGTGCGCGCCGCGCAAAAGGAATCCGAAAAGCTCGGCATCCTGCCGCAGCAGGGCAAGGACAATGTCGGCAGCATGTTCGATGATGTCTATAGCGACGTGCCGTGGCATATCGCCGAGCAGCGCGACGCCGCGCTGGCCGAAGGGCGCGACTGATGCCGACCATGAACATGATCCAGGCGCTCAACGACGCCCACAAGGTGGCGATGCGCGCGGACAATGACATCGTCGTGTTCGGCGAGGACATCGGTTTTTTCGGCGGCGTGTTCCGCGTCACCGAAGGGCTGCAAAAGGAATTCGGCAAAACCCGCGTGTTCGACGCCCCGATCAGCGAGGGCGGCATCGTCGCCACCGCGGTGGGCATGGCTGCCTACGGCATCAAGCCGGTGATCGAGATCCAGTTCGCCGACTACATTTATCCCGGTTACGACCAGATCGTCAGCGAAGTCGCCAAGATGCGCTATCGCACCGCCGGCGAATGGCCGATGCCGATGGTGATCCGCACCCCTTATGGCGGCGGCATCTTCGGCGGCCAGACCCACAGTCAATCGCCGGAGTCGCTGTTCACTCATATTGCGGGCTTGAAGGTGGTGATCCCATCGACCCCGCACGACGCCAAGGGCCTGCTGCTCGCCGCCATTGAGGATCCCGATCCGGTGATCTTTTTCGAGCCCAAGCGCATCTACAACGGCCCGTTCGACGGCCACCACGATCGGCCGGTGACCCCTTGGACGAAGCACCCGGCCAGCGACGTACCAGAAGGTCACTACACGGTGCCGCTCGGCAAGGCGGCAGTGGTGCGCAAAGGCCATGCGCTGACGGTGCTCGCCTATGGCACCATGGTCCATGTCGCGCTTGCAGCGGTGGAAGAGCAGGGGCTCGACGCCGAGGTTATCGACCTGCGCACCCTGGTGCCGCTCGACATCGCCACCATCAAGCGTTCGGTGGAGAAGACCGGCCGTTGCCTGATCGCCCAGGAAGCCCCGCGCACCAGCGGCTTCGCCGCCGAACTGAGCGCGCTGGTGCAGGAGCGCTGCTTCTATCACCTCGAAGCGCCGGTGGAGCGCGTCACCGGCTGGGACACGCCGTACCCCCACGCATACGAATGGGCCTATTTCCCCGGCCCCAAGCGCCTCAAGCGCGCACTCGAGAAAGTCATGGCGGACTAGATGGCGAACTACGAATTCAAGCTGCCCGACATCGGCGAAGGCATTGCCGAAGCGGAGATCGTCGCCTGGCACGTCAAGGTCGGCGACGTGATTGGCGAGGACCAGCAGATCGCCGACATGATGACCGACAAGGCGACGGTGGAGATGGAGTCGCCGGTCGCAGGGAAGGTGGTGCAGCTCGCGGGTGAAGTCGGCGACCAGGTGCCGATCGGATCGGTGCTGGCGGTGATCGAGACGGACGGCGCCGGCGCTGACGTGTCGCTGCCCGCAAGCGGCCAGGACGGACAGGAGACCACGGCCGAAGGAGAGCGCACCGACACGGTGGCCATGGCGGACGGAGCAGTGGCGCCGACGGCAGCGCAAGAACAAGCGATGCCGAGCGTTGGCGAGGAACGAGCCTCAGAACCCACACCCGTTCGCCCTGAGCCTGTCGAAGGGCTGTCCTCTACCAAGCAGCCGCAAGAGAGGCACAGTGCTTCGACAAGCTCATCACGAACGGCTGGGGACGCGAAGGTTTTAGCCTCCCCCGCGGTTCGCGCTCGGGCACGGGACCTCGGCATCGACCTCGCGCAGGTCCGCACGGCGTCCGACCGCATCCGCCATTCGGACCTGGACGCCTATCTGCTCTACAACGGCGGCAGCGTTTGCGGCCGCGGCCTCGCGCCGCGGCAGGACGAGACGATCAAGGTCGTCGGCCTGCGCCGCAAGATCGCGGAGAACATGGCTGAGGCCAAGCGGCGCATTCCGCACTTCACCCTCGTGGAGGAGTTCGACGTCACCGACCTCGAGGACACGCGGGCGATGATGAACCGCGACCGCGGCACCAACCCCAAGCTGACCCTGTTGCCGTTCCTGATCACCGCCATCAGCAAGGCGCTGCCCGACTGGCCGATGCTCAACGCCACCTATGACGACGATGCCAGCGTCATCACCCGTCATGGCGCGCTCAACCTCGGCATGGCGACGCAGACGCCCAATGGCCTGATGGTCCCCGTGATCCGGGATGCTCAAGCGATGAGCGTGTGGCAGCTCGCCACCGAAGCCCTGCGCCTCGCCGAAGCCGCCCGCACCGGCAAGGCGGCGCGCGAAGAACTGTCCGGCTCGTCCATCACCCTGTCCAGCCTCGGCCCGATGGGCGGCATTACCTCGACTCCGGTGATCAACCGCCCCGAAGTGGCGATTATCGCCGTCAACAAGGTCGAGGAGAAGGTCGTTGTGCTCGACGGCGAGATCGAGGTCAGGAAGCGGATGAACCTTTCGCTCAGCTGCGACCACCGGGTCGTCGACGGCTGGGACGCCGCAAATTTCATGCAGACGCTCAAGGGCTATATCGAGAACCCGATTCGGCTGCTGTCGGCCTGATCAGCCGTAGGAACGCGCCGCGCCGCCCGCGAGTTGGGCGGCGGTTAACAATCTGCGGCGTTCTCAATGGCTTGGATGCGATTTTTTGCGGTGGCGGGTGCTGCATTGTTGCTCGGCTGCGATGCGGTCGGTGCCGAGACCCAGACGGGGACGGCGGCCCAGAGCCGGGCCGTTGCCGCCATCCGGGCGGCCGCCATCCCGATCCGATCGGCGCCGAACGACTACGACCGCCTGATCGCCAGCGCCGCTGGCGCCAACCGCATCCTGTTGGGAGAATCCACGCACGGCACCCATGAATTCTACCGCGAACGCGCGCGCATCTCGCACCGTCTGGTGCGCGAGGGGGGAGTCAACGCGATCGCGATCGAGGGCGACTGGTCGCCGACCTATCGCGTCAACCTCTACGTTCGCGGGCTCGGCCGTGACCGGAGCGCGCGCGAGGCGCTGCGCGGCTACACCCGCTTCCCCTATTGGATGTGGCCGAACACCGACTTCGCAGCCTTCGTCGACCAGCTGCGCGCGCACAATCTCACACTGCCGGTCAACCAGCGGGTCGGCCTCTACGGAATGGACGTTTACGACCTCTACGAGGCGGCGGACTTCGTCGTTGAGCGGCTCGGCAGTTTCGACCCCACCGCCGGCAAGCGCGCCCGCGCCCAATACCGCTGCTTCGCGCGCTACGGCCGAAACACCCACACCTACGGCGAATACGTGCGGCGCGAGCGTGACACGTGCCGTGAAGAGGCAGCTGCCGTGCTCGCCGAGATTCGGCGCATCCCGCGCCCGGCCGGCGCCGAAGCTGCGGAAGCGCACTTCGGCGCGACCCGCGCCGCCTTCTCCGTGGTTGCCGCCGAAGAATATTTCCGCACCGTCTACGCCGGCGACAACGCCTGGAACGTGCGCGACCAGCGCATGGCGGAAACAGTCGAGGACATCGCCGCTCATGCCGAACGCTTGACCGGGCGGTCCGGCAAAGTGGTGCTGTGGAGCCACAACACCCACAGCGGCGACGCCCGCGCGACCTTTGCCGCGAGACAGGGCGAACTCAACCTTGGCCAGCTGATGAAGCAGCGGCACGGGAACCGCGCTTACCTGATCGGCTTCTTCACCCATTCGGGCACGGTGCTGGCCGGAGCCGAATGGGATCAGCCGGGGCGGGTGTTCAACCTGCGACCGGCGCTGCCCGAAAGCTATGCGGGTCTGTTCCACCGGACCGGCTTGCCGGCCTTCATGCTCCTCCTGCACGGCAACCGCCCGCTGTCGCAGGCGCTGCCGCCGATGCTCGAGCGGGCGGTGGGGGTGGTCTATGTTCCGGCGACGGAGCGGCAGAGCCACTATTTCGAAGCGGTGCTGCCGGAGCAATTCGACGCAGCCATCTACTTCGATCGAAGTCAGGCCGTCCGGCAACTCTAAGCCGGTCAGGCGGCCAGCCGCTCGACCTCGGCTAATCCGTTGGCGATCCCCGCTTCGCGCTGCTGCGGTCCGACCGCGATGCCGTCGGCATGGACGAACTCGGGCGTAATGCCGATGAAGCCGAACACGCCGGTGAGATAGCTTTCGAGGTGCTCCAGCGGCGCTGCCGGGGAGTTCGCGTCGTAGAACCCGCCGCGTGACAAAGCGACGATCACCCGCTTGTCGCCGACCAGTCCCTCAGGTCCGTGCTCGGTGTAGCGGAAGGTCTGTCCGGCGACGAGAATGCGGTCGAGCCACGCCTTGAGCTGGCTAGACAAGGTGAAATTGTACATCGGCGCGCCGATCACCAGCGTGTCCGCGGCGAGAAATTCCTCGAGCACGCTCGAGTCAGCAAAGGCGCCAAGTGTCAGGTGGTCGAGCGGGTCTGCCACCAGATCGCGTTCTATCACATGCGCCGATCCGTCGGCGGCGCGGAGCTGGTCGACGATCCGCCGCGTCAGGATGCGGCTGACGCTGTTTTCGCCGGTGATGCTGCTGTCGATATGAAGGATGGTCACTATTGCCTCCTAGGTATGGAATTGTTACCGGGGCACCCTAAGTAACCACGTGAAAGCGGGCCGCAAGAACGCACTTTTTTGTGCCGGACGCACAGGCATGTGGCCCGCGCACACCGATGTGACTGGAGGATAAGGATGAAGGACCCGAACAGCCCCGTCTGCCGCACGATTAGTGACCTCTTGTCCCGTATCGGGGACAAGTGGAGCGTGCTGGTTGTCACCACGCTGGGCGACGGCTCGCGCCGGTTCAACGAACTCCGCCGCGAGATCCCGAGCGTGTCGCAGCGCATGCTGACGCTCACCCTCCGCAACCTCGAGCGCGACGGTCTGGTCAGCCGCGCCGTTACGCCCTCGATCCCGCCGCGAGTCGACTATGCGCTGACCGACCTCGGCCGCTCGCTGCTTTCCCCGCTGTCGGCGCTCAGCGAATGGGCGGTCGCGAACGTCGGCGCGATCCACGCCGCCCAGGAACGTTACGACGGGGAGCAGGACCAGAAGCAGGCCGCATAACGCAAGCCGGAGGTCCTACCGGCTGTTCACTCCTTGTGTTCGCCGCTTGAAAACACCATTCTTGTGCAGTGCAGCATTTCATCTCGGCGACGCCCGCCGCGAGGCAGCCGCGCCGAGGAGAAGTGCATGCGTGGCTTGGGGAAGATCGTTTCACGGCTGGCGGCAGCACGGCGAACCATGCAGGCGGCGACGTCCAATGATGACGGCAGGTTGGCCGCGCTGGAGAACTTCGGCAGCAATCCCGGGAAGCTCGACGCCCGCGTCTTCGTGTCCGCCACTCCGCCCACGGCCCTGGTGGTGGTACTGCATGGCTGCACCCAGAGCGCATCGGTCTACGACCGGGGCAGCGGCTGGTCCAAGCTTGCGGAGAGCCACGGTTTCGCGGTCCTCTTCCCGCAGCAGCCGCGGTCCAACAACCCCAATCTGTGCTTCAACTGGTATGTTCCGGGGGATGCCCGGCGGGGCCGCGGCGAGCCCGCCTCGATCGCCCAAATGGTCCGGCACATGGTCGCCGAGCACGGCATCGCGCCGTCGCGCGTGTTCATCACCGGCCTCTCGGCGGGTGGCGCAATGACCTCCATCATGCTGGCCTGCTACCCCGACTTGTTTGCCGCCGGCGCGATCATTGCCGGGCTGCCGTTCGCGGTTGCCGATACGCTGCCCGGAGCGCTCGAGAGCATGCGCGGGCAAGGCTTACCGTCACGCCAGGTGCTTGCCGCCAAGGCGCGCGCCGCCGGTGATGGCGCGGCCAAGCCGCCCCCCGTATCGGTCTGGCATGGCACCCGCGACACGATCGTCGACCCGGTCAATGCCACCGCGATTGTCGACCAATGGCGCGACCTGCACGGCGTTGGCGACGCGCAGCCCCGCACCGGCCAGGTCAACGGCCACCGTCGCCAGATATGGTCGGATGCGCGCGGTCGCCCGCTGGTGGAACGTTACGACATCGAGGGCATGGGTCACGGCACCCCCATCGACACCCGCGACGGTCAGGCGTGCGGGGTTGCCGGGCCGCATATGCTGGACGTGGGTATCTGTTCGACCCGGGAGATGGCAAATGCATGGGGCCTGATCTCCGCCGCCGATCGGCAAGCGTCGGAGCACCCGCCTGCCTGGGAGCATGAATCCCGGCCGCGGCCGCACGCCGCCGCATCGACCCACCCCAAGGACGTTGGCGCGGTGATTGAAGATGCCCTGCGCACTGCCGGGCTGATGCGCTGACCGCCCGCGACCGACAGCGCGCGAGCGTCGCCCGAGACTGACTTTCCTTCCTGCGCGAAGCAGGGCAGGGCGTTGGCCAGATCAGCTTCGGACGGTTCCGCACGCATGCTCAAGCCCGCCACCACCGACATTGAAGCGCTGAAGGCGATCGAGGAGCGGCTGCGCTGGCTGTCGGCCTGGACCATCCACCATGCCAACCACGTCCGCGACAGCAGTGACGGGCTGAAGGTTGGCGGGCACCAGGCGAGCTGCGCGTCGATGACCGCCATCATGGCCGCGCTCTACTTCCATGCGCTCGGCCCCAACGACCGGGTGGCGGTGAAGCCGCACGCCGGGCCGGTGCTGCATGCGATCCATTATCTGCTCGGCAGCCAGTCTCGCACGGCGCTGGAGAACTTCCGCGGCTTTGGCGGTGCGCAAAGCTATCCGAGCCGGACCAAGGACTCGATCCCGGTCGATTTCTCGACCGGCTCGGTCGGGCTCGGCGTCGCGGTGACGCTCTTTTCAAGCCTGATCCAGGATTACCTGACGGCGCACGGCCGCATGACGGAAGCGGACCGCGGCCGCTTCGTCGCGCTGATCGGCGACGCCGAGCTCGACGAGGGCAATATCTACGAAGCGCTGATCGAAGGGGCCAAGCACGACGTTCGCAACCTGTGGTGGATCGTCGACTACAACCGCCAGAGCCTCGACGCGACCAGCGCCGACCGCATGTTCGAGCGGTTCGACGAGATTTTCCGCAGCTGCGGCTGGCGGGTGGTCGAACTGCGCTACGGCAAGCGGCTGGCCGCCGAACTCGCCAGGCACGCGGAACTGAAAGCCTGGTTCGAGCAGCTGCCCAACGCCGAGCTATCGGCGCTCCATTATCAAGGCGGCGCGGCATGGCGCAGCCGGGTCCAGGCGGAGCTTGGCAAGGCGGCCGCCAAGTTCCTCGAGTCCCACGACGACGAGACGCTCAGCCGCCTGTTCACCGATCTCGGCGGCCATTGCATGGAGTCGCTGCTTGAAGCGTTCGATGCCGCGCAGGACGACGTTCCGACCCTGTTCATCGCCTGGACCATCAAGGGCTTCGGCCTGCCCTTCGCCGGCCACAAGGACAATCATGCCGGGCTGATGAACCCGACCCAGACCGCCGCCCTGCGGACCAGCATGGGCGTTGCGGAGGGGCGCGAGTGGGAGCCGCTGGAAGGCCTCGGCGACAACCTTCGGCCCGGGGTCGAGGCGCTGATCGACCGCAGCTGCATCGCCAGGAGCAAGCGCCAGCGGGTGTTCGGCAGCGTCGCTGTGCCGGACATTCCCGCACCAGGCGGCGACGAGCAGTCGACCCAGGCCGCGTTCGGGCGCATCCTGCTCGGCCTGTCCAAGGGTGGCGGCGACCTTGCCAACCGGATCGTCACCACCTCGCCGGACGTCACCGTCTCGACCAACCTCGGAGCCTGGGTCAACCAGCGCGGACTGTTCCGGCGCAGCGAAATGCCGGACGTCTTTGCCAAGGCAAAGATTGCTTCAGCGCAAAAGTGGGCAGGCAGCAATGGCGGTCAGCACATCGAGCTCGGCATTGCCGAGAACAATCTGTTCCTAATGCTCGCCGCTGCCGGCCTTGCCGGCGACCAATTCGGCACGCGGCTGTTCCCGGTCGGAACCCTCTACGATCCCTTTATCGCTCGCGGTCTCGATGCGCTGAATTACGCCTGCTACCAGGACGCCCGATTTCTGCTGGTCGCGACGCCGAGCGGCATCACGCTGGGGCCAGAGGGCGGCGCGCACCAGTCGATCAACCCGCCGCTGATCGCGCTCGGCCAGCCGGGCCTGCGCCACTACGAGCCGGCTTTCGCTGACGAGCTTGCGGCGATGATGGAACAGGCTTTCCGTCTGATCGACGCGCCGAATGGCGAGAGCACTTATCTACGCCTGTCGACCCGCTCCGTCCGGCAAGTGGAGCGGCCCGACGACACTTGGCGCGCAGGCGCGCTCCAGGGCGCTTACTGGCTGCGCGAACCTAGCAACGGTGCCGAAGCCGCGATCGTCGGCATGGGGGCGGTGATGCCCGAGGCGCTCGCGGCTTGGGAGGAACTGCGGCACGACATCCCCGGCCTCGGCCTGCTCGCCGTCACCTCTCCCAACCTGCTGCACCGCGACTGGACAGCGGCCCAGGCCGGCCGCTGGTCGGGCCAGCGTCAGCCGAGCCACGTCGAGCAGCTGCTCTCGCGCCTTGGCCGCGGGGCCGGTCTCGTCACCATTGCCGACGCCGCGCCAGCCTCGCTGTCGTGGCTGGGAGGCGTGCTTGGCCAGCGGGCGGCGCCGCTCGGGGTCGACCGCTTCGGCCAAACCGGCACGCTCGCCGACCTCTACGCCGCATACCGCCTCGACGGCGCTGCCATTACCGAAGCGATTGCCGAGGTGCTGCTTAGCGGTGCTCCTGCGTAGGCAGGAGCCCAGTTCTTCTGAGCTAAGAAAACACTGGACCCCGGCCTACTCAGGGGTACATCCGCAGCCATGCCCGGGCGCTTTTTCGATGAATGGCAGGTCGGCGACTGCGTTGCCCATGCGATTACGCGCACGATCACCGAGACCGATAATCTCCTGATCTCCACCCTCACTCACAACCCGCAACCGCTGCATCTCGACCTGGAAGCGGCAAAGGCGAGCGAGTTCGGCCAGATACTGGTCAACAGCTGCCTGACCTTCAGCCTGGTGGTCGGAGTGTCGGTTGCCGACACCACGCTTGGCACGCTGGTCGCGAACCTCGGCTTCGACGAGGTGCGGCTGCCCAAACCCGTGTTCATTGGCGACACCCTCCGCTTCGCCAGCGAAGTGGTGGCACTGCGCGAAAGCAAGTCGCGCCCGGATGCCGGCATCGTCACCTGGGAACATCGCGCCACCAACCAGCGCGGCGAAACCGTGTGCACGATGAAGCGCTCGGCGCTTATCCAGAAGTCGCGGGTATGACGGAGGTTCGACGGGGCGAACCTCGTAGCTGGCTGTTCGTACCGGCCGACAGCGAGAAGAAGATCGCCAAGGCCGTGGACAGCCAAGCCGATGCGATCATCTTCGATCTCGAGGACAGCGTCGCGCCGCAGCAGAAAGCGATGGCACGTGGCATCCTCAAGGGCCTGCCGGAGCGCACCGGCGGGCCGCAATGGTGGGTGCGCATAAACCCGCTCGACAGCGAGCACCACAAGGACGACCTCGAACTCATCGGACTGGCCAGCGTTCACGGCATCGTCCTGCCCAAGGCGGAAAGCGGCGCTGACGTGACCCAGCTGGCGCACCGCACCGGCAACATCCCGGTCCACGCCATCGTAACGGAAACGGCCGCAAGCCTCTTCGGCCTGCTGTCCTACCGCGACCCCAAGTCGCCGCTGGCGGCGATGAGCTGGGGCGCCGAGGACTTGTCCGCGGCGCTCGGCGCGTCGTCCAAGTATGACGAAGATGGGGCGCTAAGCTTCACCTACAAGCTGGCGCGCTCGCTGTGCCTGGCCGGCGCGATCGCCGCCGGAGTACAGCCGGTCGATGGCGTGTTCGCCGACTTCCGGGACGAATCCGGCCTGCGCGCCGAGGCCGAAGCCGCACGCCGAGAAGGCTTCACCGGCAAGCTCGCCATCCACCCGGCGCAGGTTGCAGTGATCAACGCCGCTTTCACCCCTTCAGCGGACGAGGTCGCCCATGCCCGAGAGGTCGTCAGCGCGTTCGAAGCACAGCCGGGCGCGGGCGTGCTATCCGTCGGCGGCCGAATGGTAGACCGGCCACACCTGACCCAGGCCCAGAGAACTCTTCAGCGGGCCACATAGGAGGCCGCAATGGCTACCATCGCCAAACCCCGGACGACGCAGACTGCCGAGACGAGTGGAGGGCCGACGAAGGCGAGGGGGTGGGGCACCGATGCACCGGACCAGCCGCTCCGCCCGATGGAGTTCGAACGGCGCGCGCTTCGACCGGACGATGTCGCCATTCGGATCACCTACGCAGGCATCTGCCACAGTGACCTGCACACCGCCCGGAACGACTGGGGCGGCAGCCAATATCCGGTCATCCCCGGGCACGAGATCGTCGGCACGGTGACCGCCGTCGGGGACGAGGTTACTCGTCACCGTGTCGGCGACACGGTGGCGGTCGGCTGCATGGTCGACAGCTGCATGAGCTGCGACCAGTGCCGGGAAGGTTGGGAGGTCTTCTGCCGCGAAGGTTGCGTGCAGACCTACAACAGCCCCGACCGCCATGATGGCACCATAACCAAGGGCGGCTATACCGACCATATTGTCGTCCGCGACCACTTCGTGCTGAAGGTGCCGGACGGCATGGACCCGAGCCGAACTGCGCCGCTACTGTGCGCCGGCATTACCACCTACTCGCCGCTCCGCCAGTATAACGTTGGCAAGGGCACCAAGATGGCAGTGGTGGGACTGGGCGGACTCGGCCACATGGGCGTCAAGCTCGGCGCGGCGATGGGCGCCAACGTCACCATGATCACCACCACGCCGGAGAAGGGCGAGGACGCGCGGAAGCTCGGCGCACACGACGTCATCGTCTCGACGGACGCCGAGGCGATGGTGGCCGCGGCTACCCGCTTCGACTTCATCCTCAACACCATCCCCGTCAGCCACGAGATCGACGGCTACCTCGGCCTGCTCGGCCGCTCCGGCCGGATGGTGATCGTCGGCGCGCTGACGCAGATGCCCGGCTTCACCGGAATCAACATCATCTGGTACAATCGCGCCGTCGGCGGTTCGGCAATCGGCGGCATCCCGGAAACCCAAGAGATGCTCGATTTCTGCGCCGAGCTCGGCATCTATCCCGAATGCGAGACCATCCGCATGGACGAGGTCAACAACGCCTACGAGCGCCTGCTGAAGAACGACGTCCGCTACCGCTTCGTGATCGACATGGCCCAGGGCCTATGAGTGCAGCCGTGCATCCGGTGCCGGACGGTTTCGAGGCGCGGATCGGCGCGGCCGAACTCGCCGAACTGCACCGAATGGCGGATAGCCAACCCGACCGCTTCTGGCTGCAGCAGGCCAAGCGGCTGACCTGGGATACATTCCCGACGCAAGCGGGCGACTGGTCCTTCGATGAGGCAAGTTTTGGCATTCGCTGGTACGCCGACGGCAAGCTGAACCTGTCGGTCAACTGCCTCGACCGGCACCTCGCCCAGTTCGGCGACCGCACGGCGCTGATCTTCGAAGCGGACGAGCCCGGGCAGGGGCGGGCCGTCAGTTATCGCGAACTGTACGAAGAGACCTGCCGGTTCGCCAATCTGCTGAAGGGGCGCGGCGTTAGGCGGGGCGACCGGGTGATGATCTACATGCCGATGATCCCCGAGGCGGCCGCCGCGATGCTGGCGTGTGCGCGAATCGGCGCGATCCATTCGGTGGTGTTCGGCGGCTTCTCGCCCGAAAGCCTCGCCGGCCGGATTGCCGACTGCGACGCCGTTGCGGTGATCACCGCCGACGAAGGCGTGCGCGGCGGCAAGACCGTCCCGCTCAAGCGCAACGTCGATGTCGCGCTCGAGCAGCGCGATGTCGCCACAGTGATCGTCGTGACCCGCACCGGCGCCGACGTGCCGATGAAAGACGGCCGCGACCTCCGCTACTCTGACCTGCGCGAGAGCCTCGCCACCGACTGCGAACCCGAAGTCATGAACGCCGAGGACCAGCTGTTCATCCTCTACACTTCGGGCTCGACCGGCAAACCGAAGGGCGTGGTGCACACGACCGGCGGCTATGCGGTGTGGGCGGCGACCACGTTCGACTGGATCTTCGCCGCGCGCCAAGAAGACATCTTTTGGTGCACCGCCGACGTCGGCTGGATTACCGGCCA
This sequence comes from uncultured Sphingomonas sp., assembly GCA_902806275.1. GTDB lineage: Bacteria > Pseudomonadota > Alphaproteobacteria > Sphingomonadales > Sphingomonadaceae > Sphingomicrobium. Next base: position 12,980 of record CADCVY010000069.1, on the reverse strand, counting down.
CAGCTATGTGGTGTACGGGCCGCTGGCGATGGGCGCGACCAGCGTGATGTTCGACGGCGTTCCGAACTATCCGGACTTCGGCCGCTTTTGGGAGACCGTTGACCGGCTCGGCGTCACCATCTTCTACACGGCGCCGACCGCCATCCGCGCGCTGATGCGCGAAGGCGACGCACCGGTGCAGCGCCACAGCCGCAAGTCGCTGCGCCTGCTTGGCACCGTCGGCGAGCCGATCAACCCGGAAGCCTGGGACTGGTATTGGCGAGTCGCTGGCGACGGCCGCTGTCCAGTGGTGGACACCTGGTGGCAGACGGAGACCGGCGGCATCCTGATCGCCCCGTTTCCAGGCGCGGTCGCAACCAAGCCCGGCTCGGCGACTAAGCCGCTGCCCGGCATCAAGCCGCTGCTGCTCGATGCCGAACACAACGTGCTAGAGGGCGCGATGAGCGGCAACCTCTGCCTCGCCGCCAGTTGGCCGGGCCAAATGCGCACTGTCTGGGGCGATCACGAGCGCTTCTTCCAGACCTATTTCAGCACCTATCCCGGGCTCTACTTCACCGGCGACGGCTGCCGCCGCGACGAGGATGGCTATTACTGGATCACCGGCCGGGTCGACGACGTGATCAACGTCTCCGGTCACCGCATCGGCACCGCCGAAGTGGAAAGCGCGCTGGTCGCTCACCCCAAGGTGGCGGAGGCAGCGGTGGTTGGTTTTCCGCACGACATCAAAGGGCAGGGCATCTACGCGTTCGTGACGCTCAATGCCGGCGAGGACGGGGACGACGACGTCCGGAAGGCGCTGAACGGGGCCGTGCGCAAGGACATCGGCGCGCTCGCCGCGCCGGAGAAGATCCACTTCACCTCCGCGCTGCCCAAGACCCGCTCGGGCAAGATCATGCGCCGCATCCTCCGCAAGATCGCGGAGGGCGAGACTACCGGCTTCGGCGACACGTCCACTTTGGCGGATCCGAGCGTCGTCGACGCGCTGCTCGCCGGACGGGCGTGAGGGCGGCCGCCGCGGCCGCGGGCGTGCTGCTGCTGAACGGCTGCGCAACCAGCATCCAGCTTCCCGCCGCGCCAGGCGCCCGGTTCGATCCGATCGCCTTCTTCACCGGCCGCAGCCATGGCGAAGGCACGCTGGACACCGTCTCCGGCTCCCCCGTCCGCGTGGCCGTCGACAGCGTCGGCACCCGCCAGGGCGCCATGCTGGTGCTCGATCAGACCATCCGCCGCGGCACCAAGCCGCCGAGCGTCCGCCGCTGGACCATGCGCCTAGTGGCGCCTGGCCGCTACACCGGCACCCTGACCGACGCCGCCGGCCCGGTCACCGGCAACGTCGACGGCCCCCGCGCCACCATCCGCTACACGATGAAGAACGGCATGCAGGTCGAACAGCAGCTTGCTTTGCAGAACGACGGTCGGACCCTGCTCAATCACCTCCAGGTGCGCCGCTTCGGCCTCCGCCTCGCCACCCTCACCGAGACGATCCGCAAGCTCGATTGACCGCGCGGACTGCGGCAGACTGCTTGGGAATGCCTGTCCCGCGATCGGACACCTGCTCAGAAGCCTGTTTCTTCTCGCCCTGTCAGGTCCCATGCCGGCGCTGCGGCTCTCGAGTAGCAGGCGTACATCCGCGTTCGAATGGGAGCCGTCGAACGCGGCCCTTTTAAAAGATGCCGCGGTGCTCGGCCCGGCTGGAGCCAAAGGTCTTGTATGCGGCACGATCCGCCCGGTTTTCCCCGCCAGGACGAGCGCTACGGTGTTCGCTTCCGCGCAAATGTGCAACGGTCTGACGGCAACCAAGTCACCGTTCTCGTGACCGACTGTTCAGCCCATGGTTGCCTGCTGACTGGAGAGGATTTTGTTGCCGGAGAGATTGTTACGATCGACATCCCTGGGTCGGGTCAGTTCAACGCTGAGATACGATGGTCCAAGCCGGGAAAGCGGGAGCTCACTTCCACGATGCTCAACGCACCTGACAAGGTGGCAAATGTCAGCTCAAATCAATTGACTAAGGTGAGGAGTCGCGGGATCGCAGCCAGCCAACTCAATTAAATCTAAGATATTGATCGGACGGCGAAAAGGTTTAAGCGCTGCGCGAACAGCAGAGTGGCGGCCGGTGCCATGATCTCAGACTATTACCAAATTTTGCAAGTTGCGCCTCGGGCGGAGGACGCAGTGGTTCACGCTGCCTACCGGGCTCTCATGCACCTTTACCATCCCGACAGGAATCCGAGTGCCGAAGCGAAAGCGCGAGCACGGGAGATCACTGCGGCCTTCGCGGTGCTCGGTAATCCGGCCAAGCGATCGAGCTACGATGCAGTTCGGAGCAGGTACTGCCAGTTGCAACGGCGGACACTCAGGCGATGAGAGAGCGCACCAAGTAGTTTGGGGGCTCAGCTCCAAGGATATTGCGGCCGGTTGGACCTCGGCAAGCCCTAGTGGACGGAGCCGCTAGCCTAAGCGCCCCGCGTTTTCACGACGGGAAGCCAACCAGCGAACTGTGTGGCTCACTGCGTAGCAGACGCTTACAATCAGGAAGCTTCTGAAGATGGCCTGCGGCACTTCGGACCAGTTCGGCGACCCTGCCCGCGGCACCCAATCATCCTCGAAGATCAAGTACTTGCTGAGGATCGTGAGCCCCGCAGCAGCCCAGAAGAGAATCAGGAGCCCCCACCACCACCGCACGCGCGAACTGCCAACCAGGACAGCGGAAATGATTAGGGCGACGATAAGCACGGGCGATCACATAGCACGGAGACCGGGGGCGGCAAAAAGCCACCTGATCGCGGTGACGTCGGTGAATTCGAACAGCGCTTCCCTCTGTCCCTGCGGGTCCTCTGGTGCGGTTGCAACCCGCGTTTGCTGCTTTATCCCTCCGCTGTGAGGGAGATTACATGGCGAGCGTAGCCGAACAGCAGCAACACGGGCCCAAGAGCATGACTCGGGTGGTGCTCGCGTCCGCGGCGGGCACCGCATTCGAATGGTACGACTTCTTCATCTTCGGCAGCCTGGCGCCGGTCATATCGAAAGTGTTCTTCGCCGGGCTCGATCCCACCCAGGCGCTGATCGCCGCGCTCGGACTGTTCGCCGCCGGCTTCGCTTTCCGGCCGCTCGGCGCGCTGATCTTCGGGGTGGTCGGCGACCGACTCGGCCGCAAGGGCGCCTTCCTGATCACCGTCAGCCTGATGGGCGGCGCGACCTTTCTGATCGGCCTGCTCCCGACCTACGCCCAGGCGGGCATTCTCGGCCCGATCCTACTGATCATCCTGCGTATTCTGCAGGGCATCGCGCTCGGCGGCGAATATGGCGGGGCGGCGATCTATGTGGCTGAGCATGCGCCTGACAACCGGCGCGGAAGCGCAACCGGCTGGATTCAGTCGTCCGCCTCGTTCGGGCTGCTTGCCGCCTTGCTGGTGATCCTGGCGACGCGCACCGCCTTGGGCGAGCAGGCCTTCAACGATTGGGGCTGGCGCATCCCGTTCCTGGTCTCGGCGCTGCTGCTCGCGATCTCGGTGTGGATGCGCGCCAAGCTCGCCGAGAGCCCGCACTTCGCCAAGCTGCGCGAGGAGGGCGAAGTCACCACCGCTCCGCTCAAGGAAGCCTTTGGCAACCGCGAGAGCCTCAGGCGCGTGTTCATCGCCTTTTTCGGCATCATGTGCGCGCAGGGTGCGGTCTGGTATTTCACCTTCTTCTACATGCAGGTGTTCCTCGAGCGCTCGCTCGGCTTGCCCGGCGCGACCAAGGACATGCTGCTGATCGTCATGACTCTGGCCAGCGCGCCGCTCTACGTGTTCTTCGGCTGGTTCAGCGACCGCGTCGGCCGTAAGCCGGTGATGCTTGGCGGAATGCTGCTGGCGCTGGCGTTGTATTTCCCTGGTTCGCACTGGATCGCGCAGGCGGCAAACCCCGCTCTCGTCCAGGCCCAGCGATCGACCCCGGTGGTCGTCGCAACCGATCCCAACACCTGCTCGGTTCAGTTCGACCCGGTGGGAACGGCCAAGTTCACCAGCGCCTGCGACATCGCCAAGAGCAGCTTGGTCACGCGCGGCATCTCGTATACGACGCAGCCCTCGGGCGACGGGCAGACGCGGGTCGCGGTGGGCGGGAGAGTGCTGCCGATCGCAAGCGGGGAGGGATTGTCCGCCCCCGACTTGAAAACGCTTAGGACCAAGACTGCAGAAAGCATCGGTGCGGCGCTGCAAGCCGCGGGCTACCCCAGGAGCGCCGACCCCGCTCAGGCCAACATGCCGGTGCTGATCGCCGTGCTGCTGTTGTTCGTAGTGGCGGCGACCGCGCTCTACGGTCCGCAAGCCTCCGCGTTGGTAGAAATGTTCCCGACCCGCGTGCGCTATACGGCGATGTCCCTGCCGTATCACGTCGGTACCGGCTGGGTCGGCGGATTCCTGCCCGTGACCAGCTTCGCGCTCGTCGCCATCACCGGCGATATCTACACTGGCCTGTGGTACTCGGTCGTATTCACCGCGATCTCGGTCATTGTCTCGTTGCTGTTCGTACGCGAGACGCGGGGCATGCCGCTCGAGGAGGTTTAGCCCTTCACGCGCACCAGTGGATGTCGATCGGCTGCTCGACTTCCGCGAGCACTCGGCCGATCGGCAGCCTGGAGCTCTGGCCGTCGGCGATCGCCCCTTCCAAAGCGTCGCGCGCCGCCTGGCCGGTCACGGTGATCAGAATGGTGCGCGCCGCCAAGATCGCGGCGCGGGTCAGGGTCACCTGCGCGACCGCCGCGTCCTCATCGGGCATGACCCCGATGGCCCGGCGGGCCTTGGGGGCCTCCAGGGCCGCCTGCAGGTCGGCACCCGGAGTGATCCCCGCCGCGTGGCCGTCTTCCCCGACGGCCAGCCACACCAGGTCGGGCGGCCATGGGAGATCCTGCAGCCGCGCGTCCGCGGCGTTGCCGGCCAGGCGGTAGTCGTCGGCCTTGCTGCCGGTGAGCGGCACCACTCGGCCGCCGCCCGGAAGGAAGGCTTGGGCGATGGCGCGTACGTTGGACTGGTCACTGTCGACCGGCACCAGAAGATCGTCGGTGGGAATGATCGTGACCTTCTTCCACGGCTGATTTTGCGCAGCGACCTTGGCGTAGAAGGGGCTGGCCCTGCGCCCTGGCACCGCGATCAGCGACGCTCCCCGCGCATCGACGGCGCTGTCGATGATGAAGCCGACGTCGCCGGCAACGGCGTCGCCAAGCTCGTCCCTGGACTCATAATCCCCCCCA
>CADCVY010000069.1:0-7729 GCA_902806275.1 uncultured Sphingomonas sp. | reverse complement strand
TCGATCATCGATTGCCTTTCTGAATCAGCGCGGCGGGATTTGGCGGTAACCGACCCATCCTGCAACCGGCTGGCCGGCGCGATTGGCCGCCGGCCGAAAGCGCAGCCGCTGGTAGGCCAGATTGCACATCGCCGAATCGATCGCCGGATTGCCGGTTCCGCGGTCGACCACGCATTCGCTGATGAACCCGCGATTGTCGATCTTCAGGCGGAGAAAGACGTTGGCGCCGCGCGGCCACTGATCGAGCAGGTCGCGCCCGAAGTCGCGGCCACGCAGGTCAGGGGTGACCAGCCGCGGCGGGTAGGCCACGCCGCCGTCGTTGCCGCCCCCGCCCGAGCCGCTGCCCGAGCCAGTCCCGGTTCCTGTGCCCGACCCGCCGGTTCCAGTGCCGGGCCCGGGCACGGCTGCGGCACCCTGGGTCGGTGCGGCACCCTCGTTGGGCGTTTTCGTCACGTTGATCGGGTTCGGCCGCTGCGGCTCGACGATCGGCTTGGGCGCAACCACGGGGGTGGCCTGACTGCGGATGTTGGCCGGCGAACCGCCTTCAGCCTCCTTGGCCTTCCGCTCCGGGTCTCGTTGCTTTGGCGGCGGTGGCGGGGGCGGCGGCGGAGGGGGCGGCAAGACTTCGCTGAGGTCGATCATCCGCAACGCGCTCTGCGGGTCGGTGAGATCAACGCGGCCCGACAGGTGGAGCAAGGCAAACAGGAGCGCGGCGTGAATTCCGGCCACCGCCACGATGGCGCCTCCCTTGTCCTTTGCGCGAAGGTTCGACCGGTACATGGACAACGGAACGCAGCTTGGGACGGCAGGGTTGCGGCTGTCAAACGCAACGAGAGCGCCGGACGCGGTACGCTGGCCCGGCGCTTGATGTTCCGTTGGTGATTGTTACCGGCTTGAAGCGGCCTTGCGGCCACCGCCATGGCTGGCTTTGCCGCCCTTGCTGGCAATCTCGCGCTGCTTGGCTGGATCCATGGCCGCGAAACCGCGCTTCGATCCGCCACTCTTGGTTGTAGGCATGCTCTTCCTCCTTTATTGAAAGCTCCGCCGGAACGCACCGTTGTTCGGCCCAGTTCATTATGCTGATCAAGGTTAGGCAACTGCCGTATCGCTCCCCAACTCCCCGTGGGGCTGCAGTCCGATCCGCTTTGAGGCTCCCCTCCATTTGCGTGCCCAGGCGACCGGCCGAATGCTGCCGGTCCGTCAATAACTATTTGTCCACGCTACAGAAATGACCGATATGCGCCGCCTGGGGACAAGAAGGTCGCACGTCGGCCGCATTGGAGAAGTACAGCATGGCGGCCGAATCGATCGGTGAAATGCCTCGTTTCGCAGCGAAGTCGGCCTTCTGGGCCGAACTGAGGGCGGTCGCCAAAGAGCACCTCGCCAGGGAGGCGGGCCGCGGGCGACCGTCGATCGGGGATCCGCGCCTGCTGCGGAAGGCGGCCGTGATCCTGCTTTGGTTCAGCCTCTCCTATGCCGCGTTGCTGTCCGCCTCGACTCTGCCCGCCGCCTTGTTGGCGGCGCTTTCGCTGGCTTTTGCGGCCGCTGCCATCGGCTTTGGCGTCTTCCACGATGCCAATCATCGCACGCTGTTCAAACGGCCGGCAGCAAACCTGTTCGCGGCACGGCTCGGCGCAGCGTTGCTTGGCTTGTCGCGGCACTTCTGGGTGCACAAGCATCAGTCCCTTCACCACCGCCAGCCGAACGTCGTTGGCTGGGACGATGACCTCGAAACACGGGGCTTCCTGCGGCTCTCGCCTGCTTCCGCGTGGGAACCTCGCCACCGCAGGCAGGAGGTCAAGGCGCTTCTTTGGTACGGCCTCAACTCGCTCGAGTGGGTGTTCTGGAAAGACTTCCACTGTCTGGCGCTCGGCCGCCTCAACGCGTGGCACCCTCTCGAGCTGGAGAAGCACGAGCGCCGGGAACTGCTCGTCTGCAAAGGCCTGTACCTGATACTCTTCGTCGTGCTGCCGTTCGTCGTCCTGCCATTCCTGTGGGCGGCGGCCGCTCTGGTCCTGTATCATCTCGCTTTCAGCTGGGTGCTGGCGGCGGTCTTTCAGGTCGCGCATCTTACGCCCGAGATGGAGTTCGATGGGGTTCGGGCCGGAGACGATTGGGCGATGCACCAGCTTCGTACCACTGCCGACTTCGCCACCGGCTCGCGCTTCACGACCTGGTTCACTGGCGGTCTTAACCACCAGATCGAGCATCACCTGTTTCCCAATGTGGCGCATAGCCACTATTCGGGACTGCGCCCAATCGTCCGCGCCGTCGCCGGCCGCCACGGGCTGCGCTGCCACGATCTGGGCGGCACATTCGCCGCTATCCGGCAGCACTTCACCCTATTGAAAACGCTGGGCGCGAGAGCGGAACCACTGCCCAGCTAAGCGATCTCGGTGTCGCGCCGGCGTTGCGCTCCAGTCGCAACCGGACACGGAACGATTATCGGCCATTCTAGTGTCCCCCTTCAACCCACGGCACGCCTACCGTGCGGAAGGCGTCAGCCAGGGCTGCTTCGAGATCCAATGACTCCCATTGCCGCATAGGGTTCAGGTGTTCGACCAGTTCGGGCAGGAGACACACCCCAAAGCGCCTGGCACTGGCACTTGCCTTGTACCCGGCCTTGTGTTGGTCGAAACGCCAGTCAGGGTCGCACGATGTCTGGCCAACGTACAGTCCCCATGGCTGCTGCCTCCGCACATCATGCAGCAGAATGACATAGACGGAGTGCCGCGATTTCGCCTCGCCGACCGTCACTGCCCTCAGTGTGCGAGCCGCTCGCACTGCCTTGGGCATCCACTCGGGGTTGCTCATCGATCCGAAAAGACCTTCCTGTGTGCTCGCTGCCAATAATCGCTTTTTGCACCCGTAGTGTCGTGCTTCGTTAGGTACGCACTGGATCAAGGCTCAGATTGGTTTCAGTGCCTAACCCAACTAGAGCCTTGCCAGGATCGTTGGTTTCCTTGTGGTGAGGTGAGATTGAAACAGGTTGATCGCTTTGAGTCTTCTACAGGCAACATCATCATCTTGAGGACTGACGGGACTCTGTGGGAGGTCGCGAACGTCACAGCTGATGGTGCGTCCGTCTGGACCGAGACTTCCGTCAGCGGAGATCATCCGTTCACCGAGGACGAGGCTCGGGCCGAGTTCGAACGTTGGCGCGTCTGACCCACGATTGAGTGTCCCGCCGGCGAGCGCCACCTTGGCGCCAGCGGCGCCTTCACTCACCATTCGGAGCCCTCCCGCTCGGGGTTACAAGGTGAGCAATGTTGTCGAGCGGCGGTTACCGCAAGCCCGTCACTGGCCTTCGCCGGCTTCCCTTGCCGTATTACGAAGCGCCCGAAATTCGAACAGCTCGGCGCGGTGATAGTGGCCGGTGACGTCAAGGGTCATGCTCTCCTCCCTTGCGCGCCGCAGATCCAGCTCCGCGTGGAGAATAGCCTCTTGGTCATATACCGGCTCGACGATGTATTTCCCGTCCGGGCCTACGATGGCGCTGCCGCCGCGCAGCACCCATTGCTCAGCGCTCTGCACACGATCGGGATGCGCCTCGAGTTCCGGAGGGAGCGCTGCCGCGCGCATCATCGCGCCCGACGCCAAGACAAAGCAACGGCCCTCGAATGCATATTGCCTGCTCGACACCTGGTGCAGATCATGAACCGTCGGCCACACCGCAACGTGCACGTCTTCCCCCGATTCGTGCAGGGCCTGGCGGGCGAGCGGCATCCAATGTTCCCAGCAGACGAGGGCGCTGACCCGACCAGCCGGCGTGTCGACCGCGCGCAGGCCCGCGGTATCCCCGGAGCCCCAGATCAGCCGCTCGGTATAGGTCGGCATCAGCTTGCGATGATGGTTGAGGAGCTTGCCGGCGGGAGAGATGGTGAGCAGCGAATTGTAGAGCGTGCCCCGCCCGGCACCGCGGTCGACCCGCTCGCTGACGCCGACCACCAGCGTTGCCCCGCATCCACGCGCGGTTTCGGCCAGGTGGTCGAAGGCCGGCCCTGGAACGCAAACGCTGTTCTCGGAGATGCGGGCGAAGATTGCCTTTACCGGGGCATGGTCCCACAAGCCGGCGTCCCGGCAAACGTCCAGCCACGCAGGGTAGCCCGGGATCCAGGTTTCCGGAAACACGATGAGTTCCGCTGCCGCTGATGCCGCCTCCGTCGCCTTCGCGCGGGTGAGCTCCAGCCCCTCTTCCAGGCTAGCGCCGACCTCCGCCTGCACCACTGCTGCTCTCACGACTTGGCTCCGCAAAACGTGATCCTCCTAGACCTCCGCCGTCCAGGTTTGGCGCGATCTCGGTCAGTTCAAAGCCCGATAGAAGCAGTTCGGCTGTATGACTGATGAAGTTGCGGAGCGGACGTGGCAAGGGGAAGCGGTGAGCTTTGCCGCGACCCTTGAACCCTGGATCCGGCTCGGTGCGTTCGCCGGCGTGCTGACGGTGCTCGCGGCGGCGGAAGCGTTGGCGCCGCGCAGGAGGCAGATCGTCGGACGATGGCGGCGCTGGCCGGGCAATCTCGGGCTGGTCGGGCTCGACACGCTCATCCTTCGCTTCCTGTTTCCAGCGGCGGCGGTCGGCATGGCGCTGCTCGCCGAGAAACGCGGCTGGGGACTTCTCAACGCCGTCGAACTGCCCGGGTGGCTCGAGATCGGGACCGCGGTCGTGGTGCTGGACCTGGTCATCTACGCGCAGCACGTGCTATTTCACGCCGTCCCGACCCTGTGGCGCGTGCACCGCGTGCACCATTCCGACCTTGAATTCGATGTCACCACGGGACTGCGCTTCCACCCGGTTGAGATCGTCGCCTCGATGCTGATCAAGTTCGCCGCCGTCCTTGCGCTCGGGGCCCCGGCGATTGCGGTGCTGATCTTCGAGGTGGTGCTCAATGCCTCGGCGATGTGGAGCCACGCCAACGTCGGGCTGCCGGAGCGCCTCGACCGCGTGCTGCGGCGCGTGCTGGTTACGCCCGACATGCACCGGACGCATCATTCCGTTGTCGCGCGGGAGACGCACAGCAACTTCGGCTTCAATCTGGCCTGGTGGGACCGTCTGTTCGGCACATATCGCGCGCAGCCGGAGGCGGGGCATGAAGGCATGACCATCGGCGTGCCGGAGTTCCGCTGCCCCCGCGAACTGCGGCTCGACCGCATGCTGCAGCAGCCGCTAAGGCGCGGCGACCTCGATTAGGAAAGGCGACCGCATGGCTGACGTGACGAACGGAGGCGCATGGACTCCGCGACTTTCCTGGCTGGCGCTCGCGCTGAGCCTCGGCGGGTTGACGACGGCGTTGGTTGCGGCGGTCGGCACCGGGGCGGGGGCGTGGGCCTATGGCGCCGGACTGGGTGCGTTGCGCTACGCCCTTTACGCGGCGGTGGCCGGCGGCCTTCTGGCGGTTGTCGCGTTCCTCATGTCACGACGGAGCGGCGCGCGGACGGGACGGCTCAACCTGCTGGCGCTGGTCGTCTCGCTGCTGTTCACCGCCTATCTCGGTAACCAGATCGCGACTGCGCGCAGCGTTCCCGCAATCCACGACGCATCGACCAACCTTGACGATCTGCCGCAGTTCAGCGCGCTTGCCGTGCGGCCGGACAACCTTGCCAATATCCCAGACGAGGGCCGGCGAGACCTCGCGGCGATGGACCCGGATAGCCGTTGGAAGGCACTGCACCGTGAAGCCTATGGCGACCTGCGTCCGCTGCGGCTGGCGGCCAGTCCGGCCCAGGTCGTACGCAGTGTAGAACAGCTCGTACGCGATCGCGGCTGGGCAGTCGTCAAGGTCGACAGCAGGGCCGGCGTTGTCGAAGCGACCGCGACCACCCTGTTCTTCCGCTTCAAGGACGATGTCGTCGTCCGCGTCAGGCCCGATCCGGCGCGGCCCGGCGGATCGGTGGTGGACATGCGCTCCATCAGCCGCGTGGGCGGCAGCGACGTCGGCGTCAACGCGAAGCGCATCCGAAGCTTCCTTGCCGACTTGGCGAAGGTCTGACACGTGGCTGCGTGGAAGATCGGCGTCATTGGCGGTTCGGGGCTCTACGCCATCGATGCGCTGGAAGATCCGCGGTGGGTCAAGATCGTTACCCCCTGGGGGCCGCCCTCGGACGAGTTGCTGACCGGCCGCATCGGTCACGCTGAATTCGTCTTTCTCCCCCGCCACGGCCGCGGCCATCGTCTGCCGCCGAGCGACGTCAACGCGCGCGCCAATATCGATGCATTGAAGCGCCTCGGCTGCACCGACGTAATCGCGATCTCGGCCGTCGGATCCCTGCGGGAGGAGCTGCCGCCCGGATGTTTCGTCATCGTCGACCAATTCATCGACCGCACCATCGCCCGCGCGCACAGCTTCTTCGGGCCGGGCCTGGTCGCGCATGTGTCGATGGCCGATCCCACGTGCGCGCGGCTGTCCGGGTTGTGCGCTGGCGCGGCGGAGGCGGCTGGCGCACCTGTGACGCGCGGCGGCACCTATCTGGCGATGGAAGGGCCGCAATTTTCCTCCCGGGCCGAGAGCCTGTTGTACCGGCAGGGGGGGTGCGACGTTATCGGCATGACGGCAATGCCGGAGGCTAAGCTCGCGCGGGAGGCGGAGCTGCCCTATGCGCTGGTCGGAATGGTCACCGATTACGACTGCTGGCGCGGTGCCGGCGAAGCGGTGGAGGTGGCGGCGGTGATCGCGCAGCTGATGGCCAATGCGGATATCGCGCGCAGGCTGGTGGTCGAGCTGGCGCAAGCCCTTCCCGCGGAGCGGCGGCCATCGCCGATCGACACGATGCTGGACTCGGCGCTGGTCACGGCGCCCGACGCGCGCGATCCGGCAATGCTGCGCAAACTCGATGCAATCTGCGCGCGCGTGCTCGGACGTCAGCCGTAAAGCCTTGCGATGCGCGCCGGTGACACGCCCGCGGCGTAGAGCAAGAGGCACAATCCATTCCGGCCCGAGCGGCGCAGCCAGCCATCGCGCCGCCACTTTTCCGCCGAAGTCACCGCCGCGACGTCGAGCACGCGCAGCTGCCGCCGGCCGATTCGACGTACGAAATCCACGTCCTCCATCAGCGGCTGCTCGCGATAACCCCCGCTGGCATCGTACAGGGCGCGCGAGATCAGAAGTCCCTGGTCGCCATAAGGCAGACCGAGCCAACGCACGCGCAGGGTGACCGCGCACTCCAGCAGGCGTGCCTGCCAGGCGTCACTATCTAATCGGAAACGGAAACAGGCTGGCTGGTGCCGGTGCTCGGCAATGTGGTGCTGAACCGCCTCGAGCCACCTGTCCGCGAGCCGGGTGTCCGCGTGAAGGAAGAGCAGCCAATCCCCTCGAGCAGAGGCGACTCCGGCGCGCAGCTGGAACCCACGGCCAGTCGGGGCGACGATCACGGTGGCCCCGGTTTGCACCGCCACCTTTGAGGTTTCGTCGGTCGACCCGCCGTCTACAACCACGACCTCGTCCGCACCCTCCAATCGGGCCAGGCAGTCGGGCAAGATTGCCTCTGCGTTTAAAGCGGGGATGACGACCGACAGCAACGCCTATCACTTGCTGCCTAAGCCGAACAGCTGGCGCCGCCGAGCACGCAGAAGCGCGCGCAATGCGGGTGGTTGAGCATCACCTTGCCGCTCGCCTCCGCCAGCGTCTCGCCAAGCGCGAACTGGTCGTCGTACGGAAGCAATGTGCAGGCCGCGACCACCGGCCGCCCGGCGCCCTTGCGCTTCACAACCATGCGGCTCGACGCGCACATCATA
>CADCVY010000068.1:13779-14560 GCA_902806275.1 uncultured Sphingomonas sp. | reverse complement strand
AATCAGCAGCGGACGGCCGCTCTGAACGACCGCCTCGAGGATGGGAAGCATCGCCTGCAGGTTGCTGAGCTTCTTCTCGTGGATCAGGATATACGGATCGTTGAGCTCGACCTGCATCTTCTCCGGATTGGTGATGAAGTAAGGCGACAGGTAGCCGCGGTCGAACTGCATGCCTTCGACGACGTCGAGCTCGAACTCGAGGCCCTTGGCCTCCTCCACGGTGATCACGCCTTCCTTGCCGACCTTCTCCATCGCCTCGGCGATCTTCTCGCCGACGACGGTGTCGCCGTTCGCGGCGATGCTGCCGACCTGGCCGATCTCGTTCGATCCGGCGACAGGCTTGGAGCGCGCCTTGAGGTCCTCGACGACCCTCGTCACGGCAAGATCGATGCCGCGCTTGAGGTCCATCGGGTTCATTCCGGCCGCGACCGACTTCATGCCCTCGCGGACGATCGCCTGGGCGAGGACGGTGGCGGTGGTGGTGCCGTCGCCGGCGATGTCATTGGTCTTGGAGGCGACCTCGCGCACCATCTGCGCGCCCATGTTCTCGAACTTGTCCTTAAGCTCGATCTCCTTGGCGACGGTGACGCCGTCCTTGGTGATGCGGGGCGCGCCGAAGCTCTTGTCGATGACGACGTTGCGGCCCTTGGGCCCGAGCGTTACCTTCACTGCATCGGCGAGAATGTCGACGCCGCGCAGGATGCGCTCACGCGCGTCGCGGCTGAATTTCACGTCCTTGGCTGCCATTTGGCTACCCTTTCCTCTTGTCTCGAAAGTTCTC
>CADCVY010000068.1:0-13769 GCA_902806275.1 uncultured Sphingomonas sp. | reverse complement strand
TGCCGAACAGGATGCGGTCGCCGGCCTTGACGTCGAGCGGCGTGACCTTGCCGTCGTCGGCGCGGGCGCCGGTGCCGACGGAAACGACTTCGCCTTCCTGCGGCTTTTCTTTGGCGGTATCCGGGATGATGATCCCACCGGCAGTTTTTTCTTCGGCCTCGACCCTGCGGACGAGGACTCGGTCATGAAGTGGCCTGAAACCCATAGGTTGAACCCCCTCTTTCGTTGTTTGAGGTTGATGTTGCCCGTTGGCACTCTCCGCATGAGAGTGCCAGCGATGGCGCGCATATGGTTGCCGCGGCTTCATCCGTCAACAGTCGCCAGCACGGATTATCAGGCGTCCAGCGGCGCCGGTGCAAGCTTCAGGGACCCGCGCATCATCCATCGGGCGATCATCAGCACGGACACCAACGCCAGGCCGCTGGCCAGCCCGACCCAGATGCCTACGCCCTGCCACCCGCGGCCGAATGCCAGCCACACGCCGACGCCCAGGCCCACGACCCAGTAGCCCAGCAGGGCGAACAGCATTGGTACGCGAGTGTCGTGGAGCCCCCGCAGCATGCCGGCCCCGACCACCTGAGCGCCGTCGACGATCTGGAACGCGGCCGCGACCGCAAGAAAGGAGATGCCCAGCTGGATGACGTGGGCATTCGCCTGATCGTCGTCGAGGAACAGCGTCATCAGCTCGCGCGGGAACAGCCACATCAGCAGCGCCATCGCCGCCATGAAGGCCACGCCCAGGAACCAGGCGGTCCAGCCGGCGCGGGCAATGCCCTCCCCGTCGCCACGCCCGAGCGCCCGGCCGACCCGGACGGTTGCCGCCTGCCCGAGGCCGAGCGGGACCATGAAACTCAGCACGGCAACCTGCAGGGCGACCGCGTGGGCGGCGATCGATTCGGCACTGATCAGGCCCATCAGGTAGGCCGCGGCGCCGAACACCGCGCCTTCGAACGCCATCGTCAGCCCAATCGGCAACCCCAGCCGCCAGATGTGCCGGAAGCGCGGCCAGTCGGAGCGCCAGAAGCGGCCGAACAGGTGAAAGCGGCGGAAAGTACGGTCATAGGCGATTACCACGCCGAGCCCCAGGGTGAGAAAGATCCAGACGATCGAACTGGCCAGCCCGCCGCCAAAGATGCCGAGCTCCGGTAGCCCCAACCGGCCGAAGATCAGCGCCCAGCCAAGCCCGGCGTTAAGCCCGATCCCGAGCGCGCTGACGATGAAGATCCAGGCCGGCCGCTCCAGCGCCGAGAGGAAATTGCGCATCGCCTGGAACAGCAGGAATGGGAGAATGCTCCACATGTAGCCATGCAGGAACAGCTCGGCATCGCGGGCGAGCGCCGGCTGCTGGCCGAGCAGCTGGATGACGTCGGCGGCGTTCCACAGCACGACCCAGGTTGCGAGCGAAATGCAGATCGCCACCCAGCACGCCTGGCGGAACGAGCGCCGCACGTCGCGCACGGCGTTCGACCGCTTGCCGAGCGCGGTCGCCATCAGCGGCGAGGAGGCGGCGACCACCCCGATCCCGAGCAAGGTGAAAACGAACGTCAGGTTGAGCCCGAGCGCCGAAGCAGCAAGCTCGTGGGCGCCGAGCCACCCCATCAGCACCACGTCGGTGGCCTGGATCAGCGCCACCGTCAGATTGGACAGGATCAGCGGCCAGGAGAGCGCCAAGGTCGCGCGCAGCTCCTCGCTCCATCCAGTCCGCCGGATCGTCGAAGAAATCGCCGCTTCCATCAGATCGTCATTGCGAGCAGCGCCACTGCGAAGCAATCCAGGCTACGAACCGATTGCTTCGCTCCGCTCGCAATGACGAGAGCGATGGGGTAGCGCCGACGAAAGCAATCAGGACTCCCATCTGCATGAAATTCGTCAGCGCAATCTGGAAATTGCTGGTCGGCATCAAGGACGGCCTCGTGCTGCTGCTGATGCTGCTGTTCTTCGGCATGCTGTACGCAGCCTTGTCGGCGCGGCCGGACCCGGTGGGCGAAGGCGTGCTCGACCTCGCACTCGATGGCAGTGTCACCGAGCAACCGGCGCGACTGAGCTGGACCGATGTCGCCGGCGGCACGCGCGTGCAGGAGCATCGGCTGCGCGACCTCGTCGCCGCCTTGGACGCCGCTAAAGATGACGGGCGCGTCAAGGCCGTGGCGCTGGACCTCGATGGCTTCCTTGGGGGCGGGCAGACCTCGGTCGGCGACGTGGCTGAAGCCGTCATGCGGGTTCGCGCAGCCGGCAAGCCGGTGGTCGCTTATGCGACCGGCTACAGCGATGATGGCTATCAGCTCGCGTCTGCCGCGTCCGAAATCTGGCTCAACCCGCTCGGCGCGGTGCTGGTGACGGGGCCCGGCGGCTCCAGCCTCTACTTCAAGGGCCTGCTCGACAAGCTGGGCGTGACCGCTAACGTCTACCGGGTCGGGACCTACAAGGCGGCGGTCGAGCCATACACCCGCAACGACATGTCGCCCGAGGCGAAGCAGAATGCGCTGGCGCTTGATCAGGCGGTGCTCGAGACGTGGCGCGACAGCGTCAAGCGGGCAAGGCCCAAGGCGAACGTCGACCGGTTCCTGCGCGACCCGGTCGGGGCGGTAGCGCAGTCCGGCGGCGACATGGCCAAGGCTTCGCTGGCCGCCGGGCTGGTCGACAAGCTTGGCGACCGGCAGGCGTTCCAGGTGCGGCTGCAGCAGCTTGGCGGCGCCGACAACAATACGGATGCCGGCTACAAGCGCATCAAGCTGGCATCGTACATCGGCGATCAGGTCGATGGGGTCGGCGCCGGACCAATCGGGGTCGTGACCGTTGCCGGAATGATCGTCGATGGTGAGGCGACCGGCGGGACTGCCGGCGGCGACACCATCGCTCGCGAGATCGAAGAAGCGGTGCGCGAGAAGAGCGTCAAGGCGCTGGTGGTGCGCGTCGACAGCCCGGGCGGATCGGTGACCGCTTCCGAGCGCATCCGCCAGGCGCTGGTCCAAGCCAAGGCGAACAAGATCCCGGTCGTCGTGTCGATGGGCAACGTCGCCGCATCGGGCGGCTACTGGATCGCCACGCCTGCCGACTTCATCTTCGCCGAGCCATCGACCATCACCGGCTCGATCGGTGTGTTCGGCGTGCTGCCCAGTTTCCAGGGCGCGCTCGAGAAGCTCGGCATCGGGGCGGACGGGGTCAAGACGACCCCGCTATCGGGTGAGCCGGACCTGCTCCGCGGGCCATCACCGGCGGCGAACCAACTGATTCAGACCGGCGTCGAGTCGATGTACGTCCGCTTCATCAACATCGTCGCCGCTTCGCGCCGCAAGACGCCGCAGCAGGTCGATCAGATCGCCCAAGGTCGTGTTTGGGACGGCGGCACGGCGCGTCAGTTGGGGCTGGTCGACGGCTTCGGCGGCATGGAGGAAGCAGTCGCTAAAGCGGCGCAGCTCGCCAGGCTCGGCGATGAGCGCGGCGTGCGTTACCTCGACCCGGCCCGCAGCTACCGCGATGATCTGCTGGAGATGTTCGCTTCGGACGAGAGCAGCGATGCCCCGCAGGCGCGCGACCCGTTCGCCGTGCTGGCCCGCAGGCCCCAGCAGCAGCTGGCCGCCGCAGTCGGCGAGGTGCGCGCGATCCTGGCCGGACCGAGCATCCAGGCCCGCTGCCTCGAATGTCCGCCAGTTGCACCAGTGGCGATGCCCCATGTGGACGCCAGTCTGCTCGACCTGATCATGGCGCTGCTGCTCTAGCCGCGCCGCCGGCGTTTGCTGGTCATCGGCAGCAACACCAGCGCGAGCAGCGTCATCGCCAGCGCCAGGATGCCGAAGCCGATCACCCATGGGTTGTGGGTGTCCTCGCGGGTCTGCGGGTCCATGATGTGCAGGCCCCACATGAAATCGTACACGCGCCACCAGCCCGTTCGCCGCGCGACCAGCTCCCCGGAGCCCGCGTCGACGTAGAAGTGGGTGCCGTCGTCCATCGCGACTTGCCATGCGGCAACGGGGCGGCGGAACTCGACCGGCGGACGAGCGGGATCGGTGCGAGTGACGGCGCGGACCTTGGCAGTGCCGCTGTAGCGCGCCGTCACTTCGGCGGCGGCATCGGCGGCCGACAGTTTCGGCAGCAATGCTCCCGTAGTGGGATCGGCAAGCAGCGTGGTGCCGTCAGCAAGCGTGATCACCCACCGCGGCCCCGGCGCACGGCTTTGCAGCTCTAGCGACTTGAGCGGAACGCCCGCGACCACCGGCGGAATGGCAGGTCCATCCAGGCGGATCGCGCCGGGCTCGCCGAGCAGCCCTTCCCCGCGCACCTCCTCGATCGGCTTGGCCACCATCACCAGGCCGGTGACCACCCACAGCAGGATCGGCAGCCCGACGATCCAGCCGAGCCACACATGCCAGCGGCGCAGTTGGTGACGGATGCGCATGGTGCTCCTTAAGCGATCCTCCCCGGGACGGGGAGGTGGCAGCGCGCAGCGCTGACGGGAGGGGGTTCTCCACATGGCGAGCCCCGTCCAGCAGCTTCGCTGGTCCCCCTCCCCGTTCCGGGGAGGATCTAGATATGGATCGGCTTGCCGGTCACGGCCATCGCCGCTTCCTTGAGCGCTTCCGAATGCGTCGGGTGGGCGTGGCAGGTGTAGGCGATATCCTCGGACGTGGCGCCGAACTCCATAGCCTGGGCGGCCTGGGCGATCATTGTGCCGCCGAGGCTGGCGATGATCCACACGCCGAGCACGCGATCGGATTTGGCGTCGGCGATGACCTTCACGAACCCTTCGGGCTCACGGTTGGTCTTGGCGCGGCTGTTGGCCATCATCGGGAACTTGCCGACCTTGATTTCGCCATGTTCGCGCGCCTGCTCCTCGGTCAGGCCGACCCCGGCGATCTCGGGCATGGTGTAGACGACCGACGGGATCACATCGTGGTTCACGATACCGGTTTGCCCAGCGATGTTCTCGGCGACCGCAATGCCTTCGTCCTCGGCCTTGTGGGCGAGCATCGGGCCGGGCGCGACGTCGCCGATCGCCCAGATGTTCGGCACGGACGTGCGGAAATCGTGGTCGATCTCGACCTGGCCCTTGTTGTTGGTCTGCAGGCCAGCTTTCTCCAGCCCCAGCCCTTCGGTGTTCGGACGGCGGCCGATGGCGACCAGCACGTGGCTGGCGTCGAGCGTCTCCGCAGTGCCGCCGGCTGCGGGTTCGACCGTCAGCGCGACGCCGCCGTCGCGCACTTCGGCGCCGGTGACCTTGGTCGACAGCCTGAGCTCGAAGCCCTGCTTCTTGAAAATTTTGTTCGATTCCTTGCGCACCTCGGCATCCATGCCGGGCAGGATCTGCTCGAGGAACTCGACGACCGTGACGCGCGCGCCAAGCCGCTTCCACACCGAGCCGAGCTCCAGGCCGATGACGCCGCCGCCGATGACGACGAGATGCTCGGGCACTTCTGCGAACTCGAGCGCGCCGGTGGAGTCCACAATCCGCTGCTGGTCGACCGGAACGCCGGGCAGCTGGGTCACCGAGGACCCGGTGGCGATGACGATATTCTTGGCGCGGACAGTGCGGTCCGCTACCCGGACGGTGTCGGCGCTCTCGAATGTCGCGAGGCCCTTCAGCCATTCGACCTTGTTCTTCTTGAACAGGAACTCGATGCCGCCGGTCAGGCCCTGGACCGCCTCGCGCCGGGTGCCGTGCATGACGTCTAGGTCGAGTTCGACGCCCTGCGCCTTGACCCCCCATTTTGCGAGCGTGCCGTGAGCGGCTTCCTCGAACAGCTCGGACGCGTGGAGCAAAGCCTTGGACGGGATGCAGCCGACGTTGAGGCAGGTGCCGCCGAGCGTCTCGCGACTTTCGGCGCAGGCGGTCTTGAGGCCCAGCTGCGCCGCGCGGATCGCGGCGACGTAGCCGCCGGGACCGGCGCCGATCACCAGAACGTCGAAATCGTAACCGTCAGAAGCCATTCTCAAACTCCGTTCGCCCTGAGCTTGTCGAAGGGCTGTCTTTGTTCTTTTCCGATCGGGTGAAGGAAGGACAGGGCTTCGACAAGCTCAGCCCGAACGGTAAGGTGGGCGCCATGTAGGGCGGAGGCGGAGCGCTGACCACCCCGGGTGCTGCCATCCGAGTTGCGGTTCCGGCCTGCGTCTGCGAGTGCCCTCACAAACCGGAGAGCAATGACGTGACGTACAACGACAGTTTCCAGGATCGGATCAACAACGCCGCCGCGGCGCGCGAAAAGGCGCTGGCCAAGCTCCGCGCCAAGCCTGCGCCCGACCCCAAGGTCGTCGCTTAGCGGATGGAGCGTCAGGCGCAAAAGGATGCGCGCGAGGCGGAGAAAGCAGAAGCCAAGAGGGCCGCTCGGCAAGCTGAAGTGGCCACCATGGCTGCCGTTCCGGCCCCGCCGACCGAGGAGGAGCGCAAGGCGGCGCGCGACGCCAAATACGCGGCGCGCAAGGCCCGCAAATAGCTGCTCAAAAATGAAAGTTCGCGAGCTGCTGGCGACCGCGCAGGTGCCGGGCGGCGACGAGCTGCGCCTGTTCCGCCGCGACCGCGGCTTCATGATCGTGCTCGACCGCAACGAGCTGATGAACAGTCGCATGAGCGGGTCGGAGGAAGCGCTGGCGACGCTGACCTGCGCGCGGCTGAAGAACAAGGCGAACCCGCGCCTGCTGATCGGCGGCTATGGCATGGGCTTCACGCTGCGCGCAGCGCTGAAGGTACTGCCGGCCGGAGCGTCGGTGGTGGTCTCGGAGCTGGTGCCGGAGATCATCGCCTGGGCGCGCGGCCCGATGGCGGAGTTGACCGCCGGCTGCCTCGACGATCCGCGCGTGAAGGTGGTCGAGCAGGATATCGCGGCGGTGATCTCGGCGGCGCGCGGCGAGTACGACGCCATCCTGCTCGACGTGGACAACGGTCCGGATGGCCTCACCCGAGCGGAGAACGACCAGCTCTACTCCATCGAGGGCCTCCGAGCAGCCAAGGCAGCTTTAGTCCCCGGCGGCATCCTGGCCGTCTGGTCGGCCGCCGACGACGCCGCCTTCACCCACCGCCTCAGCGCCAATGGCTTCACCCCCAACCCCACCCAAGTCCGAGCCCGGGCCAACGGCAAAGGCGCGCAGCATAAGATCTGGTTGGCGGAGCGAAAGTAGCGGATCAAGCTAAGGTCCCCTTCCCACATATAGTGGACATTAGCCGCCCAGGTTTTCAGCCGCTGACCACCAACGAAGGTCGTGTGCTTTTGCACTCTCCCGCAAGACTTGCTCCAGCGCGTCAGCAAGGTTTTCAACGGTGGGCTCGGTCGCGATCCGTGTGAACCAGCGACGGCAGGGGCACTGTGCTTACACTCGACCGTTGAGCGCCCATGCCGAAGAAGCGCCGGCTCCGGATCGCGAGCTACAATATCAACGGGATCAACACGCGGCTGCCGGTGCTGACCCGGTGGCTCGAGGAGTTCGCGCCGGACATCGTCGGCCTGCAGGAGCTCAAGTGCACCGACGAAGCGTTCCCGCTCGAAGCGGTACAGGCGGTCGGCTATTCCCCGATCTGGTATGGGCAGAAGAGCTGGAACGGCGTTGCCATCCTGAGCCGCGTCGGCGATCCGGTCGAGACGCGCCGCGGCCTTCCAGCCGACCCTGATCCTAACCAAAGCCGCTATCTGGAAGCCGCCGTGTGCGGCATCCTGATCGGCAACATGTACGCGCCGAACGGCAATCCATGGCCCGGGCCCAAGTTCGATTACAAGCTCGAGTGGATGGACCGGCTGCACGCCCATGCGCAGAACCTGCTCGAGAGCGGCGCGCCGGCGCTGCTGATCGGCGATTACAACGTGATCCCGACCGACGCGGACGTCTACAAACCGGAGCGATGGGCCAAGGATGCGCTGGCCTCGCCGGAAGCCAAGGCGAAGTTCGCCGCGCTGGTCGGGCAAGGCTGGACCGACGCCATCCGCCACCTCCACCCCGACGCGCGGATCTACAGCTTCTGGCATTATTGGCGCAGCAGCTTCGAGCGCGACGCCGGGATCCGCATTGATCATGCCCTGTTAAGTCCCAATCTTGCCAAGAGGCTGAAGGCTGCGGGCGTCGACCGCACGCCGCGCAGCTGGGAAAAGACGAGCGACCACGCGCCTGCCTGGGTCGAGCTGGAGGTCTGAAGTTCATGCCGATTACCGGACCCGACTGGCAGCAATTGGCCATCTACGCCGTGCTTGCGGCGGTGGTCATCATGCTGCTGCAGCGCATCCCGGTGGTCGGCAAGGTGATCCGCTTCGCATTCTCGTTCGGCCTGCTCGCCTTGCTGATCTTCGTCGTGCTGCAGCAGGCGCCGTACCAGCCCGAGCTTGCCAGCATCACCCAGCGGCTCGGCATTGACGACCAGCAGGTGGTCGGCAAGGAAGTGCGCGTCCGCATGGGTGCGGACGGCCACTTCTGGGTGAATGCCCGGGTCAACGACGTTGAGCGCCGGATGCTGATCGACAGCGGCGCGACCATCACCGCGATCTCCGACCGCACCGCTCGGCGCGCTGGGGTCGAAGCGGGTGCCGGCCTCTCGCCGGTGGTGCTGCGTACCGCCAACGGCATGGCTCCGGCCAAGACGGGGAAGATCGAGGAGCTTTGGGTCGGCAACATCCTGGCCCGCAACCTGAAGATCGTCACCTCGCCCGGTTTGGGCGACATGGACGTGCTCGGAATGAACTTCCTGTCGCAGCTGAAATCCTGGCGGGTTGAGGGCAAGACGCTGATCCTGGTTCCCAACCACCCGCAACCGGAGACCGGCCGGGAAGGCTGATCCATGTGGTCGCGGATTGCCGGACACTCGCCTAACGGCCCGCGCATGCTCACACCGGCGGCCAAACAATTCGCAAGCTTCTTCATGGGCGGGTTTGAATGCTCGTCGCACCGCCGTTCGGACGGGCTGCGGCTCGACCTTATCCGCAGCACCGGGCACGAGGGCCATGTTCTCAACGACTACCTGGCCTGTGCCGAACTCGGGCTGCTGACGGTCCGCGACGGCTTGCGCTGGCACCTGATCGGGGCTGACCGTGGAAGGTTTGACTGGTCGAGCTGGACCTTCATGGTCGAAGCGGCGCAAGCTGCCGGCATCCAGGTCATCTGGGACCTGTGCCACTACGGCTTCCCCGATCATCTGCGGCTCGGCAGCGACGAGTTCGTCGGGGAGTTCGCGAGCTTCTCGGCGGCAGCGGTCCGGCTGCACCGGCAGGTGACCGGACGGGCGCCGCTGGTCTGCCCGATGAATGAGGTCTCCTATTTCACCTGGGCGGTGAACATCGGCTATTTCCCGCGCCTGGAGCAGGAGAAGCGCGGCTGGCTCAAGCGCCGGCTGGTCGCCGCAGCGCTCGCCGCCGCGCGCGCGGCGAAAGAGGCCGACCCCGACGTGAAACTGTTCTGGGCCGAGCCGCTGATCAACATCCTGCCACGCAGCTTCGAGCTCGAGGACCGCGCCCGGGCCGAGGAGTTGCGGCTGGCACAATTCGAAGCCTACGACATGCTGCTCGGCCGCAAGGCGCCGGAACTCGGCGGCGGTGACTGGGCAGCCGATGCGCTCGGCTTGAACTTCTATCCCGATAACCAGTGGATCGATGGCGGGTCGACCATCCCGCTCGGCCACCACGAGTTCCGGCCCTTGTCCGACATGCTGGTCGAGGCGCACGGGCGCTTCGCCAAGCCGCTCTTCATCTCCGAAACTGGCTCCGAGCGCTCCGCCCGCAGCGCCTGGTTTCACTATGTCTGCGGCGAAGTGCGCGAAGCGCACGAGCGCGGGGTGAACCTCGACGGCATCTGCATCTACCCGGTGACCAGCTTCCCCGGCTGGGACGACTCACGCCACGCCGAAGTCGGCCTGTTCAGCACCCCGCATTCCGACGGCAAGCGGGCGGTGTACCGTCCGCTAGCGGAGGAACTCGCAAGGCAGGCGGCGGCGTTTGCCAGCTGACGCGGGGTCGAAGGTTCCCCTGCCCGCTCCTATCGCCTAACCGGCGCCAGCAATGCATTTTCTCGACCAGGCCAAAATTTTCGTCCGCTCCGGCGCCGGCGGGCCGGGGGCGGTCAGCTTCCGGCGCGAGAAGTATATCGAGTTCGGCGGGCCGGACGGCGGCAATGGCGGCAAGGGCGGCGACATCCTCTTCGAAGCTGTGCCGGGGCTCAATACGCTGATCGACTTCCGCTACACCCAGCATTTCCGCGCTCCGCGCGGCAAGGGGGGTGCGGGGTCGAACCGCACCGGCGCCGGCGGCGAGGACCTAGTGATCAAGGTGCCCGTCGGCACGCAGATCCTCGCCGACGACGAGGACCGCACTTTGCTCGCAGACCTGACCGAGGAAGGTCAGCGCATCACCTTCCTCCACGGCGGCATGGGCGGGCGCGGCAATGCCAGCTACAAGACCTCGACCAACCGCGCGCCGCGCCAGCACCAGACCGGCATCGACGGCGAGGAAGCATGGGTCTGGCTGCGGCTGAAGCTGCTCGCCGACGTCGGCCTGGTCGGCCTGCCGAACGCCGGCAAGTCGACCCTGCTCAATGCCGTCAGCAACGCCGCCGCCAAGGTCGGCGACTATCCCTTCACCACGCTGCGCCCGCAGCTCGGAGTCGTCCGCCACAAGGGCCGCGAATTCGTGCTCGCGGACATCCCGGGCCTGATCGAAGGGGCGGCTGAAGGCGCCGGCATCGGCGACCGCTTCCTCGGCCACGTCGAGCGCACTCGGCTGCTGCTGCACCTAGTCGACGTGTCGGCGGACCACCCTGGCGACGCGTGGCGCGTCGTTCGGGGCGAGCTGGAAAGCTACGGCTCCGGACTGGAAGGCAAGCCCGAGATCGTCGCCCTGACCAAGACCGACCTGCTCGACGACGAGCAGCGCGCCGAAGTCACTGAAGCGCTCGCGGCCGAGACGGGTGCGCCGCTGTTCCCGATCTCCGCTCCGCTCGGCGAGGGCATGGACCCGCTGCTCGACACCATCCTGGAGCGGCTCGGCGATGCCGCGAAGGAACAGCGTGGCGACGACGAACCGCCGGTTCCCCGCTGGTCGCCGCTATGAAGCTTGCGATTACCGGCGGCACCGGTTTCGTCGGCGGGCATCTGATCGATGCGGCGGCGCTCGCCGGTAACGAGATTAAGGCGCTGGCCCGTCGCGAGCAGCCGCCACGCGAGCAGGTCGAGTGGGTCAGAGGCGACCTCGATGACCGCGGTGCGCTGGAGCGGCTGGTCGCCGATGCCAACGCGGTGATCCATGTCGCCGGGGTCATCAACGCGCCCGACGCCGCCGGCTTCGAGCACGGCAACGTTACCGGCACCCTGGCGATGCTGGCGGCCGCGACCGCCGGCGGCGTGCGGCGCTTCGTTCACGTGTCGTCGCTCGCCGCTCGCGAGCCCAAGTTGTCGCTATACGGCGCGTCGAAGGCAAAGGCGGAGGATCTGGTGCGCGGCTCCGGCCTCGACTGGGCGATGGTCCGGCCGCCGGCCGTCTACGGGCCTGGCGACACGGAAACCTTGGAGCTGTTCAAGATGGCCAAGCTCGGCCTGATGATCATGCCGCCGCGCGGCCGGCTGTCGCTGATCCACGTCGCCGATCTCGTCCGCCTGCTCCTCAAGCTGGCGGAGCCGAACGCCCCGTCGAACATCCTGATCGAGGCCGACGACGGCCAGCCGGGCGGTTGGTCCCACCGCGAGTTCGCCCGCGCGCTGGGGACGGCGGTCGGCAAGAAGCCGGCGATTGTCTCCGCACCCGCCTTCCTGCTCCGCATCGCCGCCCGCGCCGACCAGCTTCTGCGCCGCGGCAAAGCCAAGCTCACGCTGGATCGCGCCGCTTACTTCTCCCACGATGACTGGGTGGCAAACCCGAAGCTCGGCGCTTCGCCCGAGCTGTGGCGCCCGTGGGTGCCAACTGCGCAAGGCCTGATCGAAACAGCCTCATGGTACCGCGAGCGGGGCTGGGTGTAGCGGGGGGAGGCTGACGTGCAGTGTCATGAAATCCGGCACGTCGCGTCGGCAATGGGAGGTGCCCTGAGGCTTGCTCAGGCCAGCAGCCGGATGTCGCGGCGGGCATGCAACATTCCGTCAGGCCGGCTGGTCAGCTTCACGATGCCCGGTCCGCCCTGGTTGAGGCGCGCCGTTCGATACTGCTCGTAAACGCCGAACTCGCCATCGAACACGACGTCGTCGATCCAATACGGATCCGGCTTCCGAGGATCCAGGACGAACATGTGGATGTGGGCAGGGTTGTTGCGCCCAGGGTAGGGTGCCGGCTTGATCGTCGTGATCGAATAGGTGCCGTTAACCCGCGTCCTCAACCAGCCGCGCAAACGGCCATGTCGGCGGCTCCACTCGCTTTCGCCGGTGCCGTTCGCATAGCGGCCCTCCGCATTGGTATGATGCACGTAGAGAATAACGTTCGGCGCGGGCGTGCGGCCGTCGGCTTGGAACACCGTGCCGTTCACCAGCAAGGGATCGCCGGAATCTCGCGCACTGGCGAGTTCAAGCCTGGCAGGAAGGCTGGATGGCGCGCGTTCCCAAACGGCTTCGCAACCTTCGCACCCGGGGACCGCCCGCAACCGGGCCCGTTCCTCTGCTGGAGCCGGTGCGGCCGACCTGCAGGCAGCGGCAGGGATGATCAGGGGTGCGGAGCCTAACCCGGCAACGACGGATCTGCGACTCAGCATGAGGTACTCCAACAGCCCTGTTGCTTACATGCTGCAACGGTGCCTCGGAGGCAAATGCCGTGACGAAGCTTCAGGCGGCGCCACTGTCAACTGCACATCTTCCACCTGAGACCTCGTCATTGTGATTGCCCCTTTTGCGCCCCATTGCGTTGCTTAAGGCTTGCCTCGCAACTAACGAGCCGAGCATGCCCGACCGCGCCCAGACCCAAGCCAAAGTCCTCGAGCTGATTGAGCCATTCAACAAGAAGGGTGTGGAGGTCACCGAAGCGACCCGCTTTGCCCAGGACCTCGAGTGGGACAGCCTGACGGTGCTCGACTTCGTCGCCAACGTCGAAGACGAGTTCGACGTGCTGATCAGCATGAACCTGCAGGCGGAGATCGAGACGGTCGGCCAGCTGATCGATGCGCTTGGGCGGCTGCAGGACGACAAGTGACCGACCCCGGCATTGAAGGCACGACACCGGTTAGCGGAGGCGGCTCCCCGGACCTCTTCTCCAAGTTCGACCCGATGATCGCCGAGCGGCAGGCGCTGCTCGACACCGGCCTTACCGACCCCTTCAACCTGGTGATGGAGCGGGTCGAAAGCCCGACAGTCGCCATTTGCAACGGCAAGCGGACGATCCTGCTCGGCACCTACAATTACATGGGCATGACCTTCGATCCGGACGTGGTCGCGGCCGGCAAGAAGGCGCTCGACGAGTTCGGTTCGGGCACCACCGGCAGCCGCGTCCTCAATGGCACGTATCAGGGCCACAGGGAATGCGAGGATGCGCTGAAGGAGTTCTACGGAACATCCTCGGCGATGGTCTTCTCGACCGGCTACCAGGCCAATCTCGGCCTTATGTCCACCATCGCCGGCAAGGAGGACTACATCATCCTCGACGCCGACAGCCACGCGTCCATCTACGACGGCTGCGCGCTCGGCAATGCGCAGATCGTTCGCTTCCGCCACAACAGCGTCGAAGACCTGGAGAAAAGGCTGCGGCGCCTGCCCGAAGGCGCTGGCAAGCTGGTGGTGCTGGAGGGCGTCTATTCGATGCTCGGCGACATCGCGCCGCTCAAGGAGATGGTCGCCGTCGCCAAGAAGGCGGGCGCGATGATCGTCGTCGACGAGGCGCACGGCATGGGCTTCTTCG
>CADCVY010000067.1 GCA_902806275.1 uncultured Sphingomonas sp. | reverse complement strand
GCCCCAGCCGACCACGGCGAGCTCGGCGCCTTCGCGGCCGAGGCAGACGTCCTGGTCGGGGATGGTGTCGGCGACATTGGCCACCTTCTGATGGCGCGTGTCGGTCATCTCCTGGTGGGCGCGCGGGCTGTAATCGATGTTGCCGCTGCCGGGCGCTTTCTCGATGCCGCCGATGCGGTGCTCGAGGCCGGGCGTGCCGGGCTTGATCCACGGCCGGGCGAAATCGGCGTTGCGGGCGTAGGGCATAACGCCCTGCCCCTCCGCCGGCTGCTCCTCGAAAAACCGGACCGGGAACGGCTCAAAGCCGCTCATGTCCGGCACCCGCCACGGCTCTGCGGCGTTGGCAATATAGCCGTCGGTGAGCAGGATCACCGGCGTCATGTAGCGGGTGGCGACCCGGCACGCCTCGATCGCGCATTCGAACGCATCGGCGGGAGAGCGCGCGGCGATCACCGGGATCGGCGTGTCGCCGTTGCGGCCGTAGAGCGCCTGATAGAGGTCCGACTGCTCGGTCTTGGTCGGCAGCCCGGTCGAGGGGCCGCCGCGCTGCGAATTGATGATGACTAAGGGCAGCTCGGTCATCACCGCCAGCCCCATCGCTTCCGTCTTCAGCGCAATGCCCGGGCCGGACGAGGAGGTGATCCCGAGCTGGCCGGCGTAGCTGGCGCCGATGGCCGAGCAGATGGCGGCGATCTCGTCCTCCGCCTGGAAGGTGGTGATCCCATATTCCTTGAGTCGCGACAGGTGGTGGAGCAACGCCGAGGCGGGGGTGATCGGATAGCCGCCAAAGAACATCTTCAGGCCAGCCAGCTGGCAGCCGGCGACCAGGCCAAGCGCCAGTGATTCCGCGCCGGTGACCGTGCGATAGAGGCCCGGCTCGGCGGGTGCGGGCGCCAGCGCATGCTGCTTGAACGGAACGCCGATCTCGACCGTCTCGCCGTACGCGTGACCGGCGTTAAGCGCGGCGATGTTGGCTTCGGCGAGCTCGGGCGCCTTGGCGAACTTGGTCTTGAGCCAGTCGACGATCGGCTGGCGGTCGCGGTCGAACATCCACAGCGCCAGACCAAGCGTCCACATGTTCTTGCAGCGCAGCGCCTCCTTGTTGCCGAGCCCGAACGGCTTCACGGCGTCGAGCGTCAGCTGCGAGATGTTGAACTTGACCAGCTGCCAGCGCGCCAGGCTGCTGTCCTCCAGCGGGTTCTGCCCGTATCCGGCTTTGGCGAGGTTGCGGCTGCCGAACTCGCCTTCGTCGGCGATGATCAGGCCGCCTTCGCGCAGCTGCTCGACGTTCACCTTGAGCGCTGCGGGGTTCATCGCGATCAGCACGTCGGGTTGGTCGCCCGCGGTCTCGATGGCGCAGGAGCCGAAGTTGATCTGGAAGGCCGAGACGCCGAAGGTGGTGCCCTGCGGCGCGCGGATCTCGGCGGGGAAGTCGGGAAAGGTCGCAAGGTCGTTGCCGGCCAGCGCCGTCGACAGCGTGAACTGGCCGCCGGTCAGCTGCATGCCGTCGCCGCTGTCGCCGGCGAAGCGGACGACGACGGCCTCGCGCGGCGGGCTGGCGGTGGCTTCGGACTCGGTGAGGAGGTGGGTGGCAGTGGCCATGAGGCGTATTTAGCGTTCCTCGCTCGTCATTGCGAGCGCGGCGAAGCAATCCACGCTTGCACAAGTGGATTGCTTCGCCGCTTTGCTCCTCGCAATGACGAGGAGATGAGCGAAGTTGGAAAATACCGCCGCGGGGTCGGCGTGATGCTGCTGAACGACGCCAGGCAGGTGTGGGTCGGGCGGCGGATCGATAATACGGACGAGGCGTGGCAGATGCCGCAGGGCGGGATCGACGAGGGCGAGCAGCCCTGGGCGACGGCGCTGCGGGAGTTGGAGGAGGAGACCGGCATTCCGCCGCACCTGGTCGAGCGGGTGGCCGACTGCCCGGAGCGACTGAAGTACGAGCTGCCCGAAGAACTCAAGCCGAAGCTGTGGGGCGGCAAGTGGCAGGGGCAGGAGCAGGACTGGTACCTGTGTCGCTTCCTCGGCCGCGACAGCGACGTGAATATCGCCACCGCGCATCCGGAGTTCTGCGAGTGGAAATGGGTGGCCGCGCAGCGGCTTCCCGACCTGATCGTGCCGTTCAAGCGCGACATGTACCGGCGGCTGCTCGCCGAGTTCGCCGGCCACCTGTGAGCGCCCCTCGCGGCGTTCGAACGGCCGTTTGTCGAAAATTTATTTCATTGACGGCACGCCTTGGGGAGAGGCGTAACCCTTCAGAGTAGAGGCATCCGGAGTTCGTCCATGTTCAAGCGCGTATCAGTTCTCGCATTTTCGCTGGTCGCGGCGAGCTGCGCCACCACCACGCCGCAGACCGCAACCACTGCCGAGAAGCAGGTGTGCTCGACCGAGCAGGTCGAATCGACGGGAAGCCGAGTGCAGACCGAAAAGGTGTGCCGCCCCGCCGCCCAGTAAGCAACGGCGGCGGCTAGCCGCGGTGTGGCATTCCGCATCTGGCTTGGCTAGAGCCGGGCCATGGGGGCCTTGTCGGGTATAGAACGGGACGCGGTGGAGCGCGCGGGCGCCGAGCCGATGCTCGATCAGGTGCTGGCGTGGTCGGCGATCAACAGCGGGTCACGGAACTTA
>CADCVY010000066.1 GCA_902806275.1 uncultured Sphingomonas sp. | reverse complement strand
TGATCGCCGCCCTGATCGCCGTTGCCGCGATTGCCGCCATGCAGAACATCGGCGACCAACTGGGCACGACCTTCAACAACGTTTCGAACCACCTGAAGGCCGGCTGAGCCCGACTTCGGTTGAACGGGGGACGGCGGCGCCGAAAGGTGCCGCCGTTTCTTTTTGTGCGTCGGCCCGCAGTAGGAAATTAACCGCTCCCGGGTTATCGTGGCTGGCAATGGGCCGAGTGATTTCCTTCGAAGACCGGGCAGTTGCCAGCCTGCGCGCGCAGCTTGCGGGCGCCGAGGAGGCGAACCAGGACCTGATCGCTTTTGCCCGCGGTCATTCGGGCGCGGTCGCCTCCATTCACGCCGCCGTGCTGGCGGCGATCGAGGCCGATGGCATCGAGCGCCTGCTCCACGTCGTCACCCAGGAATGGCCGCTGATCCTGCGCATCGACGCCGTGGCCTTGTCGCTGATCATCGGCGACGAGGGCTTCCGCGCCGACAGCGACGGCGTCCAGCGGGTCGAGCCCAGGATCCTCGCGCGGACCATGGACCAAGTCGACGGCGTCGACATGCGCACCGTTCACCGCGGCCACCCGCTGTTTGGTCCGGCCTGTGACCTCATCCGGGCCGAGGCGCTCATTCGCATCGATGGCGAGCCGCCGATGCCGCGCGGCCTGCTGGCGCTCGGGCAGCGGGCCGATCTCAGCCTCGACGCCCGCCACGGCTCGGAACTGTTGATGTTCCTTGGCCGCAGCCTTGCGGCTATGATCCGCGCGTGGCTGACGGACTCCCGCACCTAGACCAGACCAGTTCAAGCGGGCTGGCCGCTCGTTGGGCTGGCTACCTCCGGCACGATCGCCGCCGTTCCGTCCATACGGTGCGCGCCTATGTCGCGACCGCGCACCGGCTGATCGATTTCCTCGCGCGCCACCGCGGCGAGGCGGTCGAAGTTGCCGCTCTTCATGGCATTACAGGCGCCGATCTGCGCGCATTCCTGGCTCATCGGCGGGGCGAGGGGCTCGGATCGTCTTCAGCCGCGCGCGAGCTGTCCGGCGTACGCGCCTTCCTCCGCTATGCGGCCGAGCAGGAGGGGCGAGTGGCTGCCTTGCCGCGCACCCGCGGTCCCAAGAAGCCGCGGACGCTGCCGAGACCGGCGTCTCCGGAAGATGCGACGGCGCTGGCCGACGACGCTGCCGCAGCTGCCAGCGCGCCATGGATCGGCGCCCGCGACCTCGCCATCCTGCTGCTGCTCTACGGTGCCGGGCTGCGGGTCGCCGAAGCGCTGTCGCTCAGCGCGCGATCGCTGCCGATGGGCACAACGCTCAGAGTAACAGGGAAGAGATCGAAGACGCGGATCGTTCCGCTCGTGCCGGCGGTGCGTGAATCGGTCGAGGCCTACGTGCGCCAGTGCCCGTACCCGATTTCCGGCGACACGCCGGTGTTCGTCGGCGCTCGCGGCGGGCCGCTCAACCCCGACCTCGTCCGGCGCGCGGTTGCCGCGGCAAGGCGCCGCCTCGCCTTGCCCGACACGCTGACGCCCCATGCGCTGCGCCACAGCTTCGCCACGCATCTGCTGGCGCGAGGAGCGGATTTGCGGGCGCTGCAGGAACTGCTCGGCCACGCAAGCCTGTCGTCGACCCAGATCTATACGGCGGTGGACGCGGCGCGACTTCTTGACGTCTATCGCCACGCCCACCCCCGCGCCTGAGCAGAGGCAACTGGTGGAGTGCGTCGCAGCGCACCGGTTAGTGGGGCAACCCATGGCCGCGACGCAGCAGGCTTAGGGAGCCGGCGGTAAACCGAATGCTAAATAACCATAGCGGATCATCTGCTTGCGGCTGCGGCCAGAGGGCGACTCAGTCCGAAGTCGATGCATCTTCCCGACGGCGGTCCGGCTTGTACCGGATCAGGCGCCAGACGTAGCCTGCCGCCAGCACCACGATGATCGCGTTGGAGATGGGGCCTATTGTGCTTTCCACGTCGGCGACGTTCTCGCCGAGTTGGTAGCCAGCGACGGCAAGCAGCGTCGTCCACCCGGCAGTGCCCAGGGTCGAGGCGAGGAAAAAGCTGCGGAAGCGCATCCGCAACAGGCCGGCGGGAACCGACACCAGCGAGCGCACCGTCGGCAGCAACCGTCCGAAAAACACGAAGCTGCTGCCGTGATGCGCGAACCACCGCTCGCCGCGCTCGACGTCCGACCAGTTCATCGTCAGCCAACGGCCATGCCTGACGATAAACGGCCGTAACCGCGCCACACCGAGCGCGCGTGCCGCAAGGTACCAAACAAGGTTGCCGAGCATCGCACCAGAGGTTCCGGCGGCGATCACATACGGAAGCTCGAGCCGTCCCCGGGAGGCGGAAACCCCGGCGATCGACATGATCACCTCCGAAGGGATCGGCGGAAAGACCGTCTCGAGAAACATCAGGAACGCGACGCCGAGATAGCCCGATTGCTCGATCAGGCGGATGACCCAGTCGCTCATGAGGTTAAGCGGCCTGGCGCTCGGCCAAGCGCCGCTCGATCGCGTTCCAGATCAGCCCCGGCGTGTCGCTGCCGTTGAACTTGTCGATTGCAACGATGCCGGTCGGCGAAGTGACGTTGACCTCGGTCAGCCAGCGGCCGCCGATCACGTCGATGCCGACGAACAGCAGCCCGCGCCGCTTGAGCTCTGGCCCGAGCGCGGCGCAGATTTCACCCTCGGTGGCGGTCAGCTCGGTCGCTTCGGCGGTGCCGCCGGCCGCGAGGTTCGAGCGGATTTCGCCCGCGCCGGGCTTGCGGTTGATGGCGCCGGCAAACTCGCCGTCGACGAGCACGATCCTCTTGTCGCCCTCGACCACCTCGGGGAGGAAGCCCTGCAGCACATGCGGTTCGCGGTAGGTCGCGTTGAACATCTCAAGCAGGGCCGAGAGATTGGCGCCGTCGCGCTCGATCTTAAACACGGACTTGCCGGCATTGCCGTGCAGCGGCTTCAGCACTGCTTCCCCGTGCTGTTCCAGGAACTTGCGGGCGAGGCCAAGCGACCGCGTCAGCACGGTCGGCGGCATGAACTGCGCGAAGTCGAGCACCCACAGTTTCTCGGGCGCGTTGCGAACCGCGGCCGGATCGTTGACGACCAACGTCTCACGCTGAATGCGTTCGAGAAGGTGCGTAGCCGTGATGTACCCAAGGTCGAACGGCGGGTCCTGGCGCATGAGCACGACGTCGACGTCCGCGCAGAGGTCGAGGATGCGGAACTCGCCGGTGCGAAAGTGGTCGCCGGCGACCGGTTGCACCGTGACCGCATGGGCGTCGGCGTACACGTGTCCTTCTTCATAGGTCAGGGCATCGGCGAGATAATGGTGCAGCGCGTAACCGCGCCGCTGGGCACTCAGCATCAGGGCGAAGGTGGAATCGCCCGCGATGTTGATGCCTTTGAGCGGGTCCATCTGCACTGCGACGCGGAGCGGCATGTGGGCGCGCCTAGAGTCTGACGCGGTGCTTGTCACCCTTGCCAGATGTTGGGCATGTGGCGGGGCCAGCGACCTGGCACGACGAGCACCGCGTCGATCCGCACTTCATCGCCGCTGCGGCCAAAGCGACTGGTGAGCAAGTCGGCTGCCGCCGCCACCCGCCGCAAGCGCCAGTGATCAAGCGCCAAGCCGGCGGCCTGCTCGCTCGAACGGGCTTTCACCTCCACAAAGGCCAAGGTGCGGCCGCGGCGGGCGACGATGTCTACTTCGCCCGCCACGCACCCGTACGCGGCGCTCCAGGATGCGCCAGCCGTGAAGGCGCAGGTACCAGCAGGCGATCGTCTCCGCGCTGCGGCCGCGCTTCTCCGCTTGCTGGCGGTTCACTTCGAGCGTTCGAGCGCGCGCGCATAGGCCCGCTTGCGCGGCACATTAAGCCGCTCGGCAACCTCGGCGGCGGCGCGCGAGGGCGACAGGCGGCTCAGCGCCTCATCGAGCGCCGTGTCGAGCTCGGCATCGTTTGCGGACTCGGCTGCAGCGGGCGGGCCCACGACGATGACGATCTCGCCCTTGGGCGGCGGCGAATTCGCGTAGCGCTGCGCCAGTTCGTCGAGAGTGCCGATGACGCACTCTTCGTGAAGCTTGGTGATCTCGCGCGCGACGGCCGCCTCTCGCGTGCCGAGCAGCTCGACCATGAGCGCCAGCGTATCGGCAAGGCGCGGGCCGCTTTCGTACAACACCAAGGTCGCGCGAAGCTCCGCCAGGTCGGCCAGTGCATCGCCTTTCGCTTTGGGCTTGGGCGGCAGGAACCCGCCGAAGAGGAAGCGGTCGGTCGGCAGTCCCGCCAGCGTCAAGGCGGCGATGAGAGCGCTCGGGCCGGGAACGGTATGTACCGCATGCCCGGCAGCGCGAGCGGCGCGCACGAGTTTGTAGCCGGGGTCGGAGATCAGCGGCGTGCCGGCATCGCTGATCAGGGCGACGGCCTGGTCGCCAAGCAGCGCAACGATGCGCTGGCGTTCATCGTCGCTCGAATGATCGTCGTAGCGGCTCATCGGCGCCTTCGCGTCGATATGGGCGAGGAGCTTGCCCGAGACGCGCGTGTCTTCGACGAGAATGCGATCGGCGCTGCGTAAGGTGTCGGCAGCACGTGCGCCGAGGTCGCCGAGGTTGCCGATCGGCGTTGCCACGATGTGCAGGCCAGGAGCCAGCCGTTCAACCATTGCCGCAATCCAATAAGCGCTTCCAAACGCGGCGGAAAAGGCGCATCGTCGCGACTCTGCCATCGATGGCTGGGGAGAGGTGTGATGATTGCATTACTGGGTGCCTCAGCGATTACCTTGACCGCGCTTCAGGCGACGATCAATGCGCCAACCGCGGCTTTCCGCTCCTGTCTTCGCGAAGCGAGCACCAAGGCGAATAGCGACAAGGTCGCGCCGGACGCCATCGAGCAATATTTGCGCACCGCCTGCACGGTGCAGATGGGCAGCCTGAAGTCGGCTGTGGTGACGTTCCGGACCAAGAACGGCATGGCCCGCAAGGCTGCGGCCGAGGATGCAGACCTCACCGTCGAGGACTATCTGGCGGCGCCGGTCGACAAGTACAAGTTCATGGCCACGGTCAACGCCAAGCCAGCAAAGCCAACGGCTGTGGCGACACCGGCACCGATTGCGGCATCCGCTCCGGCTCAACCGAAGCAGTAGTCTCCGTCGCGGCGATCTCGCCGAGAATATGGTCAAGTAGCAGCCGGCCCGCTGCAGTTAGTGCGATGCGGCTGCCGGTGCGGAGCATGTGGCCCGACCGCACGAGCCGGTCCACTGTGCGCTGATCGACGATCTTCATGAGGCCGAAGCGACGGGCGATCGCCTCTGCGTCCACGCCCTCGCGGAGCCGCAAGCCCATGACCAGCGCCTCGTCGGCAGCTTCGACGGGGAGCAAGACCGCCTCTTCGCCGACACCGCTGCCGTTCCGTGCAACCGCGGCAAGGAAGTTCTCGGGCTTGCGATGGCGCACGGTCCGCATTCCGAGCCGGCGCCCATGGGCACCGGGGCCCACGCCAACGTAATCGTTATATCGCCAGTAGGTCAGGTTGTGCCGGCTCTCGTATCCGGGCCGCGCGTGATTGCTGATCTCGTAGGCGGACATGTTGGCGGCCTCGGTCATTTCGCCAGTCAGTTCGTACAGCGCCGCGGCCATGTCGATGTCGAGTGGCTGCAGCTTGCCTGCGGCGGCCAGGGCGGCGAAGCGCGTGCCTGGCTCGATCGTCAGCTCGTAAAGCGACAGGTGAGAGATGCCGAAGCTCAGCGCTCGTTGCAAGGTCGTTGACCAGCTTTCCTCGGTGTCCCCGGGCAAGGCGTAGATCAGGTCGAAGCTGACCCGCGGGAAGTGCGCCTGTGCGATCTCTAGCGCGGCGATGCCTTCGCGGGCGCTGTGCGCCCGGCCGAGGAACACCAGCGACGCGTCATCGAAGCTCTGAAGTCCGAGCGAGAGGCGGTTGACCCCTGCGGCAGCCAAGTCGGCAAAGCGCGCGGCATCGACGGAGTTCGGGTTGGCTTCGAGCGTGATCTCGAGATCGTCCGCCACTCGCCAGAGCTCGCGCGCCGCGCCGATGATTGCAGCGACGGTGCGCGGTTCCATCAGCGAAGGCGTACCCCCGCCGAAGAAGATGGAGGTCAGCTCGCGCCCCGGCAGAAGCCGCGCCTCATGCGCCATGTCAGCCAGCAGCGCCTCGCGCCACGCACCCTGATCGATGCCGGCTCGGACATGGCTGTTGAAGTCGCAATATGGACATTTGCTGACACAGAACGGCCAGTGGACGTACAAGGCCAGCGGCTCGCCCCTCACTCGTTCAACGCCTGCAGCAATTTGGCGAACGCATTGGCGCGATGGCTGATGCGGTGCTTGAGATCGGGGTCGAGCTCGCCGAAGGTCTGGTCATAGCCGGCGGGAACGAACATCGGGTCGTAGCCGAAGCCGCGGTCGCCGCGCGGCGGCCACACGAGCTTGCCGTCGACGCGCCCTTCGACGGTTTCCGCCTGTCCGTCGTTTGGCCAGGCGATCGCCAGTGCGCAGGCGAAATGCGCGTCACGGCCGGCATCCTCGCCAGCCGCCTCCACTTCGCGCCAGACCCGCTCCATCGCCCGCATCCAGTCGCGCTTGCCGCCAGCATCCTCGGCCCAGCGGGCAGAGACCACGCCCGGGCGTCCATGCAGCGCATCGACGCACAGGCCGCTGTCGTCGGCCAAGGCCGGGAGGCCGGACAGGTCGGCCGCCTCACGCGCCTTGAGGTCGGCATTGTCGGCGAAGGTGACCCCGATCTCTTCGGGCTCGGGCAGACCAAGCTCCTCGGCGCCGACGCAGCTGATGCCGAGCGGATCCATCAGCGCCGTGATCTCGCGCAGCTTGCCGGGATTGTGGGTGGCGATCACGAGGCGGTCGCCGACCGGCCTCACCGGCCGGCCGCCTTCAGCTGAACCTGGAAGATTTCGCCGCAGCCGATCCGCGCCAGGCGCAGCAGCCGGAGCAGGGCTTCCTCGTCGAACGTCTCGCCTTCGGCGGTCAGCTGCGCCTCGACGATCGCTCCATCGGCGGTCAGGACGAAGTTGCCGTCCGACCCCGCCGCGCTGTCCTCGACATAGTCGAGGTCGAGCACCGGCGCGCCATTGTGAATGCCACAACTCACCGCCGCGACCTGGGTGCGGATCGGGTCAGTGGTCAGCGCCTTGCTCTCCAGCAGCTTGTCGACGGCGATGCGCAGCGCAACCCAGGCGCCCGAGATGGAGGCTGTGCGGGTGCCGCCGTCGGCCTGGATGACATCGCAGTCGACTGTGATCTGGCGCTCGCCGAGCGCCGCCAGGTCGACCACCGCCCGCAGCGAACGGCCGATCAGCCGCTGGATCTCCTGCGTCCGCCCCGACTGCTTGCCCTTGGCCGCCTCGCGGTTGCCGCGGGTGTGCGTGGCGCGGGGCAGCATGCCATATTCGGCCGTGACCCAGCCCTGGCCCTTGCCGCGCAGGAACGGCGGCACCCGCTCCTCGACCGACGCAGTGACCAGCACGCGCGTGTCGCCGAACGAGATGAGGCACGATCCTTCGGCATGCTTGGTGAAGCCGGGCTCGAACCTGAGCTCGCGTAACTGGTCGGGGGCGCGACCGGAGGGGCGCATAGTGTTCTCCTGATACTGGTGCGGGCGCTCCCTAGACCGGCGCTGACCAGACTTAAACCCGCTCATCCTGAGTAGCCGCGCAGCGGCGTATCGAAGGACGGTCCTTCGGTACGAGCCTTCGGTCTTACTCAGGATAAGCGGAGTTCATTTGCGGGCAGTCTTTCTCTACATCCCGCTTCATGACCCAGCCAATCGGCGAACTGACGGACCGGATGCGCGATATTTTTGGCCTGGTGGTCGAGGCCTATCTCGAACGCGGGCTGCCGATCGGGTCCAAGGCGCTTGCCGGCCAGGTGAGCCTGTCGCCGGCCTCGATCCGCGGGGTGATGCAGGAGCTGGAGGAGCGGGGGCTACTGACCCATCCGCATACCTCCGCCGGCCGAATCCCGACCGAGACCGGCCTGCGCCTGTTCGTCGACGGGATCATGCAGGCGTCGGTGCCCGATCCGCGCGAGCGGCGCGAGATCGAGCGGCAGATCGTGCGCGAGCAGCCGATCGAGGACGCCTTGGCCGCGGCGACGGCGGCGCTTTCGGGCTTGTCGCAGGCCGCGGGTGTCGTGCTGGCGCCGAAGCGGGAGCTGCGCCTGAAGCAGCTGAGCTTCGTGCCGCTGAGCAGCACGCGGGCGCTGGCGGTCCTGGTCGGCTCGGACGGAAGCGTCGAAAACCGTATCCTCGCGCTCGATGCGACGACTACGGCGGGCGCGCTGGCCGAAATCAGCAACTTCGTGAATGCGCGGCTAGCGAATCTGACCCTGGCCGAAGCAGAGGAGCGGCTGCGTGCCGAGATACGGGAACGCAAGGAAGCGATCGACGCGGCGGCGGCAGAGCTGGTCGCATCAGGCCTGGCCGACTGGAGCCAGGACCATGTGCGCCGCCCGGTGCTGATCGTCCGCGGCCAGGCGAGGCTGATCGATGACCATGCGGCCGAGGACCTCGAACGGGTTCGCAAGCTGCTCGACGAACTGGAGGACCGCCAGGAAATCGCCCGGTTGCTGGAGACTGCCCGCGACGCGCCGGGCTGCCGCATCTTCATCGGCTCGGAGAACCGGATGTTCGCTTTGTCGGGCTCATCGGTGATCGCCGCGCCTTATCGCGGGAGCAATGGCGAGGTGGTCGGCGTTGTCGGGGTGATTGGCCCCACGCGGTTGAACTATGCGCGGGTGGTGCCCATGGTGGATTTCACGGCAAAAGCGCTCACGAGATTGATGACATGATCGAAGATGAACAATTGCACGAACAGGCGGAAGAGCTGCGCAGGGAAACGGCCGAGGACGCGCCCGAGCTTGCCGAGCACGACCGGGTGGCTGAGCTCGAAAAGCAGTTGGAGGAAGCCAGTTCGAAGGCACTCTATGCCGCCGCCGAGACCCAGAATGTCCGGCGCCGTCTGGAGGCCGAAAAGCAGCAGGCGTCGGCCTATGCCGCGACTGCCTTCGCCCGCGACATGCTGGCGATCAAGGACAACCTCGACCGCGCGCTCGACGCCGTCACCCAGGACCTGCGCGCCGACAAGGTCGCCAGCCAGTTCCTCGCCGGGATCGAGGCCACTTCGCGCGAGCTCGAGGCAGTGTTCGGCCGGCAGGGGATCACGCGGATCCCCACCGTCGGCGAAGCGCTCGACCCGCATCGGCACCAGGCAATGATGGAAGTGCCGAGCGCCGACGCGGAGCCGGGCACCATCGTCCAAGAAATGCAGGCGGGCTACATGATGAAGGACCGACTGCTGCGCCCGGCGCTGGTAGCGGTGGCTAAGAAGCCCGACTAATGCACTTCGCGGTTGTGGATTTCGGCCTTGCTCGCAAGGCTGAAGCGCGGCTCGATCGCGGCTGAACCCAGCAGCCGACCGGCGGCATAGCGGCCGACCTCCGGCCCATGCTTGAAGCCATGGCCTGAGCCGCCGCCAACCAGCAGGACGTTCGCAAGCCGCGGATGCAGGTCGATCAGGAAGTCGCCGTTCGAGCTGTTCTCATATTGGCAGACGCGGGCTTCGGTGAGCGGGGCGCCGCGCAGCGCGGGGAAGCGGCGGTCGCGGAAGGCGACGATCTCGGCCACTGCGGCCTGGGTCGGGCGGCGGTCCTGGGTGTCGGGATCGACTTGGACGCCATGGGCATCGTGGGCGAACTTGACGCCGCGGCCCTCGAGGTCCGGGAAGCCGTAGAAGACGTCGCCGCCGTTGAAGTCGGCCCAGCCGGGCATAACTTGGGGCTGGAAGCGGCGGTCGCCAGCGGGCGGCGCGAAGAAGAACACTTCCTGCCGCGTCGGGCGGATGCGGGATCCGACCACGTCGGGAAACAGCTTTGGCAGCCAGGGCCCAAGCGCGAAGACAAAGCGGTCCGCCATGACGCGTTCGCCGCTCGCGAGCTCGACCGAGCCGAGCCTTGGACCGGAAGGATAGGGCAGCTGGGCTTGGCCCTCCAAATACTTGCCGCCGCGCTGGACGAAGATGCCGACGAGTGTCTGGACAGCTCGCCGGGCCATTAGCGCGCCGAAGCCCGGCTCGTACAAGCCGACGCCGACCCCGCTGAAGTCGATCATCGGGAAGCGGCGGCTCATTTCCGCCCGGCTCAGCGCCTTGGTCGGCAGGTTCATCGCCTTGTGCGCGGCCAGGCTGTCGCGGACGTATTCCTCCTCGCCGGGGAAGAAGAATAGCACGCCATGTTCGTGAAAAATCGGCAGGCCGGAGACCGCGCTCAGCGCCTTCCATTCCTTGAGGCTGTCGAACGCCATGCGTGCGTAGATGGCGTCCTTGCCATAGGCGGCGCGGGTCATCCGCGACTCCCCGCCCGAGGAGGACCGGGAATGGGCTGGTCCCCAGGCGTCGATCAACGTCACCCGATGCCCGGCGCGAAGGAGGTGAACGGCGGTCCAGGCGCCGAACACGCCGGCGCCGAGGACAGCAACGTGCGACGCGCTGCCGGGCGGCGCAGCCTTGAGCAGGGCAGGGGCAACGGCAACGCCGCCCGCTCCAAGCAGGAGCGAGCGGCGGGTTAGTTCAACAAATCTACTGGCCACGCTCGCCGCTGGCGGCTGGGGGAGGTGGCGGCGGTGGGGGTGGCGGCGCCGGTGCCGGCTGCTCGACGATGGCAGGCGGCGGCGGAGGCGGCGGGGCGATATAGGGCTCTGCCGCGACCACATCGGACCCGAACTTCTGCCGCACGGTCAGGCCGATGATCCGCGGCAAGCCGACATTGTAGCCCAGGCGGGCACGGCCGCCGCGCTCGCGGTCGAACGACAGGCGCGGCGTCTTGTCGAACAGATTGTTCGCATAGGCTACCACCTCGAGGCCGCTGTCGAACGCCAGTCCGGTCGAGAGGTTGACGAGCGTATAGGACGGCAGCTTGAGGTCGAGCGTCGTCGCGCCCGTGCCCGTCGCGCCGTTGAAGGGCAGGCCGGACACGAAGGTACGCGGGTTGTTCTCCTGGTCGCTCGGCTGTGTGTAGCGGCTGCCGACATGCTGCACGCTGGCGGTGGTGAACCAGTCGGCAGTGCGCAGCGGCCTGA
Source organism: uncultured Sphingomonas sp. (assembly GCA_902806275.1). Lineage (GTDB taxonomy): Bacteria > Pseudomonadota > Alphaproteobacteria > Sphingomonadales > Sphingomonadaceae > Sphingomicrobium. Next base: position 3,566 of record CADCVY010000066.1, on the reverse strand, counting down.
CGGTATACGTGCCCGTCGCAGCGATTTGGAACCGCGGCACGGTCGGCAGGCGGTTGCCTTCGCGAATGCCGGTGCGGGTGGCGAGCGGCTCTTCCAGCGTCGAGTCGAACTCTGCGCTGACGAAGCTCGAGGCGACGGACAGGTCGAGCCCTTGCATCGGGCGCGCGGAGAACTCGGCCTCGATGCCGGTGGTGTGGGCCTTGGGAACGTTGAACACGATCCGCGACGAGCAGCTGCCGGCGTCGACGGTGACCTGCAGGTTCTTGATCCGGGTGTGGAACACGGCCGAGTTGAAGGTGATCCCGCCAAGCGAGTATTTGACGCCCGCTTCGTAGTTCCACAGCGTTTCGTCGTCATAGGCCCCGGTCGCGAACGGCCCGTAGATGTCCTCGTCTTCGTCGCTGCACAGCGGCAAGTTGAGCGGATCGTTGACGCCGCCGAGGCGGAAGCCCTTGGCCGCCTGGACGTTGACGCTGAGGTTGCGGCTGGGCTCCCAGGTGCCGATCACGCGCGGGCTGAACCCGCTTGATTTGGTGCGGTCGTCGACGCGCGTGTCGCCGTTGGCGAACAGCCCGCCCGAAATGAAGTCGCGGGTCTCCTTAAAGCCATACAGGCGCCCGCCGCCGGTCAGCTTGAACTGGCCGAAGTCGTAGGTCGCTTCGCCGAACAGCGCCCGCTGTTTGATGATGTAGGGGATGTCGGAATTGTACGGCGAGTCGGCGCCGAAGCCGTTGGCAACCGCCTCTGAAACGCCTTCGCCCAGCGCAGCGTCGACGAACGCGTCATAGCCCGGTGTCGGCAGTCGCTGCGTGTAGTCGCGGTCGACGCGGGAGTAGAAGCCGCCGAATACCCACGAAAAGGGGCCGGATCCGGTGGAGGCAGCACGCAATTCCTGCGTGAACTGCTTCAGATCGGTGTTGTCGCGCAGGTTGGAGGGCAGGTTCACCGCCGCTGCGGGGAAGCCAAGATCGACCGACACCGATCCCGTCAGCGCCGAAGCGTCGCGGCTGACCAGGATCTTGCGGTTGATGTGGCTGGTCACGGAAGTGAGTTCGACCCCGCCGACGTCGACGCTGGCGATCAGGTCGGCGATCCGCGTCTTGTCCCTGAACTTCTCGCGGAGCAGCAGGTACTGTTCGCGCCGGTCGTAATCGATCTCGGGCGTAGTGAACTCGTTGCCGAAGAGGTTGAACACTTCCTCGCGGTTGAAGCCATCGGCGACAGCCTTCTGGTAGACGATACGAGGCGTGATGCGGATGTTCGGTGCGGGCTCCCACAACAGCGCCAGCCGGCCGCCAACGCGGCTGCCGTCGTTGACGTTGTCGCCGCCGGCAGGTCCGAAAGCGTCGATGAAGCCGGGGAACTTGGTGCCATAGGCTACCGCGCGGATGGCTGCGGTCGAGCCTAGGGGAACGTTGATCGCGCCCTTGAGGTGACCTCCCTTGTCCCCGCCGGCGGCGATGTTGGCATTGGCTTCAACCTGCCCCTCGGTGCGCCCGAGCTTGGGTTGGTTGGTGATGTAGCGGATGGTACCGCCGACGGAGCCGGAGCCGAACAGGGTCCCCTGCGGCCCGCGGAGCGTTTCCACGCGGTTGAGGTCGAACAGGTCGAGGTCGGGCGTGAACAGCGACAGCGAGACCACGCTCTCGTCGAGGTAGACGCCGACCTGCTCCTTCACGCCCGGCTGGTCGCGGACGATCTGGCCGGCGGAAACGCCGCGGACCGACACTTGGCTCTGGCCCGGCCCGAGGTTCTGGACGGCCAGCCCGGCGACGTTGCGGCTGATGTCCTCGATCGTCTGGGCGTTGGCGCGTTCGATGTCCTGCTGGGTCTGGGCGTTGACCGAAAAGGGAACGTCCTGAACCGTCGACGCGCGCTTGGTCGCCGTGACGATGATCGCGCCTTCGGGCTCGGTCGTGGTGGTCGGCGCGTTGGTCGGCGGATTGACCGCTTGCGCCGCCTCCTCCTGCGTCGATTGCGCCGACGCGGGCGCCGCGATGGCGATGATCGAAGTGCCGATAAGCAGAGCTGTGGTGAAGCGCATTTCAACCCCCTTGATGCGAACTCACCGCCAATATGCCCGAAAGCGGCACAGGTGAAGGCCAGCGGCGGCGGCTTTCCGCCGTTCTCGGCCGCTGTGTGGCAGGATTGTTACACGGGCGTTCCAGCGAACGGCAGCAGCGACTGCGGTGGGCAGATCGCCGGCGTGGCCCCCTGGTCGGCGAGGAAGCGGTGGCGGACGATCTCCGCCTGCTGTTCCAGCCCGTACCAGTCGAACGGCCGGTCCTGCTCCAGCCGGTAGGCGTAGCGGCAGAACGGGTGCCGCATCAGCGGCAGGTAGAAGCGCCCGCGCGTCTGCGTCTGCCAGACGTGGGTCATCTCGTGGATGAAGAGACCCTGCCGGTGCAGCGGTTCGCGCGCGAAGTCCTCCGACCACAGCTCGTCGTGGGGGTGGAAGTGGATGTTCCCGGTCGGCGCCATGACGGTATTGCGCGGCTGGAACGGCCACCATTTGCGTCGCACCAGCCGCACCTTGCCGTAGTCAATTGCGTCGCCGAACACCGAGCGTCCAATGGCGATTTCTCCGGGGGTGAGCGGACGGGCGGCCATGTGCCTCAGTTAGGCGCTCGGGCTGGCCTCACCAAGGCCGCCGCTCTTGCGGGCCACGGGGAGCGCCGCTAGTGCGACGGCCAAACGAAAACACGGAGGAAACGGCACATGAGCGAGACCAATGATCGGGTAAAAAAGATCGTCGTCGAACATCTCGGCGTCGAAGCCGAAAAGGTCACCGAGGACGCGAGCTTCATCGACGATCTCGGCGCCGACAGCCTCGACATCGTCGAGCTGGTCATGGCCTTCGAGGAAGAGTTTGGCGTCGAGATTCCAGACGATGCCGCTGAAAAGATCACGACCGTCAAGGACGCGATCGAATATATCGACCAGAACAAGGGCTGACACGAACAGCCGCTCGCCCGGAGCTTGTCTAAGCCTGTCCTGAGCGGCCGGCGAAGCCAGCCAAAGGGGGCTGACCTAACTTCCTGATTGTGCGTTAGGTACAAGACAGGGCTTCGACAGGCTCAGCCCGAACGGGTTTTGGGCCTGTTGAATTGTTTGGAGATCCGAATGCGCCGTGTGGTCGTTACAGGTCTGGGGCTTGTCACTCCCTTGGGAGCGGACGTCGAAACCAGCTGGAAAAACATCCTTGCATCGAAGAGCGGCGCCGGGCCGATCACCCATTTCGATGCGAGCGACTATAAGTGCCGGATCGCCTGCGAAGTGAAGCCGGCGGATCATGAGTACGGCTTCGATCCGTCCAAGCGCGTCGACCATAAGGTGCAGCGCCAAGTCGACCCCTTCATCGTCTTCGGCATCGATGCCGCCGGCCAGGCGATCGAGGACGCCGGGCTCACCGACATGAGCGAGGAAGAGCGGTTTCGGGCCGGCGTGTCGATCGGCTCCGGTATCGGCGGACTCCCGGGCATCGAGAAAGAAAGCCTCGTTCTTCACGAGAAGGGGCCCGGCCGGGTCAGCACGGACTGCGTCCACGGACGGATGATCAACGTGGT
>CADCVY010000065.1 GCA_902806275.1 uncultured Sphingomonas sp. | reverse complement strand
TCTGCCACCGCTCGGCTGCCGCGGAGGCCAGCTTGCCGATGGACGCGCCCTCGGTGAGATCGAGCGGCGCGATCGTGGCGCTGCCGCCCGCAGCATGGATGCGCTCCTCGACCGCCTCCAACGCGCTTGCCGTCCGCGCCACCAGGATCACGTGCGCGCCGGCGCCGGCCAGCGCCTCGGCCGTCGCGGCGCCAATGCCGCGGCTGGCCCCAGTGACGAGGGCGATCTTGCCAGCGAGAGGTGGAAAAGTTTCGGTCATCACGTCCTAGTACCCCTGCGCAGGCAGGGGTCTACTTTTCTTAGGGGGCGGAACAAAGGCACTGGGCTCCTGCCTTCGCAGGAGCACGGCGAGCTAGCGGCTGGCGACCAGGGCCAGGGGTGGACCGCCGTCCTTCTCGACCAAATCCGTCAGCGTGGTCGGATATTGCCCGGTGAAGCAGGCGTCGCAGCGCTGCGGCTGGCCGTTGTTCCGTTCCTGGCCGAGCGCGCGGTAGAGGCCCTCAATCGAGATAAAGGCGAGGCTGTCGGCGTTGATGTAGTCGGCCATGCCGGCGACGCTCATCTGGGCGGCGAGCAGCTTGGCGCGCTCCGGCGTGTCGACCCCGTAAAAGCAGCTGTGGGTGGTCGGCGGCGAGGCGATCCGCATGTGCACTTCGCGGGCGCCGGCGTCGCGCATCATCTGCACCAGCTTTACCGAGGTCGTGCCGCGCACGATGCTGTCGTCGACCAGCACGATGCGCTTGCCGCGCACCAGCGCGGAATTGGCGTTGTGCTTGAGTTTGACGCCGAGGTGGCGAACTTCCTGGCTCGGCTGGATGAAGGTGCGTCCGACATAGTGCGAGCGGATGATGCCGAGCTCGAACGGAATGCCCGAAGCCTGGCTGAAGCCAAGCGCGGCCGGAACACCGCTGTCCGGCACCGGCACGACATAGTCGGCGTTGACCGGGGCTTCGTGCGACAGTTCGGCGCCGATGTTCTTGCGAACTTCGTAGACCGATTGGCCTTCGGCGATGCTGTCGGGGCGCGAGAAGTAGACATGCTCGAAGATGCACGGGCGCGGCGCGATGTTGCCGAACGGGCGGAAGGAGCGGATGCCGCTGTCGCTGACCAGCACCAGTTCGCCCGGCTCGACGTCGCGCAGGTAACTAGCGCCGATCACGTCGAGCGCCACCGTCTCGGAGGCGAAGATCGTCGCCTCCCCGAGCTTGCCCATGACCAAGGGCCGGATGCCGAGCGGATCGCGGCAGGCGACTAGGCCGTCCTGGGTCAGGACAAGCAGCGAATAGGCGCCCTCGACCTGCTTGAGCGCGTCGGTCAGCCGCTCGAGATTGTTGGTGAAGCTGGAAGTCGCGACGAGGTGGATGATCACCTCGGTATCGCTGGTCGACTGGAAGATGGACCCGCGGCGGTTCAGCGTCCGGCGCAGCTTCATGGCGTTCGACAGGTTGCCGTTGTGGGCGACGGCAAAGCCGCCCTCGGCCATTTCCGCGAACAAGGGCTGGACGTTGCGCAGCGCAGTTTCGCCAGTGGTGGAATAGCGCACGTGGCCGATCGAGGCGCGGCCCGGCATGCGCCGCATGACGTCGTCGCGGTCAAAGTTGCCGGCGACATGGCCCATGGCGCGGTGCGAGTGGAAGTGGCGGCCGTCGAACGACGTGATGCCGGCAGCCTCCTGGCCCCGATGCTGCAGCGCGTGCAGTCCAAGCGCGGAAAAGCTCGCCGCATTGTCGGCGCCCCAGATGCCGAACACGCCGCACTCTTCGCGCAGCTTGTCCCCATCAAAATCATATGGGTCGAACGGATTGGTCGTCAGCATTTCAGCTGTATCCCCTGGGTTCCCGCGCGTGCTGATTAGGCCCGCCATATAGGCGCGCGCTGCCCCTTTGTCGCCCCTAACCTGAATTGGGCGTGAAATCTTGGAGCGCCTGCGCCAACGATGGTCCGTCGCACAGCACTTGCCGAGCCGCTGGACGCCCGTCCGACCCGGCAATAGGAATCGCAACTGACATGGAGGTAAGCTAGATGCCCACCTATACCGCGCCGGTCCGCGACAGCCTGTTCGTCCTTAACGATGTGCTCGACATCGGCCGCTATTCGAACCTGCCCGGCTTCGCCCACGCGACCCCCGACCTGGTCGAAGCGATACTGGAGGAGGCGGGCCGCTTTGCCGCCGAAGTGCTGCAGCCGCTCAATCGGGTGGGCGACGAGCATGGCTGCAAGCGCCGCGACGACGGCTCGGTCGAAACCCCGCCGGGCTTCAAGCAGGCCTACCAGCAATTCGTCGAGGCCGGCTGGCCGACGCTGACCGCCCCGGAGGAGTTCGGCGGCCAGGGGCTGCCGCAGGTCGTCGGCACCGCGGTCACCGAATATATCCTGTCGGCCAACCACAGCTTCGAGATGTACCAAGGGCTGACCTCAGGCGCGATCGCCTCCTTGCTGATCAAGGGCAGCGACGAGCTGAAGCAGACCTTCGTGCCGAACATGGTCAGCGGCCGCTGGACCGGGACCATGAACTTGACCGAGCCGCATTGCGGCACCGACTTGGGGCTGCTGAACACCAAGGCCGAGCCGAACGGGGACGGCAGCTATGCCCTGACCGGCACCAAGATCTTCATCTCGTCCGGCGAGCACGACTTGGCCGAGAACATCATCCACCTGGTGCTAGCCAAGATCCCTGGTTCGCCGGACAACGTCAAAGGCATTTCGCTGTTCGTGGTGCCCAAGTTCCTGGTCAACGACGACGGCAGCCTGGGCGAGCGCAACGGCGTCGCGTGCGGCGCGCTCGAAAAGAAGATGGGCATCCACGGCAACGCGACCTGCGTGATGAACTATGACGGGGCAAAGGGCTGGCTGGTCGGGGAGCCGGAGAAGGGCCTGGCCGCCATGTTCATCATGATGAACGCGGCGCGGCTCGGCGTTGGCCTGCAGGGGCTGGCGCAAGGGGAGGTCGCCTATCAGAACGCCGCCGCCTACGCGAAGGACCGGCGTCAGGGCCGCGCGCTCAATCGCCACGCACGCGACGAAGGCGCCTCCGCCGATACGCTATTGGTTCACCCCGACGTCCGCCGGATGCTGATGGAAGCGCGGGCCTACAACGAGTCGGGCCGGGCGCTGGTCCTGTGGGGCGCGCTGCAGGTCGACCTGATGCGCCGCTCGCAGGACGAGGCGGAGCGGCAGACGGCCGACGATCTGCTCGGGCTGATCACCCCCGTCATCAAGGGCTACCTTACCGACAAGGGCTTCGAAACGGCGGTGCAGGCGCAGCAGGTGTTCGGCGGCCACGGCTACATCCGCGAATGGGGCATGGAGCAGTTCGTGCGCGATGCCCGCATCACCCAGATCTACGAGGGCACCAACGGCATCCAGGCGATGGACCTGGTCGGCCGCAAGCTGCCCAAGGACGGCGGCCGGGGTGTGCGCGCCCTGTTCAAGCTGCTCGGCCGCGACATCGCCGAAGCCAGGCAGGCAGGCGATCCGGCCGGGATTGCCGCCGCGCTCGAGCCGGCGCTCGGCGACCTTCAGGCCGCGACCATGTGGCTGGCGCAGAACGGCATGGCAGACCCCGACAATGCGGGCGCGGGCGCCTACGCCTACATGGACCTGATGGGTTTGGTCAGCCTCGGCTGGATGTGGCTGAAGATCGCCGCTGCCGCGCGGCGCGCTGCCGGGGAGAGCGGCGACAGTGCCTACTATGACGCCAAGCTAACAACCGCCCGCTTCTACGCTCAACGCGAATTGCCGCAGTCTTCGTCACTGCGGCGCAAGATCGAGGCGGGCGCCGAAACCGTCATGGCGCTGCCTGCCGAAGTGTTCTGAGCTAATCCGTTTGCGCGTGTAAGTTCTCGATTTCGGTGAATACACGGCAACAGTTCACCGGCTATTCATTGACGAGCGGCGGGTTGCCACTGCCGCGGGATGAGTTGCGCCCCCATAAGCAAACAACCGTTCGTTTAAGCACCCGAAGGCTCACGAAGCCTGAAAGGAGCACGAGTAATGAGCATCAAGTCGAAAATCCTCGCCGGTACGGCCGGTCTTGCGGCGCTTGCCGCTGCCGCCCCCGCCAGCGCGCAGTGGGGCTACACGCAGTCCTACAACAATCCGTATGTCGCGAACCCCTACGCGGCCAATCCGTATGCCTATCAGCAGCCCTACGCATATCAGCAACCCTACGCGCACCAGCAGCCATATGCGTACCCGTACGCCAGCAACGGCTACAACGCCTACGCGTACAACAACGCCAGCACGCAGATCGCCGCGCAGCGTTGTTCGGCCGCGGTGCAGCAGCGTCTGCAAAGCCGCCAGGGCCTGACGAGCGTGGTCGCCTCGCTGCTTGGCGTGCCGACCAACCAGCCGCGGGTCGTCAGCATCATCAACGTCGTCCCGCGCCAGAACAGCGTGCGCGTGCGCGGCCTTGCCAGTAGCGGCCGCAGCGCCGGCTATGGTGCCTATGGCGTCGGCGCTTATGGCGCGGCCGGCTATGCTTACCAGCCCGACATTTCGTTCAGCTGCAGCGTCGACTATCGCGGCTACGTGCGCGACATCGACATCAACCGCAGCTAACGATCACCACTGCGAACGAGGAAGCGCCGGCGCCGTGCCGGCGCTTCTTTCATGCGGGCAACGCATTGAAATGTCGGCGTTCTTGTCCACAAGTTCGGCTTTCGTTCAGAAGTGCTGGACTAGCCGTGTCGTTTGCCGCTGTAATAAGCGCCGCGTCGGCGGTGAGCGGATCAACTGGAGAATTGCAAAACATGGGCAAGTTCGCGCGCGGCACCCGACCGCTGATCTCTTTGGGTGGTATCGGCACGGTCGCCGCGGCGCTGGCAGTTGCCGCTCCGCTGTCAATGCCTGTGACACCCGCTTTCGCCGCGCGGAAATCCGCCGAGGCTGGCGAGGTTGCCGCCTTTTATCGGGCTCGCGGCGGCGCCTCCCTGTGGTTCTCGCCGCGGTCGGGCAACGCCGTGCAGCAGCTAATCCAGCAACTCGGCACGGCCCAGGCCGACAATCTCGACCCCCGCCGGTACAATGTCCGCGGTCTTCAGCGCGCAGTGCAGAACGCTATGCAGCGGCGCGACCCAGGGTCGGTGCAGCGGGCCGACATGATGCTCAGCCAGGCCCTTGTGACTTACGTGCGCGACCTCAAGCGCGACCCCCGCGTGGGCATCGTCTACGTCGATCCTGAGCTGAAGCCCGCCCCACCCTCAGTGCACGGCATCCTGACCGCGGCTGCGTCCGCTCCCTCGACCGGCCAGTATGTCCAGGAGATGGGGTGGATGAACCCGATCTACGCCAAGCTTCGCCAGGCGCTTGCCAGCCGCATGTACCGCAGCGAGGCCGAGCGCCGGCTGCTCGCCATCAACCTCGAACGTGCCCGGGCCCTGCCCTCGGGACAGGGCAAGTACGCAATCGTCAATGCCCCCGCGGCCCGCCTGTACATGTACGAGAACGGCCAGGTGGTGGACTCGATGCGGGTGGTCGCCGGCCGCCCCGACCCGGTAGCGCAAACGCCGATGATGAACGCCTTCATCCGCTTTGCCGTGCTCAATCCCTATTGGAACTCGCCGCCCGACGTAACCGCGAAGAACCTCGCGCCCAATGTGCTCAAGCGCGGGCCCGCTTACCTCAAGGAAAAAGGCTACGAGGTGATGTCCGACTGGTCGGAGAACGCCCGGGTGCTGCCTGCCTCGTCAGTCGACTGGAAGTCAGTGGCCGCTGGCCGCACCCAGATCCGCCTGCGCCAGCGCCCCGGCCCCGCCAACTCAATGGGCGAGATGAAGTTCATGTTCCCCAACAATCAAGGCATCTGGCTCCACGACACTCCTGTCAGGGAGAAGATCGAGGAAGCCGGGCGGCTGCAGAGCGCCGGCTGCGTCCGGCTCGAAGACGCGCCGCGCTTCGCCCGCTGGCTGTTCGGGCAGTCGCTCAGGCCGAAGGGCGCCAGGCCCGAACAGAGGGTCGCCCTGCCGCAGCCGGTGCCGGTTTATCTGACCTATCTGACCGCGGTGCCGAGCGGGTCGTCGATTGTCTATTTCGACGACTTCTATGGCAAGGACCGCGCCGCGGTGCGGGTCGCAAGCCGGTAGGTCAGCCGGCCTTGCGCTGGTCGATGTAACAGGGGCGGAGCATGGTGACGTCGTTCGCCCGCTCCTTTTTCGGCGCCAACCGGCCGAGGTCGAATGCTTCGGCGAACTCAACTCCGAACTTGCCCGCCTGCGCCCAGCGCACCACGGCCCGCACGGGCCCGATGCCGACCATGTCGATGGTCAGCGCTGTGCCGGGCGCGACCGCGACATGGCAGTCAACCAGGGCGCCCTGCGACGAGATGTTTCGCAGCTTGATCTCGAGCAACTCGTCGTGCAGGCGCGTGATCGCCCGCCGCATTAGCCGGTGCCGCGGTTCGCGGATGCACTGATACCCGTCTGCTTCGACGGTCACGGTATTGGCCAGTGCACGGGCGGTCTCGGCGGTACCCGGGCGCCCGAAGATGTAGCCCTGGACCATGCTGACGCCGAGCTCCCGGATTAGCTGCAGGTCGTCGTGGGTCTCCACGCCCTCTGCGCAGGTGTCCATGCCGAGCGTCTCGGCAAGCGTTACGATGGCGCGGATGATCGCCGCATTGCGGTTGGTGCTGCAAGACGCGCCGCGGACGAAGCTCTGGTCGATCTTGATCTTGTCGAACGGCGCTTTCTTCAGATAGCCGAGCGAGCTGTAGCCGGTGCCGAAGTCATCCAGCGCCAAGCGCACGCCAAGGTCCTTCAGTTTGGCGAAAGTCTCGTCGGTGGTATCGCCCTCGGCAAGGAACACGCCTTCGGTGATCTCCAGCTCGAGCCGCTCGGACCGAACGCCGGTTTCCTGCAGCAGCTGCGCGATGCGGTTTACGGTGTTCGGGTCGTTGAACTGCAGCGGCGACAAGTTGACCGCCATGCGCACGTGGTCGGGCCAGTGGGTCGCCTCCTCCAGCGCCGTCTTCAGCACCCATTCGCCGATCTTGCCGATCAGGCCGGCTTCCTCGGCGAGCGGGATGAACTTGGCCGGGGAGATCGCGCCGCGGGTCGGGTGCTGCCAGCGGCACAGCGCCTCGAAGCCCGAGATTTCCTCGCCGGCGGCGCGGACGATCGGTTGGTAATGGACGCTGAGCTCGCCGCGTTCGACCGCCTGCCGCAGGTCGTTCTCGAGCAGCTGGCGTTCGGCCGCTTCCGAGTGCATCGATGCTTCGTAGAAGCGGTGCTTGCCGCGGCCGGCGGCCTTCGCCGCATAGAGCGCGAGATCGGCGTTGCGCACCAGCGCGTCCGCGCCGGTGCGGCCCGGGTCGCCAATGGCGATGCCGAGCGAGGCGCCGATCGTGACCTTGTTGCCTTCGATCACGTAGGGTCGCGAGACTTGCTCGATCAGCGTTCGGGCGAGCGATTCCAGCAGGCCCATGTCGACCGAGCCGGGCAGCACCGCCTGGAACTCGTCGCCGCCCAAGCGACCGACCTGGCCATGGTTGCCCATCACCGACTTCAGGCGCACCGCCACTTCGCGCAGCAGCGCATCGCCAATCGGGTGGCCAAGCGTGTCGTTGACGTTCTTGAACCGGTCGAGGTCGATCAGGAACAGCGAGCAGCCCTTTTGCCGGTGGGCGGCATTGCGCAGCGCCTCTTCGAGGGTCTGACGCATCATCGCGCGGTTGGGCAGAGCGGTTAGCGAGTCGAACCGTGCCAGCCGCGAGATCTCGCGCTCGGAACGCCGTTGCTCGGTGAGGTCGGTGCCGATGCCGCGGAAGCCGAGAAACCGGCCGCGTTCGTCGAACACTGGGTTGCCGGACAGCGACCAGTGCACGTCCTCGCTGCTGGCAGGGCGCACCACCACATCCGAGAAGGGGAAGCGGGCGGACAGGTGGAAGCCGAGCGTCTTGCGCTCCTCCAGCGAATCGGCGGCCTGGCTGTCGACGGACAGCAGGTCGGTGAAGCTGCGGCCGAGCAACTCTTCGGGCTGCTGATGGAAGTCGTCCGCCAATTGCTGCGAGACGTAGGACAGGGTGCCCAGCGAATCGGTTTCCCAGAACCAGCCGCGGCCGCTGTTCTCGAATTCGTCGACGAATTGCTGCGCTTTGCGCGCCTGCGCTTCAAGGCGCAGCCGCTTGCGTGCGGTGGCGATGAAGCTGCGGGCCCCGGCGATGCTGTAGGCGACCAGCACCATGGAGATGATCTCGACGCCCACGGTGATGAGCGGGGAGCTTGCAAGCATGATCGCGGCGAACGCCGACACGACGGCGTTGGTGAGCGCCAGCGGCGGCGCGTTGATGGTGACGATCGCGCCCATCGCGATCCCGGCGCTCATGGCGATCGGCGCGGCGGCGATCGGGATCAGGAACACGTCGTCGGCAACCGCGTGGCCGAACCAGGTCCACAGGACGCCGCCGACCACGAGGTAGAGGCACAAGCCGCGCACGATGGTGTGCGGCGCTAAATCGACGCGGTTGCGCATGAACAAGGCCGCTGCGGCACCTGCGTCGAGGACCAGGACCAAAGCGGCGGGGACTAGCGGATTCTGCAGCCAGCCCCCTGAGAACAGGCTCGAAGACAGCAGCAGACAGGTGGCGGTAATCAGCAGGTGCGTAACGCCCAGCAGCACCGCGAAATGTTCGAGACCGGTCACCCGCCAGTCGGACAAGGAGGCGTCGTCGGTGGTCTCCGCCGCGCGGAGATCGAACCACAAGGCTTCCTTGATCGAAGCTTTCTCGGCCTCTTTCGGCCGGATTGCCCTTACGAATCGTGATCTGCGCATAATGTCCTCACAGCGGTCCGCGCGGAATTTACCCGGATGTACGCCCCCGCTGTGAGGTTTAGGCCCGGCGGGTTAACCGGCAGCCGAACGAATGCGGTTAGCGGCCGCTTAAGCTTGTTCGGGAAGGAAATCGGGTACCGACAGATAGCGCTCGCCGGTGTCGTAATTGAAGCCGAGGACACGCGGGTTGTCGCCAAGCTCCGGTAGCTTCTGAGCGATGGCGGCGAGCGTCGCTCCCGACGAAATGCCGACCAGGGTGCCTTCCTCTCTTGCCGACCGGCGCGCCATTTCCTTCGCGTCGTTTGGATCGACCTGGATGATGCCGTCGAGCAGGCCCGTGTCCATGATCCCCGGCACAAAGCCAGCGCCGATGCCCTGGATCGGGTGCGGGCCCGGCTCGCCGCCGGACAACACCGGCGACAGCGTCGGCTCGACCGCGAACACCTGCAGGTCCGGCCATTGCTGCTTCAAGACCTCAGCCGCGGCCGTGATGTGACCGCCTGTGCCGACCCCGGTGATCAGCGCCCGCGGCGGGTTGTCGGCGAAATCCCGGAGGATCTCCTGCGCGGTGGTGCGGCGGTGGATCTCGAGATTGGCGGGGTTCTCGAATTGCTGCGGCATCCACGCACCGCCGGTCGAGCCGACGATCTCCTCAGCCCGGGCGATGGCGCCCTTCATGCCTTTCTCGCGGGGCGTCAGGTCGAAGGTCGCGCCGAACGCGAGCATCAGCCGCCGCCGCTCGAGGCTCATGCTTTCGGGCATCACCAGGACGAGCTTGTAGCCTTTAACGGCCGCGACCATCGCCAGGCCGATCCCCGTGTTGCCGGATGTCGGTTCGACGATGGTGCCGCCCGGCTTCAGCGTTCCCGATCGCTCCGCGTCCTCGACCATCGCCAAGGCGATGCGGTCCTTGATCGAGCCGCCGGGATTGGCCCGTTCCTGCTTGATCCAAACTTCGGCGCCGTCGCCGAACAGGCGGTTGATACGCACAACCGGAGTGTTGCCGATGGTCTCGAGAATGCTGGCGGCTTTCATGGATGCTATCTCCTGGAGGGGGAGGGGAGGCTGACGTGCGGCGGCGTATATGGGAGGGGCACGGGCCGGTGAACAGCGTCAAACCCCGCCGGTGACTATTGGCGGCTTTTCCGGGGCAGGCTCCGGCAGGTCGAACGTGCGGGCTCGGCGCAGTTCGGGAAAGTAGCGCGCCCACAAGGCTGTGACGACGACCGCCGCGACGCCGCCGGCCACGGTCGCAGCTACCGGTCCGAGCAGGGCCGCCGTGAAGCCACTGCGGGCCTCGCCAAGCTCGTTGGAGGCGGAGATCGCCAGCGTCGAGGCAGCCCCGACCCGGCCGCGCATCTCGTCGGGCGTGTGCAGTTGGATGAGCGACTGGCGGATGTAGACGGAGAACATGTCAGCCGATCCCAGCAGCGCCAGCATGGCGAGCGACAGGACGTAGGAGGTGGACAGGCCGAAGACCGCCGTCGCGGCACCGAACACGGCGACCGCCCACAGCATCTTCACCCCGACGTTGGTCTTGATTGGCCGAATCGAAAAATAAATCGCTGTCAGCGTGGCGCCGATCGCCGGCGCAGCGCGAAGTGGACCAAGTCCCTGGGCGCCCACCTGGAGGATGTCGCGGGCGTAGACCGGCAGCATCGCCGTCGCCCCACCGAGCAGCACGGCGAACAAGTCGAGCGTGATGGCTCCGAGCACGAATCCGTTCCGGCAGACGTAGCGCAGTCCCTCGATCATCCGCTGGATCGGCCCGCCTGGTTCGATGGTGGCGCGCGCGATCGGGCCGATCAGGAACAGGCAGGCCGCGGAAAAGGCGAACAGCACCGCGCTCACCGCATAGGGCAGGTGGGCCGAGATGTCGTAGAGGATGCCGCCGATGGCCGGGCCGGCGATGGCCCCCGACTGCCAGGCGGTGGAGCTGAGCGCGATAGCGCGCGGCAGCAGCTCGCGCGGCACCAGGTTGGGGGCGAGCGCGCCGAGCGCCGGTCCGGCAAACGCGCGGGCGACGCCAAGCAGTGCCGCAACGCCGAACAGGACCGGCAGGTCGATTCTGTCGCTGTAGGTCGCGCCGAACAGGACCAGCGCACAGAGCATCTCAAGCAGGATCACCGCTCGCGCCACATGCCGCCGGTCGAGCCGGTCGGCGACCCAGCCGCTGACCGGGGTGAGCAGGAACAAGGGCACGAACTGCACCAGCCCGACCAGTCCCAGCTGGAAAGCCGCATCGCCGACGCTCATCGTTTGGCGGGAGATGTCGTAGACCTGCCAACCGATGACGATCACCATCGCCATTTGCGCCACGGTGGTGGCCAGCCGGGCCAGCCAGTAGGCGCGGAAATCGGGAATGCGGAAGGGTTCGGGGAGCAGGCTCACCGACGCGGCCTAGCTATGGGGTGGGGGCCCGGCAACGGGCGCGGGCGCCTCCATTCCTCGCTCGTACGTCGGCTTCCAGCCGAGCAGCAGGAGCATGACGAAGAAGCCGACGACATAGCCGACCGGTACGAACCAGCCTTGCTTGATCCACTTCCAGACCGAGCGCCCTTCGGGATACAGGTTGGTGAGGGCGACCCCGGCCGACGATCCGAACCACACCATCGACCCGCCGAAGCCGACCGCGAAGGACAGCAGGGCCCAGTCGTAGCCGCCCTGTCGGAGGGCCAGCGCGGTGAGCGGGATGTTGTCGAACACCGACGACAGCAGGCCAAGGCCGAACGCCGTTTGCCACGACGGCTCCGGCAGGCCCTTGAGCGGCATAAGCGACGCGGCTGCGACCAGGGACACCAGGAACAGGGCGCCCTTAGCACCAGGCTTGGTCACGGACCAGTCCGGCTTGTTGACCAGGCTGGTCAGGAGAATGGCAGCCCAAAGCGCGAGACCAAGCCATGGCGCCGTTTCTTCGCCGTCGCTGAGCGTGGTCGCAAGCACGTTGGCCGCCACGGCGGCGACAAGAATGAAGGCCACAATCCAGATCTGCCGCCACATCAGCGGATTACCCGGCTCGTCGTCGGCAAGGATTGGCTGCACCCGGTGCTGAGCACGAGCCGCCAACGGGCCGAAAACCAGGAACGCGGCAACGGCTGCGACATAAGCGGGCAGGACGGTCAGGGGCGAGACGCCGTTGAGCCACATCATCGTCGTCGTTGTATCGCCGATAACACTGCCGGCGCCGCCGGCGTTGGAGGCTGCCACAAGGGCGGCAAGGTAACCGACGCTGACGCGGCCACGGTAGACGTGGCGCGCCATCACTCCGCCGAGCACCGCTGCCGCGATATTGTCGAGGAAGGCCGCCAGCACGAAGACGATGGCCAGCAGCGCCAGACCGCCCGTCCAGTCGTCGGGCAGCCGGTTGGGCAGGTGGTCGGAGACGTTGCTGCGCTCGAACTGGTTCGACAGCACTTCGAAGCCGACCAGCAGCAGGAACAGGTTGGCGATCAGTACCCACTCGTGGCGCAGGTGGGCCAGAAACGCATCGGCGCCCCGTCCGGTTGGATAAGCGGTGACGAAGGTCTCAAACGCCAGGATCGCGGCCAGGCCGACGAGTGTGATCGTTAGCGCGCGCTTGTGGAAAAAGGCGACGCCAAGCAGCGTCAGGCCGAACAGGACGAACTCCAGCGGCATGCCGAACGGCGCGAGGGGATGGGTGCTCATCGAATCGCCCATAACAGGCGATTGCGGTCAGGGCAGCGAACCTGCTGCTGCTGCCCTGCTGCCCGGCCGCCTAGTAGGCGCGCTCCTCCCGGCGGCCCTGCGACGCGCCGGCCTGCGCGCCGCCGCCGAGAAATTCCAGCAGGTCCTTGCACAGCCGCTCGGTGTCGGTGGCGAACACGCCGTGGGCGCTGCCATCATATTCGATCAGATTGGCGCCGGGCACCCGCTTGGCGACCTCGCGCGCCGTGGCGTCGATCGGTACCGTCGAGTCGGACGTGCCGTGGATCACCAGCGTATCGATCCCTTCGAAGGCGCGAAGGTCGGGCCGGAAGTCGGTGCTTGCAAATGCCTTCGCGGCCGCCAGCGTCGGCCGCAGGCCGGCCATCATCGCCTGACGCCAGAAATCGTCCAGCACCGCATCGCTGACCGGATGGGAGATCACGCCGTTGCCATAGAAGCTCTTGGCGAAGTCCTTGAAGAAATCGGCCCGGTCCTTGGTAATCCCCTCGGCCATCTGATCAAACGTCGACTGGTCGACACCGTTGGGATTGTCCTCGGTCTTGAGCATGTAGGGTACGACCGACCCGACCAGCGCCGCCTTGCGAACGCGCTGCCGCCCTTGGGTGCGGACGAAGCGGGCAACCTCGCCACCGCCCATCGAAAAGCCGACCAGCGACACCGGTTCGCGCACGCCGGCGTCGTGGAGCACCGCGGCGAGATCGTCCGTGAACGTGTCGTAGTCGTAGCCGTCCCACGGCTGGTCGGAGCGGCCGAAGCCGCGGCGGTCGGGGGAGATGCAGCGATGGCCTGCCTCGACGAGCTTCAGAGCTACGGGGTCCCAGGTGTCCGAAGTTAGCGGCCAGCCATGGATCAGCGCGACGGGAGCGCCGCGGCCCCAGTCCTTGTAATAGAGGTGGGTGCCGTCTTTTGCGCGTGCGTAGGGCATCGTCGCTCTCCCGATTGTGCTTGATTGCGTTCGCCTAACGAACGGGCCGGACGGCTGTTGCGCTTGTGCTGGCAGACTTTAGACCTAAGCCACGATGGCTAAGCCGAAGACCAAATATGTGTGCCAGGCGTGCGGGTCGGTGGCGAACCGCTGGCAGGGGCAGTGCGCCGACTGCGCCGAGTGGAACACCTTGGTGCAAGAGGCAGCGGAGGTGTCGAGCATCTTCGCGGCCAAGCACAATCTGCAGGGCGGCGGGCGGAGCATTGCGCTGGTCGGTCTCGATACGCCGACCGCTTTGCCGGAGCGGCTGCCGAGCGGGCTGGCCGAATTCGACCGCGCGGTCGGCGGCGGCATCGTGCCAGGATCGGCGATGCTGGTCGGCGGCGATCCCGGCATCGGCAAGTCGACCCTGCTGCTGCAGGTCGCGGCGCGGCTGGCGAACAGCGGGCGGCCGGTGATCTATGTGTCAGGCGAGGAGTCGGCCGAGCAGGTGCGGCTGCGGGCGGTCCGGTTGGGGCTGGGCGGAGCGCCGGTGCGGCTGGCCGCCGCGACCTCGGTGCGCGATATCCTGACGACTGTCGGCGACCACGCGCCGGCGCTGCTGATCATCGATTCCATCCAGACGATGCACTCCGACCTGATCGAGGGCGCCCCCGGTACGGTCAGCCAGGTCCGCGCCTCGGCGCAGGAGCTGGTGCGCTTCGCCAAGGAGCGCGGCACCGCGGTGGTGCTGGTCGGCCACGTCACCAAGGACGGCAGCATCGCCGGGCCGCGCGTGCTGGAGCATATGGTCGACACCGTGCTCAGCTTCGAAGGCGAGCGCAGCCACCAGTACCGCATCCTGCGTGCCATCAAGAACCGCTTCGGCGGCACCGACGAGATCGGCGTGTTCGCGATGGAAGGTGCGGGGCTGACGGAGGTGCCGAACCCGTCGGCCTTGTTCCTGACCCACCGCGGCGAGCCGGTCAGCGGCACCAGTGTGTTCCCGGCAATGGAAGGCTCGCGGCCGGTGCTGGTCGAGATTCAGGCGCTAACGGTTCGGCTGGCGAGTGGGGCGACGCCGCGGCGCGCGGCCGTTGGCTGGGACAGCGGGCGGCTGGCGATGATCCTGGCCGTACTCGAAGCGCGCTGCGGAATCAGCTTCGCCACCGCGGAAGTCTATCTCAACGTCGCCGGCGGCTACCGCCTGCAGGACCCCGCCGCCGACCTGGCGGTCGCGGCCGCTCTGGTATCTGCGATGTCGGAGCGCCCGGTCCCAAGTGAATGCGTGGTGCTGGGGGAGATTGCGCTCTCGGGCGAAATCCGGCCGGTCGCCCATGCGGCACTCCGGCTCAAGGAAGCGGCCAAGCTCGGCTTCGAGACCGCCTGGGTGCCCAAGGGCGTCAAAGGGGAGGGGTTGCGGCTGGCCGAATTCGCCAACCTGCGCGGCCTGGTGGACCAGCTACTGGCGCGTTGATTGCCCGTCCGCTAGCCGAACGCGCGTGACCGCACTGGACGTCTTTGTCTTTCTGCTCCTGATCGGCGGCGCCGCCGTCGGCTTCGTGCGCGGGTTCGTGCACGAGGTGATCTCCCTGCTGGCTTGGGTGGTGGCGATCGCCATGCTGAAGCTGTTCCACACCCAGTTGTGGGAAGGCATGACCGGCACCGCTACCGACAGCCCGGCCGGTGCCGCGGTGCTGGCCTTCGCGATCCTGTTCATCCCGAGCTTCCTGCTGGTCAAGCTGCTCGCCAGGTCAATCGGCGGGCGGACGCGGCGGTCGCGGGTCCTCGGTCCGTTCGACCGCGTGCTCGGCGGCGGCTTCGGCGCGCTCAAGGGGCTGCTTGGCGTGACCCTGTTTTTCCTGCTGGCCAACCTCGCCACCGACATGGTCTACGGACCGCAGGCTGAGCGGCCCAAGTGGATGACGACTTCCCGCACCTATCCACTGCTGAACGCCAGCGGCCGAGCGATCGTCGACTGGGTCCAGGCCCGGCGGCTGCAACCGCGGCCAGTGGGAGAGGAAGGGTGATCCGCCTCTACGACACCATGGCGCGTGAGAAGCGCGAGTTCGTGCCCGCCGATCCGAAGCGCATCACCATGTATGTGTGCGGGCCCACCGTCCACGGCCGCGCCCACATCGGCAATGCGCGGCCGGCGGTGGTGTTCGATATGCTCGCCCGGCTGTTGCGGCACACCTATGGCGAGGACAGCCTGGTCTATGCGCGCAACATCACCGACGTCGATGACAAGATCATCGCCGCAGCGGAGGCGGAGGGCGTCGATCCGGCGGTGATCACCGAGCGGTACGAACGCTATTACCTCGAAGACATGCGCGCGCTCGGCGTCCGCGATTCCGACATCGCGCCGCATGCGACCGCCGAAATTGGGCCGATGATCGCCATGATCGAGCGGCTGGTGGAGCGCGGCAATGCCTATGCCGCCGACGGCCACCTCCTGTTCAACGTGCCGTCCGACGCGGACTATGGCGCGCTCAGCCGGCGCGACCGCGATGCCATGCTCGCCGGCGCGCGGGTCGAGGTTGCGCCCTACAAGCGCGATCCGGCGGACTTCGTGCTGTGGAAGCCGAGCGATGCGGGCGTGATCGGCTGGGACAGCCCGTGGGGCAGGGGACGCCCCGGCTGGCACATCGAATGCTCGGCGATGATCCGCGCGCATCTCGGCGAGACGATCGACATCCACGGCGGCGGGCTCGACCTCATCTTCCCTCATCACGAGAACGAAATTGCCCAAAGCCGCTGCGCCCACGCCGGCGCGCCGCTCGCCCGTTACTGGGTGCACAACGGCTTCGTCGACATGGGCGCGGAGAAGATGTCGAAGTCGGTGGGGAACATCGTGACGCCCACCGAGCTGCTGGTGCAAGGGCACAAGGGGGAGACGCTGCGGCTGGCATTGCTGTCGGCGCATTACCGCCAGCCCCTGGCCTGGACTAATGAGGTCATTGCCCGGGCCAAAGCAAATCTCGATCGACTCTACCGGATCATCGGAGATGCCGACTCTCGCGAGCCGCACGAGGGTGTTGTTGACGCGCTCAGGGACGATTTGAACACGCCGCTCGCGATGTCGAGGCTGATGCAAATCGAGGATCCGGGTTTGCTCAAAGCGAGTGCAAACTTGCTTGGTTTTCTGCAGCAAACGGGCGACGATTGGGCGAAGGGACGGGTCACTGCTCGTGCAGACATCTTCGACGAGCCGGATACGGTGGTTGCACGGGGCACGATCGGTCCATCAGAGCAACAAGTTCAGGATCGCATCGCTGAGCGCGCTTCCGCCAAGCAAGCACGGGATTTTGCTAGTGCCGACCGTATCCGTGACGAGCTCGAAGCCGTGGGCATTCTCCTCGAAGACGGACCCCAGGGCACCAGCTGGCGCCGTGCATGACTGAGCCGGCCTACACCACCGAGATCCTGCGTCTGGCGTCGTCGCTGCAGGAGCCCAGGGTGCTCGAGCGCGAGGATGGCCGCGCCGAGGTGCGCTCGCCAACCTGCGGAAGCCTGATCAAGATTGCGGTTCATCTCGATGACCACCGGCGCATCGTCGCCGTCTCACAATTGGTCCAGGCCTGCGCTTTTGGCCAGGCGTCGGCGGCGCTGGTCGAGGGCCATGCCGGCGGGCGCAACCATGCCGAGATCGCCGAAGCGATGGTGGCGCTGAGCCGCTGGCTGGCACGGGAGCGCGACGATGCGGGCGATTGGCCCGGCCTGCTCGCGCTGGCGCCCGCCCGCACCCGCGCGGGACGCCATGGAGCCATCCTGCTGCCGTTCCGGGCCCTGCTGTCGGCGATGGAAGATGCGCGGTGATCGCAGTCGAGACTGCCCAGACCACGACCACGCCGGCGGAGAACGCCGCGGCGACCACCGCGATCATCGAAAGCGGCGCCATCATGCTCGGCGCCGCCTTGTTTTTCGTCATCATCTTCCGGCGGCTGAAGCTGGGGGCGACCTTGGGCTACATCGTCGCCGGCGCGCTGATTGGTCCGCAGGCGCTCGGCCTGATCGGCGACCCGCAGCAGCTGCTCAGCATCACCGACATCGGCATCGCCCTGCTGCTGTTCATCGTCGGGCTGGAGCTGCAGCCGAGCCGGCTGTGGCGGCTGCGGCGCGACATCTTCGGCCTCGGCCTTGCGCAGGTTGTGCTGTGCGGCATCGCGATCACCGCTGTTCTTTTTGCGGTTGCCGACCTCTCGCTGAGGATCGCGCTGGCGATCGGCTTGCCGCTGGCGCTGTCCTCGACCGCGCAGGTGCTGCCGATGCTGCGCTCGGATAATGACCTCAACACGCCGCAGGGGGAGCGGGCCTTTTCCGTCCTGCTGTTCCAGGACCTGTCGATCATCCCTTTGATCACCATCATCGCGGCAATGTCGGCAGTGCCGGTCGACCCGGGTACGCCGGGCGGGTGGATGATGGCGCTCTATACGGTGCTCGCCATTGCCGGGCTGATCGCCGCCGGCCACTTCCTGCTCAATCCCTTGTTCAGGCTGATCGGCCGGTTCGGAGAGCGCGAGCTGTTCATCGTCGCCGCCTTGTTCACGGTCGTGGGCGCATCGGCGGTGATGCACCTGCTGCACTTGTCGGTGGCGCTTGGCGCCTTCGTCGCGGGCGTCATGCTCGCCGAATCGCCTTACCGGCACGAGATCGAAAGTGACGTGGAGCCGTTCCGCTCCATCCTCCTCGGACTGTTCTTCCTCTCCGTCGGCATGGTGCTGGAGCTGCAGCTGATCGCCTCCCGCCCATTGTTCGTGATCGGCATCGCGGCGGCGGTTATCCTCACCAAGTCGGTCGTGATCGCCGGTTTGGCGCGGCTGTTCGGCAATAGCTGGCCGCGCAGCGTCCGCCTCGGCCTGCTGCTCAGCCAGGCGGGCGAGTTCGGCTTCGTGCTGTTCGCCCAGGCCACCGCGGCGCGGCTGATCACGGAGGAAGCGGCGTCCCTGTTCAGCGCCGTGGTCACCCTTTCAATGGCAACCACGCCATTCCTGATGCGGCTGACCGATTGGCTCGAGCGGCGTGAGGAACGCGGCGGCGAGGGGATGGACGGGCCGGAGCTTTCGCCCGAGACAAATGCCATCGTCGTCGGCTACGGCCGCTATGGCCAGACGGTTGCCCAAATGCTGATGGCCAAGCGCATCCCGGTGACCATCATCGACGCCGACGCGGAGCAGATCGAGGTCAGCGAGGAGTTCGGCACCAAGGTCTATTACGGGGACGGTACGCGGATCGACCTTCTCCGCACCGCCGGCGCCGACACGGCCGAAGCGATTCTGTTCTGCCACGACAGCCGCGATTTGACGCGGGCGCAGCTGGAGGGTGTGCTCGAAAGCTTCCCGCACGCGCAGGTGCTCGTCCGCGTGTACGACCGCCGACAAATCGTCGAGTTTGCCGGAATTGACGTTGCTTTCATGCAGCGCGAGCTGTTTGAAAGCGCGGTGGTGATGGGCCGCCAGGCCTTGCTCAAGCTCGGCGTGCCGGAGGCGGAGACCGACCGCGTGGAGCACGAGTACCGGCAGCGCGATTGCGAGCGGCTGGAGCTGCAGCGCAGCACCGGAGACCTGTATAGCGGCCGCGAGCGCATCTTTGGCGTCGATCGGCCCATGCAGGACGAAGAGGTGCCCGGCTAGGCGGCGCTGCGCTTGGCGAGATGCTCGTCGAGCAGGCGGATGATGGCCTCGACGACGTCCTTGTGCGCGCCCTGGCCGCTCTGAACGTGAACATCGGCCTCGGCATAGGCCTGCCGTTCGATGGCTGCGAGCTGCTCCAGCGTCGCCTTGGGGTCTTCGGTCTTGAGCAGCGGGCGCGTGTCGCGGCGGCCGGTGCGCTCGGCCAGCACGTCGATCGAGGCATCGAGCCAGACGGTGATCGCGCGATCCTTGAGCAACTGGCGGGTGCGCGGATCGACGAACACGCCGCCGCCGGTCGCAATCACCCGCACCTCCCCGTCGACCAGCCGCGCCACCAGCCGCCGTTCGCCGTCCCGGTAGTCGGCCTCGCCGTAGCGTTCGAACACTTCGCCGGCCGGCAGGCCGACGGCATCCTCGATCGCCGAATCGCTGTCGATGAACGGCAGGCCGAGGCGCCTGGCAAGCCGTCTCCCGACCGTGGACTTGCCGACGCCCATCAGGCCGACAAGCACCACCGGCCGGTCGAGGGGCTGTGCTAGGCCGGTCACCTGAACTTCGCTGTGTCGCTCACCCGAAAGGGCTATACAGCGGCTTTGGCGCTCGGCAAAAGCGCCGCTGGCCCGTTCATCCAAGCGGAAACTCATGTCGCGATTGGTGCTTTTCATCATTATCATTCTGCTGCTCGTTGGCGGGCTGGTGTTCCTTTCGACGGGTGTTGAGGAAGGGCCGACGCGGACGATCGAGGTTGACGTGCCTCAGGGCGGCAATGCGAGCTAAGCCGCTGCTCGTCAGTGCGGCGGCGCTGGCCATCGCACTGCCGGCGCTTGCCCAGCAGGCCGCGCAGCCGCAGCCTGCCCCAACGCCGCAGCCCGCCCAGCCGGTGACCGCCTCCCCCGAACCGCTGGCCGCCCAGCCCGCGCGCCCGGTTGCGAGACCAAGGCTGTCACCCGCGCCCGGCGACGACGGCGCGACGACCGAGTTGACGGACGTCTTGCTGCCTCCACCGCCGCCGCCGCCGGTCGAGTATCCGGCGCACGCACGCCGGGATCCTTGGGTCGTCGGCGCACTTGACCCGTCAGGAACGCCGCTTGGCGCCGACCCGTGGCGAGCGGCAAGCGGAGCGTTCCTCTCGACCTTGATGCGGCGGATGGATGCGCCGATCGCGTCGCGCTGGGCGCACATGGCCTTGCGCAACGCTCTTCTGGCCCGGGTTCGTGCGCCGCGCCACGTCAACCCGGTCGACTGGGTCGCCGAACGCGCCTGGCTTCTGCTGCGGATGGGCGAGGCCGACGCCGCCCAGCTGCTGGTGGCGAGCGTCGACACCGATCGCTTCACGCCCAAGATGGTCCAGGTCGCCGTGCAAAGTGCGTTGGCAAGCGCCGATCCGCCCGCCTTGTGCCCACTGGAAAGCGGCATCCGGCGCTACGACCCGCAGGTTCGGCCCCTGGTTTCGGCAATGTGTTCGGCGCTTGGCGGCGAGCCGGAGAGCGCGGCGGCGCAGATCGACAATGCTCGCCGCTCGCGCCGCATCGGCGGCATCGACCTGATCCTTGCACAAAAGGTGGTCGGCGCCGGCGCGAACACCGGGCGAGCGGTGACCGTCGAGTGGGAGCCGGTCGACCACCTGACCGCGTGGCGCTTCGGCTTGGCGACCGCGACGGGCATGGTGCCGCCGGACCGGCTGCTGCGGCGAGCAACCCCGCGGATGCGCGCATTCCAGGCGCGGGCGCCGCTGCTTTCCCCGCAGCAGCGGCTTCAATCCGCCATGATCGCCACCGGCCTCGGCGTGTTTTCGTCACAGTCGATGATCGATCTTTATTCCCTGATCTACGATGCGACCGATCCGAGCGACCTGCC
Source organism: uncultured Sphingomonas sp. (assembly GCA_902806275.1). Taxonomy (GTDB): domain Bacteria; phylum Pseudomonadota; class Alphaproteobacteria; order Sphingomonadales; family Sphingomonadaceae; genus Sphingomicrobium. The sequence goes on along the minus strand of CADCVY010000065.1, from coordinate 33,080 downwards.
GCAGACCGACGCCTGGCAGGTCCGGCAGGCATTTGTCGGGCGCGACCGCGACACTCGGCTGGCCGCGATCCGGCGCCTGCTCGACAAAGCCGATTCGCCGCTGGAGCGCGAAGCGATGCGCGCGCTGGTGGCGCGGGCGGCAACGCTCGTCGACCCCGATCCAGAGCTGGAGCGGGACGCGCCCGAGCTGGTGTCCGCGATGCTTGCTGCCGGTTATGACCGCCAGGCTGCTCGCTGGGGTTCCGCGTGCAGCGAGATGGATGATGCTGCCGGCGATCGCTGCTGGGCCATGCTGGTGCTTGCCGCTCCGGACGGCAACGACCTCGATCTGAGTTACAGGCGGATCACCGGCTTCATTGGCCGTGACAACAGCCGCAACCGGGCGCGGAGTGCCTTGCTGGTCGCCGGGCTCGCCGGACTCGGCCGCGTCAACCAGAGCTCCGCCGATGCGCTCAACCGGCGCTATGGCCTGGGTATCGGTCGCCGGTCGACCTGGACGCGTATGATCGATGGCGCCGCGCGGCTCGGGCAGCCTGGCACTGTCGCGGTGCTGGCAGGCACTGGCTTGCAGGCGCCGAGCTTCGAGCGGCTGCCGTCAGCACAGCTGTTCCACGCCGTGCTGACGCTCAAGCGCACCGGTCAGGACTACACCGCCCGGATGATCGCAGCGGAAGCGCTGTCGCGGACGTGACGCCGGCAGACCAGGCGCTAGTCGACCGCTTCCTGGACATGATGGCTGCCGAAGCCGGCGCTTCCCGTCACACGCTGAGCGCCTATCGCAGCGACCTGGAACGCACCGCCGAATGCTTCGGGGGAGACCTCTCGTCCGCTTCCGCGACAGAGCTCGGCCGGCTCGGGGCCCAATGGGCGGAGCTGGCGCCCTCGACTGTCGCGCGGAGGGCGGCGGCGTTGCGGCGCTTCTTCGGGTTCCTGGTCGACGACGGGCTGCGCCAGGACGACCCATCGGGTGCGCTCCCCCGGCCGCGGCTCGAGCGGCCACTGCCGCGGATCCTGGAGGAAGCGGAGATCGCCCGCATGTTCGAGAGCGCCGAGGATCGTGCGGCCACCGGCGAGCCGATCCGGCTGCGGAACCTTGCCTTGCTGGAACTGCTTTACGGATCGGGCCTGCGCGCGAGCGAGCTGGTCAGCCTCCCACGCAACGGCGTTCGCCTAGGGCAGCCTTTCCTGATGGTGCGCGGCAAGGGCAGCAAGGAACGGCTGGTGCCAATCTCATCGCGCGCAGAAAGCGCGGTCGGCAAGTGGCTGGAGGCAGTGCCGTCCGGGCAGCCATGGCTATTCCCGAGCAACAAGGCGCACCTCAGCCGGGTGCGGCTGTTCCAGATCGTGCGGCAGATGGCCGCGGACGCGGGGATCGCGCCGGACCGCGTCAGCCCGCATGTCTTGCGGCACGCCTTCGCCACGCACCTGCTGGCCGGCGGCGCCGACCTTCGCGTGCTGCAGTCGCTGCTTGGCCATGCGGACATCGCCACCACCCAGATCTACACCCATGTCGACAGCGCCCGCCTGGTCGAGCTGGTGAACTCGCGCCACCCGCTCGCCACCAGGACGCGTTGACGGCTGGCGCGGCTTCGTCCAACCCGCCGCGCCAGATGCTGACCTACCTCGACTTCGAAAAGCCGATCGCCGAGCTCGAAACCCGCGTGGCCGAGCTGCGCGAAACGGCCAGCAGCGGCTCGATCGACATCGACGCGGAGATCGGCCGGCTGGAGTCAAAAGCTTCCAAGCTCCTCCGCGACACGTATGCGCGGCTGACGCCGTGGCAAAAGGCGCAGGTCGCGCGGCATCCCGAACGCCCTCACTTCAAGGACTATGTCGCCGGCCTCGCCGACGATTTTCTCCCGCTCGCGGGCGACCGGGCGTTCGGCGAAGATTGCGCGATTGTCGGCGGCTTGGCCAGGATCGATGGCCGGCGTGCGATGCTGATCGGGCACGAAAAGGGCGCCGACACCGCATCCCGCCTGCGCCATAACTTCGGCATGGCCAAGCCGGAGGGGTATCGTAAAGCCATCCGCCTGATGAAGTTGGCCGACCGGTTCGGCCTGCCGGTCGTCACCCTGGTGGACACGCCCGGTGCCTTTCCCGGCGTTCAGGCCGAGGAGCGCGGCCAGGCCGAGGCGATTGCCCGCTCGACGGAGCAAAGCCTGGCCTTGCGCGTGCCGATGATCGCGGTGGTGGTCGGCGAGGGCGGCTCCGGCGGGGCGGTGGCGATTGCCGCTGCCAATCGCGTGCTGATGTTCGAGCATGCGGTTTATTCGGTGATCTCGCCCGAAGGCTGCGCCTCCATCCTGTGGCGCACCGCGGACAAGGCGGCCGATGCGGCCGAGGCGATGCGGATCACGGCCGCCGACTTGCACGGCCTGGGCGTGGTCGACCGGGTCATCCCGGAACCGCTCGGCGGCGCTCACCGCGATCCCGAAGGGGCGATCGGCTCGCTGAAAGGCGCCGTCATCGAAGAGCTTAACGGCTGCTGCCAGCTCGGGCCCGACGAGCTGGTTGCCCAGCGTCGCGCCAAGTTCCTGGCGATCGGCTAGGCCTCGCGCCGAGGAACCCGCTCCAGTCATTCGCCGTTCAATTTGACGCGGGCTTAAGTTGTCGCCGTACGGAGATCTGGCAATGCGTAAGAGCATCATTCTGACCGCGGCGGCCGCCGCGGCCCTTACCCCGGCAATCGTCGCCGCGCAGGCGCACCGATACCTTAATCCGCGCGACATCGCCGAGGCCCAGCGTCAGCACCCGGAGATGGTGCAGGAGCTTGGCGGGGAGGAGCGGGGACCGCGGGCGAACTACGTCGCCGCCGTCGGCCAGCGAATCGGCGCTTACACCGGCCTCGCCAACCCGGGCCAGGTGCTTCGCTTCACGACCTTGAACTCGGCGGTCGAGAACGCCTTTTCTGTCCCAGGGGGCTATGTCTACGTGACCCGCCAGCTGATGGCGTACATGGACGACGAGGCGCAGCTTGCGTTCGCCATCGGGCACGAGGCCGCGCACATCGCCGCCAACCACGCGCACATCCGGCAGCAGGTGAGCCGCCGCAACAACACTTATGGGGTCCTCGGCCAGGTGCTCGGGGCGGTGCTCGGCAACAGCGTGTTCGGCAGCATGATCAACCAGAGCACGCAGCAAGCGGCTCGCCTCAGGACGCTCAGCTTCTCGCGCGAGCAGGAGTATGAATCCGACATCCTCGCTATGCGCTATCTGCTCGGCGCGGGTTATGACCCCGCCGGCGGGCCGGGAATTCTTGCGGCGCTGAGCCGGGCGACCGCGCTGCAGTCGCGCCTCCAGGGCCGCACCAACCGCCAGACGCCGGAATGGGCGAGCACCCATCCGTTAAGCGAGAACCGCAGCCAGCGCGCGCTTCAGCTTGCCCGCCAGACTGGGCGGCTCGGCACCGGCATCCGCAATCGCGACGTTTACCTGGCGCAGATCGACGGCATGTTCGTCGACGACGATCCGGCCCAGGGGATCATCGACGGGCCGACCTTCACCCATCCGGACCTGCGCATCCAATTCAGCGTCCCAGCCGGCTATCTGATGCAGAACGGCACCTATGCCGTGACCGTATCGGGATCGGCGGGGAAGGCGCAGTTCAGTGGCGGAGCCTACCGCGGCTCGCTCGAGAACTACGTGGTCAACGTCTTTCAGGAACTGACCCGCGGGAGTTCTCAGCTTCCCGTGCCGCCGCCGCAGCGGCTGACCATCGGCGGCATGCCGGCGGCGCTTACGACGACCAGAATCAATACATCATCGGGCGTTATCGACGTCAGCGTCATCGCCTATCAGTGGGATCCGCAGCGGGTTTACCACTTCATTGTGATGACCCGCGGCGGTTATGGTGTCGGGCCGTTCAGCGGCATGATCAATTCCCTGCGGCGGATCACGCCAGCCGAGGCCGCTGCGATCCGGCCGCGGGTGATCGACGTGGTTACGGTCCGTCCTGGGGACACGGTTCAGTCGCTGGCCAGCCAGATGGCCTACCGCGACTTCAGGCTGGACCGGTTCCTGGCGCTTAACGGGCTTGCTGCCAATAGCCAGTTGGCGCCTGGCCAGAAGGTCAAGCTGGTGGTCTACGGGCCGCGTCGAAGCTAGGTTCTCGCCTTAGACGGGTCCTCGACGATATTGCTGAGCTTGCTCCACATCCCCTTGGAGCCGCCGCCAAGCCCTTGCAGCCCACCGATGCACGCGACGGCGATCAGTGCCGCGATGAGTCCATATTCGATCGCAGTCGCTCCGCGCGTATCTACGCCGAGCTCGCGCAAGTTCAACCGGATAGCGCTCACGCCACCCTCCCCTGATCCACGTCCACCGTGCCGGTCTAACGGCTGTTCAGTTAACAACTCTTACCGGCAACGCGGTTAAGCGCGCGTCATTGCTGTTTTCCCTCGGGCGCCCGCAGGAGTCCAGGCGGCGAAGTGCAGGGTTTCGAACGTCTCTACCGTGCGCTCTCCATCACCGGCAGCCGCGAAGCTTTCGGCTGCGGCCTGCCAAGCGGCACGGGACAGCGGCCGGCGGGGACGCGCCGCCAGCACGTTGGTCGCTGCCATTGCGCGCAGATCCGCCACCAGCCGGTCAAACGATCGGTACGCGACCTGCGCCCGGTCGACGTCGACGACCGGCATCGCGAACCCAGCCGCCGAAAGCAGCGGAGCCAAGGCGGCCGCCTCGATCCGGGGATGGACGTGCGGCAGGGCTTCACCCGCAATCTGGTCGGCAGCGCGCATGGCTCCGCGCAGCTGCGGCACCGTCTCGCCACCTGACATTGCGCCGATGAACAGGCGGTCGGGCGCGAGTGTCCGCCGGACGGCGCGAAACGTTCCCGGCAGATCGTTGACGGTGTCGAGGGTGCCGATGGCAAGGACGAGGTCGTATGCGGCGGCGGGCGGGCTCCACCGATCCTCGACGACCTGAAGGCCACCTACCGCCTGGGCGAAGACGTGCCCCGGGTCACAGGCGTCCACCGCGTCGACGCTGGTGCGCAACACCGCCAGCCAGCGAGGGTCGGGGCAGCCGATCAGCAGCGCGCGGGCAAACGTCCGCTGGACGATCTCGAGACGTTCCATGCAGTCTTTGAAGGCGCGCTCGAGCAGGAACAGCTCGAACCCTGTGCTTGCCGCGCGGTCCCGCCGCGTGGCGCGCAGGTGATTGTCGAACAGCTCGGCCATTCGCCGCTTGTGCGACGCCGAACCGCAAGCGACAACCAGCGGATGGTGCGACAGGCGCTGAACACATTTGCCCAAGTGGCGTTGGACTTCGTCCTGCCGCCCCGCTGCGCCGGCTGCGGCCTCATCGTCGCCGACCTGCACAGCTTCTGCACTGAATGCTGGAAGCAGGTCGAGTTCCTCGGGGAGGGCGGTTGTCTCACTTGCGGGTTGCCGCTGCACGCACCGAAGCGGAGGAACGCGGCGCCTGTCTGGCGCTGCCGCCGCGGATCGACCGCACGCGGGCAGCGGTCGCCTACGACGATCTGTCGCGCGGCGTTGCCATTCGGCTCAAATACGGCCGCAAGGTCGCGCTGGCCCGGACCATGGCACCACTGATCGACACCGGGCAAGGCGAGTGCCTGCTTGTGCCGGTGCCGCTGCACCGGTCGCGGCTGTGGTGGCGCGGGTTCAACCAGTCAGCGTTGGTCGCCCGCGAATTGTCGCGCCGCCTGCGCATTGCCGACGACCCGTTCGTCCTCCGGCGTACCCGCCGCACGCCGCCGCTCAAAGGCATGAGCCCACTGCAGCGGCGGGAAGCAGTGGCGGGCGCATTCGTGGTCGGGGACAAGCAACGGATTGCGGGAAGGACGATCATCCTGATCGACGATGTGCTGACCACCGGTAGCACGGCCAAGCCTGCGCCCGAACGCTGCGCAAGGCGGGCGCGGCACGGGTCGAGCTGATCAGCTGGGCCCGTGTGGTGCGTCCTGCCCTGTTGATGCGTTAACATCCGGGCTTAAGAAGGCAGAAGGATCACCCGTGCCGACTATCGAAATCTACACCAAGTCCACCTGCCCATATTGCTGGCGCGCGCAGGCGCTGCTCGACAGCAAGGGCGTCGAGTACAAGCGCATCCCGATCGACTGGAGCGGGCCGGAACGGCAAACGATGATCCAGCGTGCGGGCGGCCGCACGACGGTGCCGCAGATCTTCATCGGCGACCGGCACGTCGGCGGATGCGACGATCTGTTCGCTCTCGAACGCGCCGGACGGCTGGACGAACTGATTGCGGCATGACCCGGATCGCCCTGTTCCAGTCGAATACCGGCATCAATCCGGAGGCCAATGCGCAAAGCCTGGTTGGCGCGATCGCCGCCGCCGCCGGCGGCGGGGCAGCGATGCTGTTCACGCCTGAGATGTCGGGCCTGCTCGACCGCGACTCGCAGCGCGCCGCCGGCAATCTGCGGCCCGAGGACGAGGACCAGGTGCTTGCCGCCTGCCGCGCGGCCGCGCGCGACCACGGCATCTGGCTGCATATCGGGTCGCTTGCGGTACTGGTCGGCGACGGCAAGGTTGCCAACCGCGGCTATGTGATCGATCGCACGGGTGAAATCCGCGGCCGGTACGACAAGATCCACCTGTTCGACGTCGACCTGCCGACCGGCGAAAGCTGGCGCGAGTCCGCGACCTACCAGCGGGGCGAAGGTCCGGTGCTGGTCAACGGCACGCCGGTTGGCAAGCTCGGGCTCACCATCTGCTACGACCTGCGGTTTCCCGGCCTGTTCGCGCGCATCGCCGAGGCCGACTCGGACGTGATCGCGGTTCCGGCAGCGTTCACCGTGCCCACCGGGCGGGCGCACTGGCACATCCTGCTGCGCGCACGCGCGATCGAGGCGGGCCTGTTCGTCGTCGCTGCGGCGCAGGTTGGCCGGCATGAGGACGGCCGCCGCACGTTCGGCCACTCGCTGGTGGTCGATCCCTGGGGCGAAGTCCTGCTCGACATGGCCGATGAGGTCGGCGTTGGGTTCGCCGACATCGACCTGGCGCGGATATCAGACGTCCGGTCGCGCATTCCCGCTTTGGCGCACCGCCGGCCGATCCCTGCAATTGCAGCGCACTGATCCTTCTTCCGCTCCGAATTGATCGCTGCACGCCAAGTCCCTATTCGTGGCCGCCACGGCCCCGTAGCTCAGCAGGATAGAGCGCCGGATTCCTAATCCGTAGGTCACAGGTTCGAATCCTGTCGGGGTCACCAATGTTCAGGGGGTATGGCGATGGCCGCGGAGCCGACGATCACCGACCGGAAGCAAGCCAGGCTGGCGCACCGAATGTTCCTCGAGCATCCGCGATCGCTCGGCATGAGCTGGGTCGGGCATGGCGTCGGCGCGGTGAAGATCGGCGCCGCGCTGGTTGGGGCGGGGGTTGCCTGCATGATCCACGCGCTGGTGCCGGGCTGGTTCACCCAGACGGCTGGAAAAACGGTGACCCGCATGTACGAACATATGAGCCTTCGCCGGGCTGGTGCGGCAAATCCGGAGAATTGGCCCGATTATGAGATTTGATCGGCGGGTGCCGGTCGCGATTGTCGGTGGTGGCGCTTCGGGTACGATCCTGGCGGCCCAGCTGGCGCGGCGCAAAGTTGGCTCCGTCCTGATCGACGGAAGCGGCCGCGCGGGACGGGGAGTTGCCTATTCTACGGAAGACGCGGCCCACCTCCTCAACGTGCGGGCTGAAGGGATGAGCGCCTGGTCGAGTGAGCCCGATCATTTCGCCGCGCGCTTCGTCGCCGAAGGCGGGGCCCGGCGCGGGTTCGCCGAGCGCCGACTCTACGGTCGCTACCTTGGCGAGATCCTGCAGCAGGCGGTCGCCAGCGGCCACGCCGCGATCGTCGATGGGACCGCTGTGCAAGCAAGGCGGGACGGAGATTGGCATATCGGCCTGGACGACGGGACTGCGATCGTCGCCGACGCGCTGGGCCTGGCGACGGGTAACCGGGAACCGGAGACGCTGCGGGCATTTGCAAGCAGCGGCGCTCGCTTCATCGCCAACCCTTGGGGCGCGGCAGCCCAGGCAGCCGTGCGCGACGTCGCTGCCCAAGGCGCCGATGTGTTGAGCATCGGCACCGGCCTGACGATGGTCGACCTCGCACTGTCGCTCGACGCCGCAGGGCACGGGGGGCGTATGGTGGCAATCTCCCGCCGCGGGCTGATCCCGCGCGCCCATGCCGACTTCGACCCGGTGCCGGTGGAACGCGGCGACCTCCCGCTGGGTGACCTCCGCGCGCTCGGGCGGTGGCTTCGGCGGCGGAGCGCCGAGGTCGGCTGGCGAGCCGCGATCGACAGCCTCCGTCCGCACAGCCAGGCGCTGTGGCAGAGCCTCCACCCTGCACAGCAGCGCCAGTTCCTGCGCCATGCGCGGCCGTGGTGGGACGTTCACCGCCATCGAATCGCCCCGCAGGTTGCACAGCTGCTGGCGCGGATGATCGCCGATGCGCGCCTGGAAGTGCTCGCGGGGCGCATCTCCACGGCTCGGGAAGCGGGCGACGCCCTGCAAGTGGAAGTGCAGCGGCGTGGCACGAGCAGTCGTCGTACTATCGAAGCCGCCTACGTGTTCAACTGCACCGGGCCGCTTCATGCGATCGGCCGGACGCGGGACCCGCTGCTCCGAAGCCTGCTCGATGCCGAGCAGATCCGTGCCGACCATCTCGGCATTGGCATCGATGTCGACGAGCGCTCCCGCGCGTCCGGGGCGAGCCGTTTGTGGGCGCTCGGCGGGCTGACCAAAGGCCGCTATTGGGAGATCGTCGCGGTGCCTGACATCCGTGAGCAGGCGGCCGCGGTCGCTGACGACATTGCGATGGAGCTGGCCAAGTGAACCTTCCCACCAATCACGGCGAACCCGAGAACGGCGACCTTATTGAGAGCCTTCCGCCTGCCGACGTCCCGCCGGAGGTCAGCGATGCCGTCAGGACGATCATCCGCTGGGCGGGCGACGATCCCGACCGCGAGGGTTTGCTCGACACTCCTCGCCGCGTCGCGCGTGCCTGGCGCGAATATGCGCGCGGCTATGAGGAAGACCCGGCGCAGCACCTCAGCCGCACCTTTGAGGAAGTCGGCGGCTACGACGAGATCGTGGTGCTGAAAGATATCCCGTTTCAGTCGCACTGCGAGCACCACATGGCGCCGATCATCGGCACCGCTTCCATCGCCTACCTGCCGCGCGACAAGGTCGTCGGCATCAGCAAGCTCGCACGGGTGCTGCACGGCTTCGCGCGCCGGCTGCAGGTGCAGGAGCGGCTGACCGCGCAGGTGGCCGACTGCATCTGGGACCACCTGCAGCCCAAAGGCGTCGCGGTGATCATCGAAGCCAGTCACGCGTGCATGACGGCGCGCGGAGTCAACACGCCCGGCGTGATGATGACGACCATCCGCATGATGGGCACCTTCCGCGAAGACGAGCGCAGCCGCCGCGAAGTGCTGGCGCTGATCGGCTGCTAGGCTGAGACGCAAAACGGGGCGGCTCCGCTGGCCGGAGAGCCGCCCCGCGCCCGCCCCGAAGCCCGGGGGTGCGGTTAGTCGGGAGAGCTAGGCCGTCGTGGACGAGCTCTGCATGCCGCGCTTCAGCTGGCTGATCTGGTCGTGGCCCTGGCGGACGGACTGGTAGGCGCGCTCGACCACCTGCCGGCTTTCACCGCTGAGGCTGCCGTCGTTGAGCGCCGTCTCGAACTTTTCTTTGAGATAATCCTCGCCGCGCTCGACTTCGTTGATGATCGCCTTTTCGTCGCGGCCGGTCACAGCGGCCTTCAAGTCCTCGAAGCGCTGGTGGGCCTTGCCGAGGAACGAGCCGCTGTCGTCCGGGTCGCCGCCCAGCCGGCGAACTTCGTTGCGCAGATCTTCGACCACCTGCTGGCGCTCGTCGGCGCGCTGGCGGAAGATGGTGCGGAACTGCTCGCTTTCGATGTTCTTGGCCGAATCCTCATAACCCGTGACGCTGTCGATGGTGGTCGCGATCAGCGTGTTCAGCGTGCTGATCCCGCCGGAGGTGCTGTTGTTGTCCATGTGCTGGGCTCCTGTTGTTTGAGAAAGTGTCGGGCACTGAACGCGCGAGCCGCCGAACGGATACCGCCGGTGGAACGATTTTGTGGGCGTAAGCCGCGAATTGTTGTCAGTCTGTCGCTTGCGGGGCTGCAAAGGGGCGAGTCGCATGGCGCTGACACGGCGGGCGTTGCTTGAACGGATTGGGGCTGCAGGCGGAGCGGGTGCCACCTACCTAGCGATGGAAGCCATGGGGCTGGCCATGCCGACGCCCGCGGGTGCGGAGAACTTCCACTTGCCGTCCGGAAGCGGCAATGGCCGCTCGGTCGTGGTTCTCGGAGCCGGGATCGCCGGCCTGGTCTCGGCCTATGAACTCCAGCGTGCAGGGTACAATGTTACCGTGCTCGAAGCGCGCGACCGGGTCGGCGGGCGGGTATGGACGGTGCGTGGGGGCGACACGGTCGCGCAAACCGGACGGCCCGACCAGCGCGTGGGCTTCGACCGGGGCCTCTACCTGAATGCCGGAGCGGCGCGAATTCCGAGCACCCACCGCGTCATCCTCGATTATGCGCGGCGGTTCGGCGTGCAGCTCGAGCCGTTCGTCAACGTCAACCGCGGCGCAGGTTGGGACTTTGGCGGCAAGGTCCAGTCCGAACGGCGGATGGTCAACGACATGCGCGGGCACATCGCCGAGCTGCTCGCCAAAGCCATCGACGCGCATGCGCTCGACGGGAAAGTGTCGAAGGACGAGCTGCAGAAAGTCCGCCGTTTCCTGGCGCCTTACGCCGGTGTGGGGAAGGACGGAACTTACGCACCCAGCGGAGCTTCAGGGTTCAGCGTTGAAGGCGGTGGCTACGCCCAGGCGCCGGTGCCGCTGCCGCGCCTGAAGTTCAACGAGCTTGCGCCGTCCCCGGCGGTGATCCTGCCGTACCTGTTCGAGCACATCTACGACATGCAGGCGACCATGTTGCAGCCGGCTGGCGGCATGGACCGCATTCCGCTGGCGATCTACGAACACGTCAAGCCGCTGGTGCGGCTGCGATCCCCGGTGACGGCGATCCGCCGGGCCGGCGAGCGCGTCCGGGTGGAGCATGGCCCCGGCAATCAGGCCGCGGAGGCCGACTTCGCGGTCGTGACCTTGCCGGCCAACCTGCTCGAGCGCATCCCCAACGACTTCAGCCCGGCCAAGAAGGCTGCTCTGAAGGAGGTCGACTACCTCCCCAGCGTCAAGGTCGCGTTCGAGGCGCCGCGCTTCTGGGAAGCCGACGACCTGATCTACGGCGGGCTCGCCTGGACCGACCGCCCCAACGAGAACGTCATCTACCCGTCGGACCGTTTCGGCGCCGACAAGGGCGTGCTGGTCGCCGCCTACGTCGCCGGCTGGACCAACAACGACAATCCGCAGAAGTTCGCGGCACTGAGCGATGCCGAGCGGCTGCGGGTCAGCCGCGACTCGGTGGAGGCGCTGCACCCAGGCAGGTCGCGGCTGCTGTCCAAGGGCGTCAGCGTCGGCTGGGGTCTGATCCCGTATTCCGAAGGCGTCGGCGCAATTTGGGAAGATGGGCAGGGCGCTGCTGGGGTCCGGGGAAAACACTATCAGGAGCTACTCAAGCCCGAAGGTCCGATCGTGTTCGCTGGCGAGCACCTCAGCTACCAGGGCCTGTGGCAGGAAGGCGCGGCGCTGTCGGCGCACGAAGCGCTAAAGCTGGTGCAGGCCATGGCCAAGGCAAAAGTCGCTTAGGGGCTGGCGGCGCGGCGCCGCTGCCGCCAAAGGGCCGAGCATGACGTTCGGAGCAGCACATTGACGGCCGAACAGGCCAAAGCGGGCAGCGGCCCGCGCCTGCGGGGCTACTGGCCGCTTGCAGCCTTGCTGGTCGGCTTGGCGCTGGGCGCGCTCTCCGGCGGCTTGCAGCCGGAGTTCCGCGCCGGAACGCTGAGCGTTGCCGAGTTCGTTGGCACGCTGTGGCTTAACGCGCTCAAAATGACGGTCATCCCGCTCGTTGTCGCGCTCCTTGTGGTCGGGGTCGCCCGCGGCGCCGAGGCGGCACAGGGCGGGCGCATTGCGGCGCGATCGGTGTTGTGGATCGTCATCATCTGCACGGCATCGGCGATCTTCGGCGCTGCGGCCATCATGCTGCTGGCCGCGCTCCTGCCCCTGCCGCGAGCGACGGCCGAGAGCCTGCAAGGCGCGTTGGTCTCCGTGGAGCAGAAGGCGTCGGGGCCGCTCCCCGGCGTTGCCGAGTTTTTCAAGGGCGTGATCCCCGACAATGTCGTGGCGGCTGCGTCCAATGGCGATGTACTGCCGCTGGTAGTGTTCGCGCTGTTGTTCGCATTGGCGCTGACGCGGCTCGCGGCGGAGCGCCGGGCGACCGTCGTCAACCTGTTCGATGCCATCGCCGATACTTTGCTGGTGATCATCAGCTGGGTGCTGTGGATCGCACCAATCGGCGTGTTCGCGCTCGCCTACAGCGTCGGCGCGGCCGCGGGCGGGGAAGCCTTCGCCGGCCTGGGTCACTACGTCCTGTTGATCTCGATCGTCGGCATTTTGTTAACCTTGGCGGCCTATCCGCTGGCGATCATCGCCGGCCGGCTCCGCCCGGGCGTGTTCGCGCGCGGCATGATCGCGCCCCAGGCGGTGGCCATCTCCACCCGCTCATCGCTGGCCTCGCTGCCGGCGATGCTGGCGGCGGCCCGGGACATCGGCATTCGCGAGCAGGTCGCCGACGTGACGCTGCCGATCAGCGTCGCCCTGTTCCGCGCAACGGGCCCGGCGATGAACACCGCCGTCGCCTTCTACGTCGCTCATTGGCTCGGGCTGGAGCCAAGCGTCGGGCAGATGATTGCCGCTACCGCCGTGGGGGCGGTGATGAGCTACGGCGCAGTCAGCCTGCCCGGCGAGGTGAGCTTCATCAGCTCGATTGCGCCGATCGCCATGGCGCTCGGCGTCCCAATCGCGCCGCTGGCGTTGCTCGTCGCTGTGGAGATGATCCCTGACGTTTTCCGCACGGTAGGTAACGTGACCATGGACGTCGCGGTCACGGCCGCGGTCGACCGCTCTGAGGGCGCAGCGGAACAGTAGTCGAACAGCTGAACGCCCGCTGACCACCGTTCGTCGATATGGCGACCGACGAATGCCTTTTGTCGGCACGCCGACAATCCGCTGCTGTTTGGTCGACCGCTGCACGACTTCGCCTCCGGCCAAGCTAATTGAGGTGAGGCGACGCGGGGGCAATCCCTCCAACTCCCCAAGCGCCCCGCGTCGCGAAAAAGGAGATAGATGATGCTGAAACCCTTGTCGGCGATCGCAGCCGTCATGTTCGCGACCGCTTTGGTCGCCCCCACCGTCAGCAACGCGCAAGAGGCGCGGACAGCGACGATTTCTTACGCAGACCTCAACCTGGCCGATGCCCAAGGCCGTGAGGCGCTGACCAACCGCATTGCCGGCGCCGCCGGACAAGTGTGCGACGCCGGGGCCAGCCAGCGCGAGCTCGAGATGTTCCAGTTCACGCGGACCTGCCGCCTAGGTGCGATCGCCAGCGCTCAGCCGGCGTACGACGCTGCCATTGCGGCCTCGCGCCGGGGCACGGTCACGGTACTGACGGGTGCGGCGCTGACCGTCAGCGCACGATAAGGCCAGCCGCGGTGATAGGTGGCGAGCCGCCGCGGTTCCGGGTGGAGCCGCGGCGGTGTTCGTTCACCGCCCCGCGATGGCGCGCACGCGGTCGGAGTAGAGCCGGCCCACCGGTTGCTCGGTGCCGTCGCCGAGCCGGGCGATCCACCGCCCCGAAGGATTGCGCGTGAAGCCGCCGATGAAATCCTTGCGGACGATCGCCGAGCGGTGCAGCCGGACAAACAGCTCCGGATCCAGGCCTTCCTCAAGCGCGGCCATCGAATGGTGGATGAGCCAGCTGCGGCGGCCGACGTGGAGCCGCATATAGTCCCGCTCGGCCGAGACGCGGTCGACGTCCCGCGCAGCGATCCGCACTAGGCCCGAAAGGTCGGAAGCCCAGAATTCCTCAAGCCAGCGCGATTCCTTGGGCGACGCGGGCTCCGCGGACCGTTGCTGGAGATAGGCGCGGGCCCGGTCCAGCGCCCGCTGGAGACGGATCGGATCGACCGGCTTCATCAGATAGTCGACCGCTTCCACTTCGAAGGCAGCAACGGCGAATTGGTCGAAGGCGGTCACGAAGACCACCGCCGGCGACGGCTTCTGTGCGGCAAGCGAACGCGCGACCCCGATTCCGTCGAGGCCGGGCATGGCGATATCGAGCAGCAGCAGGTCGGGCGTCAGCGCTTCGGTGAGATTGATGGCAGAGTCGCCATCGCTCGCGGTGCCAACCAGCTGGGCGCCTTCGGCCCGCGCCAGAAGCAATTGCAGGCGCTCGGCCGCAAGCGGTTCGTCGTCCGCGATCAGCACCCTCAGCGGCACTTGATCATGCATGCGTTTCTACCGGCATCGTCAGTGAGACTTTGAACCCGCCGGTGGCCATCGGGCCGAAGCTGCACCTTGCCCTGGTGCCAAACCGGGCTTCCAGCCGCTGGCAAACGTTCGCCAGCCCAAGCCCGGTGCCCTCGTGCGTGGCGGCCGGGAGCTTGTCGGGGCCGCCGTGCTTCAGCCGGTTGCTGATGTCGAGCAGCATTCGCCCGTCGCCCAGAGGCCGTCCTTCGATGCGGATGATGACCGCCTTGCGGCTTTTGGAAACGCCGTACTTGATCGCGTTTTCGACAATCGGCTGCAGGATCAGGGCGGGCAGGCGGGCCTGCTCGATCACCGGATGCACGTCGATCTCCACCTGCAGCCGGTCGGGAAAACGCGCTTTCTCGATGTCGAGATAGAGGCGCTGGAGGTCGATCTCTTCGGCCAGCGTGACGTCGGCAGTAGGATCGAGCGACAGGCTGGTGCGGAAGAAGGTGGACAGTGCCAGCAACATGGTCTCGGCGCGGTCGGTCCGCCCGGTCATCACCAGTGAGGACAGCGAGTTCAAGGTGTTGAACAGGAAATGCGGGTTCACCTGATAGCGTAGCGCCCGCACCTGCGCCGCCTGGGCAGCGCTTTCGGCATCGGCTAGCCGCCGCTGCGCCCTTAGGGCGTCGGCCTGCGCCAGCATGGCCATGTAGAATGCGGTCCAGGCGGCGTAGAAGAAAAACCAGGTGACGGTCAGGTCGGCGGCATATTTGAAGATGTCGCGGCGGTGCAGCTGCCCCATCCGCGGCCAGGTCAGCACCAGCGGCGCCTGGCCGCCGCGCTCGATCCGCATGGTGTTGCCCGTTTCAACGACCGAAAAGCCCTCCTGCGAGGTGAAGCGCATCTCCTCCTGCGGCTTTTCCAAGAAGCGGTCCGCGGCGACGAAAATACCGGCCTGCGAGGCCGCCGCGAGCAGGGAAGCGATGAGGCCGATAACCACGCGGCGCTTCAGCGAAGCGGTCCGAGCAAGATACGCGAAGGTCACGTAAATGGCGGCGGTCAGGATAATGCCGACCACCAGCGTCAGCGAGCGATTGAACAGGATCGTGCCCGGATCCTTGGTCAGGAACGCCCGCGCGACGACGGTCAGATAATAGAACAGCCAGAAACCGAGGATCGACTTGGCAGCCAGGCGCCAGTCCCAGAAGCGCGTTTGAGCGATCGGATGGGGCAGCATTCGCATGCAGACCTCATGTCCCAAAAAGCGCGGGACGCAAACAGCCGCTTGCCCATTGGCAGAAGCATCCGGGCAGCCGGTCGAATCTGGTGTCGCACCGGAACGGCCACCAGTGCCGCTCGTTCTGAAGCGAGATGACAAAGGTGGTGCCGCAATGAATGACACGAAGCAGTCTGGGCGGGTGCCTCCCGCGGTTCATTCGGGCGAGCCAGAGCGCGAGCTTGAGCGCAGGCTCAAGCGCAACCCCGATGACCTCGATGCCAAGGCCGACGTCGGCAGCGACGAATCGATGGATGCGTCCGATCCTCCCGCCGCCGCTCAGCCCGGCCGCAGTGATCGGCCGGTGCCCTCGTCAGGGTTTCCTGAGCGCGATTCCGGATAGTTCCCCCCACGTCACCAAAACGCCTCGGCGTTGCAACAAATCAACAATCCACAGTTTTCCCGTCGCCGGTCAACATCTGTCCTTGCCGCGAGGACTCCGCTCTGATTCTATCTGAACGGGGGTTGGGACTGTGGTTAAGTATCTCGAAACCAAATCAGCCGCATGATCCCTCCGAGGCAAAAGGAGTCGGGTTCATGATTACGCGGACCAGCCAGCCGGCAAGCGGGGCGATGCTGATTTCCGAAATGAAGGAGTTCGCCAGCTTTTCGAAGGCGACGCAGCGGTACATCCGCCGGTCGCTCGACGTGGCGTACGGTCGTCGCGACCCGATCGAGTGCTGGTCGCGCGACGAGGGGGAAGCGGCGTCGATCCGTGGCCAGGCCCGGCTGTACAAGCAGCTCGACCATCTGCGGCTGCAAGTGCCGGACGACAGCGGGCTCGACATGATCGATCCGTTCCTCGGCATGCTGATCACGCTTGCGGCCTTCGACCTTGGTCAGGACCGCCTGCCGAACTTTGCCGCCTTCCGTTTCCTATACGAGCGCCTGATCGGTGCTTCGGCGCGGCCGTGGCTGCCTGCGGCCTTCTGCGCCGCCGCCGCTCTGCCGCACCTTCACCCGGACCGACGCCGAATCCTGCTGCAATCGATCAGCGAAAGCGCCGCAACGGCGCCGGGCTGGTCGAGCCGCGAGCCGGTGTTCTGGCCCGAGTGGGTCGAAAAGGTCGATCTCAAGGCGGCTGCCTAGGTACTTCGCGATATAGCGGTGTTGCCGCTACTCAGGGATGAGCGGATTTCTCCTCGCCGCTCATGCTGAGTAGCGGAGCATATCGAAGCACGCTCAGGTGCTCACGCTCACCGACGGAAACAGCTCGGCCAGCTGCCTGAGGCTGTCCACTGCACTGCGGTGATGCACGAACACTACGCCCGCCGCCTCATATGCCGCACGGTGGTTTTCGCGATCGTCGACCAGAACGTCGCCCGGCCTCATGTGTTTGTGCTTATCGCGCGCCATGCAGGTGACGATCGGTACCCCTGGAAAGTGCTCGGCCGCCCATTTCACCTTCTGCGGCGCCGCCCAACTGCCCAGCGGCAATCCGGTCAGGATCGTCGGCTTGAGATGCTCTACCGGGTCGAACAGCAGGCGCGCGTCGGACATTTCCGGCAAGCTGCCGTAAAAGTTCTTGGCCGCCGCAAGCCGCTTCCAGAATTCGCGCCGGCCGTGCTTTGCCTCGAACCGCGCCGCGTCCATGCCGAACAGGCGGCGCGCGCCTTCGTCGAAGTCGGCCAGCACACCGTCGGCATCGAGGAACAGGCGCGGCTCGGCGGCGCCCATCAGAAACGCGCGGGCTCCAGGTCGATGTCGATCGGCGCGTCGATGTGCTGCCAGCCATGGTCGCGCAGGACATCGTTGCTCTCGCGTGCTTTACGTCCGGGGCCGAGCGACCAGGTGATGTGGTAAGTGGATCCGTCCAAGCGGTCGGTCGTGCCATCGATCTCGACCACCAGGCATTCAAGGCTGCGTCCGTCGTCGGCGCGGCCGACGATGCGTGCCGGAGCAGCGCGGGGCAGGGGTGTCGCAGCCGTGGCGCCGACGCGCAGGGTCACGTGATCGGCGACGACCTGGCCGTATTTCGGCGGAAAGCGGCCGAGCAGCGTCGCGCGCTCGTCCGCGCGCACTTTCCACCCGGTGACGGTGCCACGTCTCGCCATGCCGCTCCGACGCCGGAGCGGGGCATCAGTTCCGGCCGGCGATCCGCTCCACCAGTTCGCGTGCGAAGTCGATCAGGGTGTCGTCGCGCGCGCCCATGATGAGGATGCGGTCGCCCTCGCGCGCCTCCCGCGCCAGGGCTTCGCCGATCTGCGCGCGTTCGGGGATGTGCTCGGCGTGCCGTTCCCGCGTGACCACCTGCGCCGCCAACCAGTCGCTGCCACGCGCCCGGTCCACCGTGCCGCCCTGGTACACGGGATCGGGAAGGTACAGCCGGTCGTCGGGCGCCATGCCGCCTGCAAGCCTGTCCGCCAGTGGCTCGCCCATCTTGCTCAGCGGCCCGTAGCCGTGCGGCTGAAACATGATCAGCAGGCGCCCTTCGTGCGCGCGCAGCGTGGCCAACGTGGCCTCGATCTTGTCCGGATTGTGCGCGAAGTCATCGATCACCGTGACACCGCGCGCCGAGCCGACGGTTTCCAGCCGCCGCTTCAGCCCTTCGAACCGGGCAATGGCATTGACTGCGTCCTCCAGCCGTACCCCGAGCGCCTGGGCGGCGGCGAGCGCCGCCAGCGCGTTGGACGCATTGTGACGGCCGGGAACGCCAAGCCTCACCTCGTGGCGCTCGCCCTCGGCTTCAAGCGCGAACGTGACGCCGTCAGTCTCCAGCTGCAGGTTCTTGCCCATGAGATCGGCCCCAGGGCTATCGAAGCCGTAGCCGATCACCTTGTCGGCTGGGACCGCGTCGGCGAGGATCCGCGTCTCCGGGTCGTCGAGGTTGAGCACCGCCTTGCGCGCTGCGTTGAGAAAGCCGGCGAACAGCTGGCGCAGCTCCGCCATTTCCTTGTGGTCAAGGCTGATGTTGGTCAGCACCGCGATTTCCGGCCGGTAGAGCGCAATCGAGCCGTCGCTTTCGTCGACCTCGCTGACGAACAGTTCGGGGTCCCCGACGAGGGCACTGGCGAATGGCGCCGAGGGCGTGACGAAGTTCTTCATCACCGCGCCGTTCATCACCGTCGGCTGACGATGGCAGGCGTGCAGGATCCAGCCGATCATGCCGGTAACCGTCGACTTGCCGCTGGTTCCGCCGACCGCCACGCTGCGCCCCGCTTCGTTGAGCAAGCGGGCGAGGAACTGCGGGCGTGTCAGGTGCGCAAGGCCTAGGTCGCGAGCGCGAACGACGTCGGGCACATCGGCTTCGACTGCTGCCGAGGTGACCAGAGTCATGCCCGGGTGCAGGCCCGACCCGTCCTGGGCGAACAGTTGGATGCCGAGCGAGCGCAGGTATTCGAACTTGTGCGGCGTCCGACCGGCGTCGAGCGAGCGGTCGGACCCGGCGACCCGCGCGCCGCCGGCGCGGACGATACTTGCCAGCGGCAGCATCCCGCTGCCCCCGATGCCGCTGAAGAAAACCGGAGTGTCGATCATCGCGGCGCCCTATTGGCTGCTGCGCGCCAGCGAAACCCCTCTATTTTCGCTGGGCGTCAAATCAGCGCCATGGCCCCCGTCAGCGGGTCGGCGGGTGCTCGTGCCTGCGCCACCTGGAGCGCCGCTCATTCTCGATCCGCTCGAACTCGCGGGCTAGGTGGAGCAGGAACGGCGCCTCAGGCTGCCCTAGGTAGCTGAGCGCCTTGCGCCGGCAATCTTCGGCTTCCTGGGACAGGTCCGCAATGGCCATGATGGCGCCTCGCTCTGAAAATGGTGGCCCTGCTCAAGGGCTGGGGGGGTCTGAGCAGGGCCTTTCCGCTAGCCGTGTTCCCAAGTGCGGGGCCGACCTGACTTGCGGTTTACGCGGGCGGGATGAAGGCTTGCTCTCCGAACGTGGCTAACGAGCCGTTCGCCATGCTGCGGCGCGCCGACGCGATGCCCGCTTGCTCCCCATTGCGGAGGTTTGGCTTCTCCCCGTAAGCAGCGTCGATGCGCATCGCGGTGGTCGCTCCAAGCTGTTCGTTGAAGCGGGAAGCGGCCGAGCGGGTGCAGGCGATCGCGAATCGCCGGGGCGATTGCGAACTCCTGATTCACCCCCAATGCTTCCTTTCGGACGGGCATTTCGCCGGGCCGGACGAAGCGCGGTTGCATGCGCTCCGCGAAGTTATGGCCGACCCTGCAGTGGATGCCGTCTGGTTCGCGCGCGGGGGTTATGGTTCGAACCGCATCGCCGAAGCGGCGCTGCGCGACTTGCCCCTCGCGGCGCGGATCAAGGTCTATCTGGGTTATAGCGACGCCGGGTTCCTCCAAGCGGGGCTGCACAAGGTTGGGGTGCAGGCGGTGTGGGGGCCGATGCCGCAGGATGTCATGCGCGACGGCGGCGATGCGGCGGTCGAGCGGGCGCTGGCGTGGCTGGTCGACCGGGACACTGCCGCTTGCGAGCCGGACCTGCAGGAGCCCGCGATGGCGTTCAACCTGACCGTGCTAGCGTCATTGCTCGGCACGGCGCTGGAGCCGGATCTCGCCGGCGTCGACCTGCTGATCGAAGATATCGGCGAGCACCACTACCGCATCGACCGCATGATGTTCCACGTCACGGCCAGCCCCAACGTTCGCCGAATTGCCCGGCTTCGCCTCGGACGGGTTGGCGACATCCCCGCGAACGACCCCGCGTTCGCGCGCGACGAATGCGCGATCGTCGAGGACTGGTGCCACCGTTCCGGCATCGTCTACGGCGGCCGCGCCGACATCGGCCATGATGTCGGGAATCGGGTGGTTCCGTTCGGCTCACGCGCACTCTCAGCAGTACCATTGCAAAGGGGCTGAAGTTGCGCTCTACCGAGAGGCAGGAACAACAGGAGGGCCGTAATGGCACAAGGGACTCGTAAGGCAGGGGGCGGACTGGCCCGCCCGGTTCAACCGTCGGAGGATCTCGCCCAGATCTGCGGCAACGACCCGCTGCCGCGCAGCCAGGTGGTGTCGAAGGTGTGGGATCATATCCGCAAGAACAACCTGCAAAATCCGCAAAACAAAAGGGAAATCGTTGCCGACGACAAGCTTAAGAAGGTCTTTGGGGGCAAGGACCGGGTCAGCATGTTCGAAATGAACAAGCACCTGTCCAACCACCTGAAATAAGTCGTTCGGACAGCTTGGAGTTTAGAGGGGATCCGCCTGCGCGGGTCCCCTTTTCTTATGAGTTCGAGTGGCGACTCGGTTCTTAGCGGCAAACACCAAAGCCCATCCGCCCTCGTGCCGCATGATCGAAGTGCAAGTGATCGGCATGCGCCAGGTTGTAGTCGGGGCCCAGAACGGTCGCGAACAGCTCGCACGCGCCATCGCGGACTTCCCGCAAGAAAGCGGATTTCGACCCGGGCCCGCGCCAATCCTTGAGCACCGACACGCTTGTGCCGTCGGTCAGCCGGAAGCCGAGCACGTCGAAGGCGTTCGCCGTCGCATGCTCGCTGAACGCGCCCTCGCTGCGGTTGTAAAGCCTGCGGCAGCTGTAGCTTCCGGCGTGGTCGATGCGGCGCACCTTGTGGCCCAAGTGCCGCAGCGCGGCCGGCTGCAGGACCTGCCGTTCCCACACCAGCAGCGCGGCTGCCATAGAGCAGCGGGTGACTTCGCCCGAGGGTGCGAAGGTGACTTCTCCAGGCGCGCTGGCAAGGCGCATGCCGTCAGAATAGTTGCAGTTCGCTTGCGCTACTCGCGCCGACGCTGAGAGGTCGCCCGATCCCGCGGCTCCGAGCAGCGCCCGGCAGTGAGCCGGGTCTTCGGACAGCGACACCAGCTTGCGGAGCGTAAAGGCGCCCATCGGATCGTCGAGGCGGAGAGGGGTCCAGGGCACGTCCTGTGGGTGCGTCCGGACGTAGTTACGGCCGTGGATGTAGGCGGCGGCAATCAACGCCAGCAATGCCAGCCAAAGCAGCGCGGTCCCGATCAGCCGCGCCACAGGCCGTCCAGCTTCTCCTCCGTCACGGGGTAGCCGAGGTGGCCGGGGATGGTGATGAACCGCTCACCGCCGCGCTCCTCGACCCACGGCGTTACCGGCTCGATCGGGTGCGCCAGCGCGTCGGCGCGGATCGCCTCGAAGCTGTCGTGCTGCGCGAGCCGTTCCAGGTTGCGGCGGGTAGGGAAGATCAGCCGCGCTAGCCCCTGAGCGTCGCGGTCCAGCACCTCGCGGGCAGTCAGCCAATACGCGCCCGCGCATTCTCCCTCGACGACATTCGGCTCCCATTCGCCGGGCGGGCATTCGGCGACATAGAAGAGGGTGTCGAAGCGCCTGACCGCGTGAAACTTCGGCACCCACCGCGCAAACGCCGTCAGCGCTTCAGCGTCCAGTTCCAGCCCGTGGTGGTCAAGCACGCTGGCAAGGCTCTGGCCGGCAAGCAGTTCGCGCTGCAGGGTGAGTGCGGTCGGCCGGTCCGGGACGGGCTTGATGCCGACCGGAATGGCCGACTCCTCGATGGTCTCGCGGACCGCCGCGACGAGCCCGCCATCTGAGCCGTCGGCGCGGTCGGCCTGGTCGATCCGACCGCCAGGAAACACCAAAGCCCCGGCTGCGAACGCCATGCCCCCCGCGCGCTCGACCATCAGCAGCTCGGGCGGTGCTTGCGCGCGGGTTCGGGTGACGATCAGCGTCGCTGCCGGGATTGCCTCGTCGACCATGGGCGGCAGGTAGGCGGTGGCGGGGCAAAGAAAAAGCCGCCCGGCGGGTGGCCGGACGGCTTTGTCGTCAGTGCGAGAACGCTGCGCCTACATCCCGCTGACGTTTTGCTCGTCGTCGTCCTCGACCGGCGCCGGCGCCGCGGCGTTTTCATCGGCGGGTGCTGCCGCATTCTCCTGCTCGAGCTGCTGCTGCTGCGTGCCCAGCGCCGCCGCTTCACCGGCGGCTGCGTCGTTGAGGGCCTCGCCCGACATGTCGTTGAACTCTGCAGCGGGCTGGTTGAGCTCGGCATTTTCGACGCTGTCCTGATTGTTGCTGCTGCACGCGGCAAGCATCAACGTGGACGTGCCGGCGACGGCAAAGAGCAGCTTTTTCATCGGTTTGGATCCCCTGACATTGGAACTTACGAACCCCTCCATACCAGCAGTTCCACCGAGGTTTCCAGAGCCTTTGCTTGAGATCGAACCGCCGATCCCCTATGTAAGACCGGCCGGGCAACCGGCTATGTCGGTAGAATGTTGGGTGGAATAGGCATCTCGGACCCGGGGGGCAGTACCCCGGCGCCTCCACCACCAGCAGCGTTGCTCACGCCGTTGCTGATGGGGGCGAAATAGGATCGACGAGTGCAATAAAGGCCTGATTGCCGATCGGTATGAGACCACCGTGACGGCTCGTAACCACAAGTGCCAACGATAACGAGGCGCTCGCTATTGCTGCGTAACCGACGGCCTAACGGTCTGACGTTACAAGGTTAAAGCGCGGTCGGACCCCACCGGGCAACAGAAGGGGATTCCAGCGGCTTCCGGGAGGGCCGGGCAACAGAACCTCCCGGACTTCCCCCCTTTGCCGGTTCGTCGATAGGCCCCTTGCGCGTGGCGCTGGCGTCGGCGCACAACGCCCCGGATCAAGGGGAGTGTTCACATGGTCATCCAGCACCGCTTTGCCGCCCTGCTTCTGCTTGCCGGCGTTTCCACCAGCGCGCTCGCGGCCCCGGTGCCTAAGGACCAGCTGATGAAGCCGCCCGCGAACGCCGCCCATTATGTGGTGGTGTCGCAGGCCGGGAAGCATGGAGATCAGTGGGTGTGGACCCAACCGGACGGGTCAATCGCCGGCCGCTACACGCAGTCGCTGCGCGGCTGGATCACCGAGATCGACGACGTCATCAGGCTCGGCCCGGACGGGCTGCCGGTCGAAATGACGGTCAGGGGCGTGACGCCCAACGGCGATGCCGCCGAGACCTTTGCCGTCCGCGACGGCAAGGCCACCTGGAAAGCCGCGGCAGACAGCGGCAGCCTGCCCACATCGCCAGCCTTCTACTTCGCGACCGGCGGCACGGTTGCGTCCAACATCCCGCTGATCGCGAAGCTGATCGAAGCCGGACCGGGGGGCGTTGCGCTCCTTCCCAGCGGCCGGGCAACGCTGGAAAAGGGCCCGACCTTGCAGGTCACCGGGCCGGCGGGTCCAAAGACCGTCCAGCTAGCATGGATGCGTGGGATCGGCCCGTCGCCGGCGCCGGTGTGGCTGGACGAGAACGGCAAGTTCTTCGCCTCGGTCGGGGGCATCGGTACGTTGCCGGCCGGCTACGAAGCCAACCTAAAGGCGATGAACGACTTCCAGGACGCAGAGACTGCCAAGGCCGTCCGCGCGATCGCCGCCAACTTCCGCCAGGACGCGCTCAGGGCGCCGGTGCTGTTCGACCGCGTGCAGCTGTTCGATGCCGACGCCGGCCGCTTCGTGCCGAACCAGGCGGTGCTGGTGCGCGACGGCAAGATCGTCGAGGTGGGCGCCGCCGGCAACGTCCGGGCTCCCGATGGCGTCCGTACCATCGACGGCACCGGCAAGACCCTCGTCCCTGGCCTGTGGGACAGCCACCTTCACATCGGCGACGACTGGTCGGTGCTGATGAACATGGCGACCGGCATCACCAGCTTCCGCAGTCCCGGCACCGACATCGACCGCGCCGTCGACGCTCGCAAACGATGGAAGTCGGGCGAGCTGCTGATGGGCGAGGCGTTCGTCGCTCAGATCATCGACGCCAAGCATCCTCTCGCGGCGCAGGGAGCGGAGGTCGTGACCAGCGAGGCCGAGACCGTCGCCGCGGTGCGCAAGATGCATGATGCCGGCCTGTGGGGCGTCAAGTTCTACACGTCCATGAACCCTAAATGGATCCCGGCCGGCGCTAAGGAAGCGCACCGGCTAGGCATGCAGGTGCTCGGCCACGTGCCCGCGACCATGCGTCCGCTCGAGGCCGTTCGCGCCGGCTATGACGAGATCACCCACATCAACTTCGTCGCCATGCAGGCGATGCCGGACGACGTGGTCAACAAGGCCAACACTGCCCAGCGAATCGAAGGCCCCGCGAAATTCTTCAAGGACGTCGACCTCAACGGCCCGCAGATGAAGAGCTTCATCGCCGAACTGGCGCAGCGTAAGACGGTGATCGATCCGACCTTGGTGGTGTGGGAAGGGGCGCTCAATTCCGATGGCGGCGTGCCGCTGGACGCCTATGCGTCGTACATGGGCATCATCTCGCCGACGTTCGACCGCTTCTTCAAGTCGGCCGGCTACCCGCTGGTAAAGGGCTACACCCGCGACGATTACCGCAAGAGCTACGCCAAGATGGTCGACCTGGTCGGCGCGCTGCACAAGGCGGGCGTGACGATCGTCGCCGGCACGGACGGGCAGGGGATCGAGCTGGTCCGCGAGATCGAGCTGTACAAGAAAGCCGGCATGACCACCTCCGAAGCGCTACAGACCGCGACGATAATTCCGGCCAAGCGGGTTGGCGTTGCCGATCGCACGGGCTCGATCGCGGTCGGCAAGGAAGCGGACTTGGTGCTGGTCGATGGCGACGTCTCGACCAACCTCGGCGCGCTGCGGCGGGTCGATACCGTGGTCAGCGATGGCTACGTCATGAACGGCGACGAGCTGCGCAAGGCGGCGGGCTTCACCGGCAAGCCCAAGTGACCGCGCGCGAGCCATCCTGAACTCGGTTCAGGATTCATGGCCGGGAACGTGCCTCAAGCGGCCGAATGGATGCTGAAACACGTTCAGCATGACGGCTGGGCTCGCCGCTGTGTTGCTGTTTTAGGACAGCATATTGAAACGAAACCGCGGGCTATCTAGTTATGCAGGCGACATGACCAATTGGAGGGGCCGATGACTGCACTTCGCCGTATGGGACTGCTTGCACCGCTCGCCGCGCTGAGCCTCGCCGGGTGCGGGCTAAACACCATTCCGACGGCGGAGGAGCAGGTGAATGCGGAGTTCGCCAACCTTCAGGCCGAATATCAGCGGCGCAACGACCTGATCGGCAACCTTGTCGAGACGGTAAAGGGCGCCGCGGCCGGGGAGGAGAGGGTCCTGACGCGAGTGACGGAGGCGCGCAGCCGCGCGACTTCGGTCAGCCTGTCACCCGAGCAGCTGAGCGCTCCGCAGGCGGTCCGCCGCTACAACGACGCGCAGGCCGGACTGTCACAGGCGCGCAGCCTGCTCGGGACCGTGATCCAGGAGCGCTATCCCCAGCTGCAAAGCCAGCAGCGCTTTTCCGACCTGATGGTGGCGCTGGAAGGGACGGAGAACCGCATCCGCACACAGCGGCGCGACTACAATGACTCCGTGCGGCTTTATAACACCCGCATCCGCACCTTCCCGGACGCGATTGGCGCCAAGATCTTCTACGGCGCAAAGCCCAAGGTCCCGTTCGAGGCCGCCGCCGGCGCCGAGAACGCGCCGACGGTCGACTTCAACACCGCTGGCTAGAGCGCCCTTGCCGCTGATCCGCCTGGTCGCGGCGTTGTGGCTGGCCCTAGTGGCCATGCCGCTCGCCGCTCAGACCTTCCCGCAGCTGTCCGGGCGGGTGGTCGACCAGGCGAACCTGCTGTCCCCGGAGCAGGAACTCGACCTGACCAGCAAGTCCGAAGCGCTCGAAGCGCAGACCGGGGCCCAGTTCGTGGTGGCTACGGTCAACAGCCTCGAAGGGCAGGAGATCGAAGACTATGGCTACCGGCTCGGGCGCCAGTGGGGCTTGGGCCGAGAGAAGGATGACGACGGCGTCATTCTCCTAGTCGCACCGAACGAGAAAAAGGTTCGTGTGGAAACAGGCTACGGCGCTGAGGCAGTGCTGCCCGACATCCTATCTGGCCGCATCGTTCGTGATACAATCCTGCCACGCTTTCGCTCTGGGGACATGGCGGGCGGCATTATGGCTGGAGCGGATGCCATCTTAGCGCAATTGCGGCTCTCCCCGGAACAGGTCCAGCAACAGGCCAATCAGGAGCAAAGCCAGCAGTCTCAAGGGCGCCGGCAGGGCGGTGGACTGCTTCCGGTCGTGTTCTGGATGATCGTGATCTTCTTCGTGCTGAGTTCCATGCGCCGTGGGTCGCGCGGGCGCCGTTACCAGTCACGTGGCCGCAGTGGCATCAGCCCGTGGGTGATCTTGTGGGGCCTCAATGAGATGAGCCGGTCGCGACGTGGCGGCTGGGGCGGCTGGGGCGGCGGCGGCTTCGGCGGCGGCAGCGGCTTTGGCGGTGGATTCGGCGGGTTCTCAGGAGGGGGCGGCAGCTTCGGCGGCGGCGGCGCTTCAGGATCATGGTGACCGCGCTCACCCACGACGATCACCGCCAGGTTTCTGCCGCAATCGCCGATGCCGAGCGGCAGTCCGACGGCGAGATCGTTGCCGTCACGACCGAGCTCAGCGATCCCTATCACGACGTGGCCCTGCATTGGGCCGTGCTGGTGCTGATCGGGACACTGGCCATCTTCGCCGCCGCGCCGGATGTGCTGCGGTTCTGGTTCGACCTATTCCTCGGCGGCTGGCGGCCCGAGCCGAGCTTGCGCGAGTTGCTGACGCTGCTGCTCGTGTTGGCGACTGCCAAGTTCACCGCGGTGCTGCTGATGCTGCGCTACATGCCCTTGCGGCTGATGCTAACGCCTGGCGCGACCAAGACTCGCCGCGTGCGCCGCCGCGCGATCACCGTGTTCAGGGCTGCCGCGGAGCGGCGAACGGTCGGCCGCACCGGCATCCTCATCTACCTTTCGATGGCCGAACACCGTGCCGAAATCGTCGCCGACGAGGCGATCCTGAAAGTCACCGACGATTCCACTTGGGGCGAAGCGATGGGCGCGCTGATCGCCGAAGTGAAGCAGGGGCGGATTGCCGCGGGCATGGTGGCGGCCATCGAGCAGGTCGGATCGGTGCTTGCCCAGCACTTCCCGCGCTCGGCCGACGACAGTAACGAAATCCCCGACAAGCTGATCGAGCTGTGAAGCTGGACGAGTTGCCTCCGCCGGAGGTGATGTGGTCGGGCAAGTACGTTCGCGTGATCAAGCGCGGGCAGTGGGAATATGCCAGCCGGGCCAACGACATCCGTGCGGTTGCGGTCGTGGCGGAATATGAAGGCAAAGTGGTCCTGGTCGACCAGCCGCGCGTGCCGGTGGGCGGACGGAGCGTCGAGCTTCCGGCCGGGCTGATCGGTGACGAAGACCTGAACGCCACCGTTGAGAGCACCGCGGTCAAGGAGCTGGAGGAGGAAACCGGCTTCACCGCCGAGCGGATCGAGCGCCTCGGGGAGTTCCATGCCTCACCGGGCATGCTGGCGGAAAGCTTCACGCTCGTGCGCGCGCACGGGCTGCGGCGGATCGGGGCCGGCGGCGGCGACGAGCATGAGGATATCAATGTGCATCTCGTTGCGCGGCCCGACATTCCGGCGTTCCTTGAAAGGAAGCGGGCGGAAGGTTTCGCCGTGGACGTCAAGCTGCTGATGTTCCTCGGCTTTTAGCTGCTGGCGTCATTGGGCGTTCACCTGTCCTATGTTAGTCGCCCGTTCATCGAACATCGGCTTGCGGCATGTAACGATCTCGTTACGCAGTCGCGCCGGAGACACAGCAGTTTGCAGGGATATTCCATGAAACAAATTCTATTGGCTGGAAGCGCGCTGGCGCTTTCCGGCGTTGCAGCGACGGCGTTGGGCGCCGAGCCGGTTCCAACCAAGGTGCAGACCATGACCGCAGCGGCCGCGCAGGCAGCGCCCTCCAATAACGTGCTTCTGGCCGACTGGACCGGCCCGTACGAAGGCGTTCCGCCGTGGGACAAGGTCACGCCGGCGCAGTTCCCGCAGGCGCTGCAGGTCGGTATCGACGAGCAACTCCGCGAATATGAGGCAATCGCCAACAATCGCGCTGCCCCGACGTTCGCCAACACGATCGAAGCCGGCGAAAAGGCGGGCCAGCGGCTCAACCGAGTCCAGGCCATCTTCGGCGTTTACACCGACAATCTGTCGACGCCGGAAATTCAAGCGATCGAAAAGGAATGGTCGCCCAAACTGTCGGCCGCATACGACGAGATCACGCTCAATCCCAAGCTCTTCCGGCGGGTGGAAACGCTGTACAATAAGCGGAACTCGCTTGGCCTCGACGCCAAGCAGATGCGCCTGCTGGAGCGCAGCTACGAAGCGATGGTGCGCAACGGCGCCAAGCTCAACCCGCAGCAGAAGCAGCAGCTGACGCAGATCAACCAGCAGCTCGCCTCGGCATTCTCCGAGTTCAACTCACGCCTGTTGGCCGATGAAGGCACCATCACCGCGGCCAATGCCGCGGAGATGAAGGGCGTGCAGCAGGACGTAAAGGATGCGGCGCTCGCGGCCGCCAAGGAAAAGGGTCTGCCGCCCGGGACTTACGGGATCCGCAACACCCGCTCAGCAGTCGAGCCGATCCTGACGTTCGCCGATAACCGTGACCTCCGGAAGCGGGTGTGGACCGCGTTCGTCAACCGCGGCGATAACGCCGGCAAGACCGACAACAACGCGATCATCAGCCAGATCCTGAAGCTCCGCGCCGATCGCGCCCGCCTGCTCGGCTACCCCACGCATGCGCACTGGCGGATGCAGGACACGATGGCCAAGTCGCCCGAGCGCGCGATGGACCTGATGATGCGCGTGTGGCCGGCAGCGGTCGCGCGCGTGAACGAGGAGGTCGCCGACCAGTTGGCGATCGCGCGCAAGGACGGCATCACCCAGATCGAGCCGTGGGACTTCCGCTACTATCAGGAGAAGGTCCGCAAGGCGAAGTACGATCTAAGCGAAGACGAGATCAAACCATATTTCGAGCTGTCGAACCTGGTGAACGGCATGTTCTGGTCGGCGGGCCAGCTCTACGGCCTGCAGTTCAAGGAGAACACCGGACAGGTGCCGGTCTTCCATCCCGACGTCCGCACCTTCGAGGTCAGCCGCAACGGCAAGGTCACCGGCCTGTTCTACCTCGACACCTATGCTCGCGAGGGCAAGCGCTCGGGTGCGTGGATGAACACCTACCGCAGCCGCGCCCGCCTGCTCGGCGACGACATCGTGCTGGCCTCGAACAACAACAACTTCACCAAGCCGGCCGCGGGCCAGCCGGTGCTGATCAGCCTCGACGACGCGTCGACTTTGTTCCACGAGTTTGGCCACGCGATCCATTACCTGCTGGCCGACGTGAACTACCCGTCGTTCGGCGGCGCGCAGCGCGACTTCGTGGAGTATCCCAGCCAGGTGAACGAGAATTGGCTGTTGACGCGGCCGGTGCTCGAGCGCTTCGCCAAGCACTACAAGACGGGTCAGCCGATGCCTACCGCTCTGGTCGACAAGATCAAGCGGGCGGACACGTTCAACCAAGGCTTTGCGACCGTCGAATATCTGTCATCGGCGCTGGTCGACATGAAGCTCCACCTTAACCCCAATGGCGTGACCGATCCGGACGCGTTCGAGCGGGTGACGCTGGCGGAGCTTGGGATGCCGCGCGAGATGGTGATGCGTCACCGTCTGCCGCAGTTCGGCCACCTGTTCTCGTCCGATGCTTACTCCGCGGGCTATTACTCTTACCTGTGGTCGGAGACGATGGACGCGGACACTTGGGCGGCGTTCGAGGAGACCGGCAATCCGTTCGACAAGGCGACTGCCGATCGCTTCCGGACCACTTTGCTCGAGACGGGCAACGAGACCGACCGCGCCGAGGCCTATCGCCAGTTCCGCGGCCGCGATCCGGACGTCAACGCGCTGCTGAAGCGCCGCGGCTTCCCGGTCGGCGGAGCAGTGCCGGCAGCGCCGGCAGCGGCCCCGGTCAACGACGTCACCAAGGGCGAGCGTGGCCAATAAGCGCAGACCGAGGTGAACCCGGCGAGCCAAGGCGCGTTCTCGTGCCATGGCTCGCCTTGTTCAACTGTCTGACCTCCATTTCGGCGCCCATGACGAGCGGCTGGTGGCCGCGGTGCGCGAGCGCGTCGACCGCGAGCAGCCGGACCTCGTCGTCATCAGCGGCGATTTTACTCAGCGCGCCCGGACCGAGCAGTTCGAGCAGGCCTGTGAGTTTCTTGCCGGGCTGCGCGACGCGGGCCACGAAGTGCTGGCGATACCGGGCAATCACGACATCCCGCTGTACGACGTCCTGCGCCGCTTCCTGTCGCCGCTGACCCGCTACCAAAGGTTCGTCGACGACACCTTGTGCCCCTACCATGAGCTGCCCGGTGTTGCCGTGCTGGGCATTAACACCGCCCGTTCCTTCACTTTCAGCGACGGGCGGATCAGCCACGAGCAGATGGAGCAAATCCGGGAGACCTTCGCGCGCACCGATGCCGGCACCTTCCGCGTTCTTGTCACCCACCACCCCTTGTTTGCACTCCCAGTCGGCGACGGTCCCGAGCTTGGCAAGGCGGTCGGCCGGCATGAGCTGGCGCTGGATGCCGTCGGTGACGCCGGCGTCGACATGCTGCTGGCCGGGCACAATCACCGCGCTTCGGTCCAGGATGCGCGCGATCTCGTCACCCGCGCCGGGTCTGCGCTGGTCGTCCAGGCAGGAACGGCGACGTCGATCCGCCTGCGCGACGAGGAGCAGAGTTTCAACCGCATCGAGATCGAGGGTGACCGCGTGACCGTGACCATCGAACGCTGGACCGGCGAGGCGTACGCGCCAGCGGACGCCCAGCGCTTCGTTCGGGAAGGCGACCAGTGGCGGATCGGCAAGCATATCCCGGAACCCGCGTCCTGAGCTTGTCGCCCGCTGGCGCACAAGCTTAGACACCGCCGATGAGCACCGCCGGCCTGCTGATCGACCTGGACAACTTCGTCAAACGCGTGCTTGCCGAGGACCTCGGCACCGGCGGCGACGTGACCTCCGCGGCGACTATCGGTGCCGGCGAGCGCTTCATGGCAGACATGAACTGCCGCGAGCCGATCGTCGTCGCTGGCATTGAGGTGGCTGCCGCTTTCTTCCGTGCGCTCGACCAGCAGGTCCGGATCGATATCGTCATCGAGGATGGTGAGGCGGCCGCCGCGGGTACGGTGCTGATGCGACTGGATGGCAATTCCCGCGCCATGCTTGCCGCCGAGCGCTCGGCACTCAACATGCTCCAGCATCTTTCCGGGATTGCGACGCTGACGCGGAGCTATGTCGAGGCGATTGCAGGTACCGGCGCGAAGCTCCTCGACACCCGCAAAACGGTCCCGGGCCTGCGCGCCCTCGACAAATATGCGGCGCGGATGGGCGGCGCGCACAACCATCGTCTGCGGTTGGACGACGGCGTGCTGATCAAGGACAACCACGTGGCGGTCTGCGGCGATGTCGGGGAGGCGGTGCGCAGGGCCAAAGCCGCGAACACCGGCCTACAGGTGCAAGTCGAGGTCGACCGCATCGACCAGATCGAACCCGCGTTGGGGGCAGGCGCGGACCGCCTGCTGCTCGACAACATGCCACCGGCCCTGCTCTGCGAAGCGGTTGCGCTGGTCGCCGGGAGGGTGCCCCTGGAAGCCTCCGGCGGCGTCGATCTCGATACCATCCGGACCATCGCCGACACCGGCGTCGACTTCATCTCCGTCGGGCGGATTACCCAATCGGCGCCTGCCGTAGATATCGGCATGGACTATTCGCCGAACACGTCGGGCAGATGAACGGCCGCTTCGGTCCTGCTTTAGCGTCATCGATACAAGCCGCGCAGTTTTTAGCGGGCAAGGGCAATTGCTAAGCCAAAGCGGCGAAGCACAGGCGGCCCGGGAGCATTCCCCGGTGCTTTTCGTTTGAGAAGCAGGCAGCTTTTGCTTCGGCTCGGCAGCCCTGTATAGCGCCGCCGAAACGCTAGGAGAGTATACGTTGTTCAAGGGCCTCCAGCCCATCCTCTACGGAGGCAAGGAAGTGTGGCCGCTGGTCGAAGGCGGCAAGGGCGTGAGTGCAACCAACCACAGCAGCTCCGGCGCGTGGGCGGCGGCGGGAGGCATCGGCACGGTCAGCGCAGTCAACGCCGACAGCTACGACCCGGAAGGCCGCATCATCCCGCAGGTCTACCAGGGCATGACCCGGCGCGAGCGCCACGAGGAGCTGATCCACTACGGCATCGAGGGCGCCGTCGCGCAAATCGAGCGCGCCTATGAAATGGCCGCGGGCAAGGGCGCGATCAACGTCAATGTGCTATGGGAAATGGGCGGCGCGCAGCCGATCCTCCACGGCGTTCTGGAGCGCACCCGCGGCAAGGTCGCGGGCGTCACCTGCGGCGCCGGAATGCCGTACAAGCTGAGCGAGATCGCGGCGTCTTACGGCGTCCACTATCTGCCGATCATCAGCTCGGGCCGTGCGTTCCGGGCTCTGTGGAAGCGAGCGTATTCGAAGGCCGCCGAATGGCTTGGCGCCGTGGTCTACGAGGATCCGTGGCTCGCCGGCGGGCACAATGGCCTGTCGAACGCCGAGGACCCGCGCCAGCCGCAAAACCAGTATCCGTGGGGTAAGGAACTGCCCGACACCATGCGCGACGGCGGCATCCGCGGGG
>CADCVY010000064.1 GCA_902806275.1 uncultured Sphingomonas sp. | reverse complement strand
TTTGTCGATCGACATCAGCGCCGACTTGGTCTGGTCGGCGACGTTGCCGGAGAAAGTGTTGATGTTGATGATGCCGATGCCGTCCTTGATCTCCCACTTGACGGGCCGCAGCTCGATCCGCTCCCGCACCAGCGCGACGTCGAGCGGCTTGTCGCGGCCGGGGCGGACGATCGTCAGCTTGACCGCGCTGCCCGGCTGCCCGCGCAGCTTCTCGACGGCGTCGTCGACAGTGGCGCCGTACAACAGCTCGCCGTTGACGTGAGTGATATAGTCGCCCGCCTTCACGCCCGCGCGCCACGCCGGCGTGTCCTCGGTCGGTGCGATGACCTTGATCGCGCCGTCTTCGCTCGACACCGTGATGCCCAGGCCGCCGTAATTGCCGTCCGTCGTGGTCCTGAGCGTCGTGAAATCGGAAGCTTCGGCGTAGCTCGAGTGCGGATCGAGGGCGGCGAGCATGCCGTCGATGGCGCCCTTGATGAGGGTCTTGTCGTCGACCTTCTCGACGTAATTGGCCTTGACCCGCTCGTAGACGCTCATGAACTTCTCAAGCTCCTGGTAACTGGCCGTATCCGCCGCGGCAAAGGAGCTGGCGGTCACGGGAACCAGGGCGAGCGCTCCGACGAGCGCAAGCGGCGGAAGCAATTTGCGGGTGGTGGTCATGGGCGCGTCCTGTAGAATCCGGCTGTTTCGGCTTAGCCGCCTTTGCCGCCCATTGACAGGCCTTGAGATGAACCTGCGATGAGAGCGGGCGACCAGCGCCGCCCGTTTTGGGACAGCTCGATGCCAAGCGGGCCAAGCGCCCGGCCGAGCGATTCACCCCGGCGAACTCTGGCGCCGACCTTCGCCGCCGAGCCGACGTTGAGCAGGACGCTCATCCACCCTCCGCCGTGGTCGATGATGAGCACGCCGTCGTAGTCGCGGAAGGGGCCGCTGAACCGGACCACCCCGTCCGCTGGAGCGACAACGGCCGTTCCCCTCGTGGTCGCCATGGTGACCCCCTTCGACCGCACGCCGCTGGCGTTGACTGCGCCGAGGCCGACCGTGACCGGCGCAAGTGCCGGCAACACGTAGTTGAGCGGAGCGGCGGAACGACGCCGGTCGGCAGCAACCGGGCGCGCCGGGCTGGACCCGTCCTGCGCCAGCGCCAACGCCAGCGCGGCCGCGGCCCGGCTTCCTGACTCGGCGCCGCGAAGCCGCTCGTATTCCTCGCCGGCGGCGAGCACCAAGTCGCCGGTCGCAAGCGCTTGTCCGCTCGCGCGCTCGGCGAGGCGGATCGCTTCCCCTTCAAGAGCGGCAAAGCGGACGCGGCGGGCTGCGAGCTCCTCACGGCTGCGCAGCGTCTCGGTCCTGGCTTCGGCGGCTGCTTGCTGGAGTTGCGCCGCTTGGTTCAGCTCGCTGGAAAGCCCGGCAGTGCGTTGCCGGATCACTGGCAACGTGGCGTCGAGCAGCACCCGCACCCTGACGAATTCATCGGTGCTTCCCCGGTCGGCAATTGCCAGCAAGGGCGGGCGCTGGGCCATGACCGCAAGCCCGGCAAGCAGCGAGGCGAGGGGCTGCCGTTGCGTGGCGAGCCGCTGCTGGGTGTTCTGCAAATTCGCCGCCAAGAGACGCAACTGCGCGTCGGCCACCGTGATGCGCGCCTCCGCGGCCGTGATCGCCCGCTCCGCCGCAGCCTGCTCGATCCGCAAGCGTTCCGCAGCGCCGCGTGCCTTCCTGGCCGTTTGCTCAAGCCTGGCGGTCTCGGCTTCCGCCATCGCCTGCTCGGCGCGGGCCCGCTTCAGTTCGCTATCCAATGGCGTCCGCGGCGGCTGCACCGGCCCGCTCGCCGCGACCAGCAGCGGCAGGAAGACCAGAATGGGCAAGAGCCGGCGCACCGCGCTAACCTTCGCGGTGATACGGGTGGTTCGCAAGGATCGATGTGGCGCGGAATAATTGCTCGGCAAGCATCGCGCGGGCCAGCAGGTGCGGCCAGGTTGCCGGTCCAAGCGACAACAGCAGGTCGGCGGCCGACCTTTGCCCATCATCGTGGCCGTCGGCAGCACCGATCAGAAAGCGCGCTTCGCGCTTGCCGCCGTCGCGCCAGCGTTCGAGCCTCGACGCCAGTGCGGTCGACATGAGCGCTTCGCCCCGCGCATCGAGCACGACCGTGACGCTGCCTGCCGCCGCCGAGGGACAATTGCCGCCACGGTCGGGAAGCTCGGTAACCTTGGTCGGCCAGGCGATCCGCTGCAGATAGCGATCAACCAGCTCGGCTTCCGGGGAGCGGCCGATCTTCCCGCGCGCAACGATGTGGAGCAGCACTAGGGCGTGGTGAGCGCCGGCCGATGCCAGCTCAGGACCGCCCTGAACCCGTCGTAGATCGCCCGTGCGCTTTCGGCGATGGTCCGCGGGCGGTCGGCGCCGCCCCGCGCGAACATGGCCACGGCGATGCGGCGGCCGTCGGGCAAGGTGATAAACCCGACGTCGCTGGTATAGCCATTCAGCGTTCCCGTCTTGTGCTCCACCGGCGTCCCGAAGGGCAGCAGCGCGCGAATACGGTTCTTGCCGGTTTTGCAGCGCGCCATAACGTCCAGCAGGTAGTTGCGGCTTTGCGGTTTGATCAGCTCGGCCTTGTAGATCTTCTGCAGCAGCGTGACCATGGCATTAGGCGTGCTGGTATCCTTGTCTTCCCACAAGTTGCGCTTGTCGGCGAGCAGCCGCGCGATGTTGCGGTCTACCCGCAGGCCGGTGACCCCGCGCTCCTTGAGCCATTGATCGAGCGCGCGCGGCCCGCCGAGATCGTGCAGTAGGATATCGGTCGCGCGATTGTCGCTGTTGATCATCATGCGGTCCATCAGGGTGCGCGCCGAGACGCCGCTAATGGTGTCATCGAGCGACCGGCGTCCATGGTCCACCTGCGCTAGGTATAGCGCCGCCACGGCGACTTTCATCGTGCTGGCCATCGGGAAAGGCACGTCGCCCTTGACGGCGACAGTCTCTCCGGTGGTCAGGTCCAGCGCGGCGATGCCGACGTCGGCCGACTTCCCGGCAAGCAGGTAGCTAAGCTGATGCTCCAGGCCGCTCAGGCGGGGCGAACTGGCGGCAGCGGCCGGGTGAGCGGCAAAGGCCAGCAGCGACAGTAGAAACGCAACAAAACGCATGTTCCTCACCCACCCGCAGCAGCACCAACATCCGCGTCATCGCCAAATGCCCACATTCGTTCCAAATTGTAAAAATTTCGTACTTCGGGACGAAACAGGTGAACGATGACGTCGTCGGCATCGATCAGCACCCAGTCGGCGGCCGGGAGCCCTTCGATGCGCGGCGACCTGCCACATTGCTGCTTGATCTTGTCTGCAAGCTTAACCGCCATGGACGCGACCTGGCGGGTCGAGCGGCCGGACGCAATCACCATGTGGTCGGCGATGTTCGACTTGCCCGCGAGTGGAATGGAGATAACCTCCTGAGCCTGATCGTCATCGAGAGATTGGAGGACGAGCCGGTGCAGATCCTCCACCGCCGCGGGCAGCGGCGCAGATTCGGTTCCTGGCTCTTCGGGACGTTCGGTCAAGGGCTCTCCTGACGGACAATGGAGCGAGTGAGGGGCAAGCGGCCAGCCGCATCCAGCGGCTGGCGATGCCAATCGGGGTCATGCGCGCGGATTGCGGTAGCGGACGTGCGGTCGGGCGGCAGGCGAAGGAACAAGATCGCCGGTGCACTCCACTCCGTCCATCGGCGCGCCTGGCTGGAAGGATGGACGAACCGTCTCAGCCAGCCCATCGCGCGGACCGCGTGGGCAGGCCGATCATAACCCGGGCGCGATATCACCGCAATCGGCACTTCCCGGGCCAAGCCCCTCCACTCGCGCCAGCGGTGCAGATCCGGCAGCGTGTCGCTGCCCATCAGCCACACGAAGCGCTGACTCGGGTAGCGGCGCTGGAGGCGCTTGACCGTATCGATGGAATAGCGCGTCCCTTCCCGCGCCTCGAAATCGCTGACCTTGATCTTGGCGCGCCGCGCTTGTCGCCGAGCCGACTTCAGGCGCGCCGAAAGCGGTGCCATGTCCTTGGAGCCCGCCTTGAGCGGATTGCCGGGCGACACCAGCCACCAGACTTCGTCGAGCCCGAGTTCCCGCATGGCACCGAGGCTGATGCGGCGATGGCCGCGGTGCGCGGGATTGAACGAGCCGCCGAGTATGCCGATGCGCGCCATGCGTGACGCGAACGGCTAGCACGGGCTGCCGCCGCCGCCTAATATCCGGGGCTCAGGGGGAGTTTGGATGCCAGATTTGGAAGCGGTCGGCGATGCGGTGACGGGCGGCGTGGTGGGCCGGGCCGTCGAACCGCAGGCGGGCGAGGCTGCCGGCGGCCACACAATTGAGCGCAATTGCCTGAACTGCGGCTTCGCGCTGGCCGGCGACTATTGCCATTGCTGCGGTCAGCAGGCGCATGTTCACCGGACGCTTGGCGCATTCTGGCACGACCTGCTGCACGGCGTGCTGCACTTCGAAGGGAAGATCTGGCGCACGTTGCCGATGCTTGCCCTGCACCCGGGTCAGTTGACCCGGCGGTACGTCCACGGTGAGCGCGCCAAGTTCGTGTCGCCGCTCGCGCTGTTCCTCTTCTCGGTGTTTCTGATGTTCGCGGTGATCAGCTTCCTCGGGGCGCCAACGAACTTCACGTCCGACACTCCTGAACAGGATCGCGCGGAGGCAATGCGCGACATCGCCGCCGAACGCCAAGAAGCGGCTAGCCGGATTGCGGCTCTGGAGCAGGAACTGCGGGAGGCGCGCGCGGCCAACCAGCCGACCAGGTCCATCGAGCTGGAGATGGATGGCGTTCGCCGGGAACTGGCGCTCGAGGAGCAAGCGCACCGGCTCGCCCTGCGGCTAGTTTCAGAGGAAGAGCAGCGGGCGAACGAGCAAGCCGGTGAGGGCACGGCGGGCGAGAGCAAGCCGGCAAACGGGGCGGCGGAGAACGCGCGGGAACGCAAGATCAACATCCTTAGCGAAACCGGCTGGCCGGCGTTGGACCGAGCGGTCGAAAAGGCGGAAAGGAACCCGTCGCTGCTGTTGTATAAGATCCAGAACAACGCCTACAAATTTTCATGGGCGCTGATCCCGATTTCCCTACCGTTCTTGTGGGTGCTGTTCCTGCACCGCCGCCGCTATCGCCAGAATTTTGGTGCGTACGACCACCTGATCTTCTTGACCTACTCAATAGCCTTCATGAGCATGGCTGCGATTGTCCTGTCCTTGTTGCGCCCTTTGGGCATCGGCGATGCAGTCGTCGGCAGCGCGATTACATTCATCCCGCCGATCCACATCTACCGCCAACTGCGCGGCGCATACGAACTGTCGCGCTGGAGCGCCGCATGGCGCACGTTCGTGCTGCTCGTCTTCAGCACCGTTGCGCTGACGCTCTTTCTGCTGCTGCTCGTGGTGCTGGGCGTGCTCGGCTAACGCTTGCAGGGGTAGCGCGCGGCCATGTGCACGCGGAGCGCGTCTTTGGTGCTTGTCCGCGACCGCTGCGCAGCGGGGACGGCCTGCATAGCCTTCATGATGTCCTTGTCGCTGAGTTTCACGCCACCCGCAGGCGGGCAGAAGGCGGCCGGCCGTTTCGTAGCCTCAGCCGCGAGCCGCTCCGAACGGAGCTGCGTGGAGTCCGACTTGACCTGGTTCATCAGCAGCTTGAGGTCGCCGGAGAACATCGCCAGCGGCCCTTTCCTCTGCAGGGCAGTCGCCTTTTGCAGGAAGGTTGAGACGGGCATTGCGCCCGCCGGAGCCATCGGCGCGGCGACGAGCAAAGCACCAAACAAAAGCTGAGATTTCATGAGTTCCCCCAAGTACGGACGCCCCGAAAGAGCGCCCGGCCGTTGAACCCAGGTTGAACTAGGCGCCTGCCGCCGCCGGTCCGCCGACGCCCGCCGCGGGACGCTTGGCTTTGGGGATCGACGAACCTGCAGTCGGGATCGAGGGTCCCTTGGGGCTGCCGCGATCGATGCTGCCGCCTTGGAGCACGGACTTGATCTCATCGCCCGACAGCGTCTCATATTCGAGCAGCGCCTTGGCGAGCGTCTCCAGTTCTTCGCGATGCTCGCTGAGCAGGTGCTTGGCGCGCGAATAGCCCTCGTCGACGATGCGGCGGATTTCCTTGTCGATCAGCTGCGCGGTCTCGTTCGACAGGTTCTTCTGCCGGTTGACCGAATAGCCGAGGAACACCTCCTCGTCGGCCTCCGCATATTGCAGCGGCCCGAGCTCATCCGACATGCCCCACCGGGTCACCATGTCGCGGGCCAGCCCGGTCGCGTAGGAGATGTCGGACGAAGCGCCCGAAGAGACCTTGTCGTAACCGAAGATGATCTCCTCGGCGACACGTCCGCCCATCGACACGGACAGGTTCGCGTACATCTTGTCGCGGTGGTAGGAATAATTGTCGCGCTCGGGCAGGCGCATGACCAGCCCCAGCGCACGGCCGCGCGGGATGATCGTTGCCTTGTGGATCGGATCGGACGCCGGCTCGTGCAGGGCGACGATCGCGTGGCCGGCCTCATGGTAGGCGGTCATCCGCTTCTCGTCCTCGGTCATGACCATCGAGCGGCGCTCGGTGCCCATCATCACCTTGTCCTTGGCGTCCTCGAACTCCTGCATGGCGACCAGCCGCTTGCCCTTGCGCGCGGCCAGCAGCGCCGCTTCGTTGACCAGGTTGGCGAGATCGGCGCCCGAGAAGCCCGGGGTGCCGCGGGCGATCACGCGTGGGTCGACGTCGGGTGCCAGCGGCACCTTCTTCATGTGGACGGCAAGGATCTGCTCGCGGCCATCGATGTCCGGGCGCGGAACGACCACCTGACGGTCGAAGCGGCCCGGGCGCAGCAGCGCCGGATCGAGCACGTCCGGGCGGTTGGTGGCGGCGATGATGATGATGCCCTCGTTGGCTTCGAAGCCGTCCATCTCCACCAGCAATTGGTTGAGCGTCTGCTCGCGCTCGTCGTTGCCGTTCCCTAGGCCGGCGCCGCGATGGCGCCCGACCGCGTCGATCTCGTCGATGAAGACGATGCACGGCGCCGACTTCTTGGCCTGGTCGAACATGTCGCGGACGCGGCTGGCGCCGACGCCCACGAACATCTCGACGAAGTCGGAACCCGAGATGGTGAAAAAGGGCACGCCCGCCTCACCAGCGATGGCGCGGGCGAGCAGGGTCTTGCCGGTGCCGGGCGAGCCGACCAGCAGCGCACCCTTGGGTATCTTGCCGCCCAGCCGGGCGAACTTTCCCGGATCCTTGAGATATTCGACGATCTCCTGCAGCTCCTCGCGCGCCTCGTCGATGCCCGCGACATCCTGGAAGGTCACGCGGCCTTCCTTTTGCGTCAGCATGCGGGCGCGGCTCTTGCCGAAGCCCATCGCGCCGGAGCCGGCGTTCTTCTGCATCTGGCGCATCACGAAAAAGCTGATGCCGAGGATGAGGAGGAACGGCAGCGAGTTGTAGAGCATGTAGAGCCAGATGCTCGAGCTCTCTTCGGCCTTGACCTGGACCGCGACACCCTTGCCGATCAGGCGCTCGGAGACGTTCGCGTCCGCTGGCGCAACCGTGCGGAATTCATCGCCGCTCGACAGCTTGCCGGTGATCGCCGAATTGCCGCTCGTGCCGGTGGCCATGGTGACGGTCTGGACATTGCCTTCGTCGACCTGGCGAACAAATTCGGAATAGGGGATGGCGTTGCCGGCGCCCGCTTTCGAGCCGCCGTCCATCATTTGCACGAACAGCACCAACGCGAACAGAACTCCGGCCCAGATCATCAGGCTCTTGGTCCAGGGGTTGCCGGGCTTCTTCTCTTTGTCGTTCATCGCTGCCTTCCGCGGGCGTAGCGCCCTCTGCCTTTAGATAAGCGCGACGGCACCAATAACAATCCGGCGATTAGAGCTTCGTGAACGCGCTGCCCAACGCTGACTCGACGCCGCCGACTTTCTTGTCTACAGTCGGCTAACTAGCTGTCGTTTCGTGTTTTTCTATGTGGAGAAACGCCTGTGAATCGTCTTCACGAGCCTGACACGGATGCATATTCCGGTTCAAACGCATATGATGTGCTCGGAGTCTCGCCAAACGACACCGCCGAGCAGATCGACAAAGCCTATCACCACCTGATCGAGGAAGGCGGTTTTCGCGTCGGAGTTCCCCTCCGCGGGCAGTGGCAGCGCGCCCGCGAGATCAAGGAGGCCTATGCGGCAATCAGCGACCCGGCCCAGCGCCGGGCTTACGACGAGGCGCTGAAGGGAGCGTCGGAACGCCCGCTGTGGCCAGCGTCCGCGGCCGACAAGTCCGCTGCCGAACCGTGGGTCCGACCGGCAAGTGAAGCCGTCGCAGAGCCGCCGCCGACCCCACCGACGGCAGCCGCCCCGAGTCCGGTAAGAGGTCCAGGGGCGGTAGAGGCAGAGGCAGAGGTAGGGGCAGAGGCAGAGCCGTCTGCGCCCGCGGCACCCGTGGTGGCCGCGGGGGCCGCGGGGGCCGCGGGGGCCGCGGGGGCCGCGGGGGCCGCGAACGTTCCCAGCCCCATTCAAGATTTCAACGACTCCGAGCATGCGGCTGCACGCGCAGCCGTGTCGAACGACGACCAGCCAATGGCCTACGCGCATGACGGCGACGGTGCTGCCGAAGACGGTGCCGACTGGCGCGAGGACGATTGGCGCGAACCCGAAAATGGTTCGGCGAAAATCTGGGGCATTGCCGGAGCAGCGATGCTTGCCGTCGGTTCGCTGCTGTATTTGACCTGGCCGACCGGAGGTCCGCCACTCACCGGGGCCGGAACGTCAGCGCAGTCGCCTGGACTGGCGGGGCAAGGGGCCGTCGCTGCGCCGCCGGGAGGGCAGCTCGCTGGTTCGCCCCCGATCGCTCCACCGGGACAGTCACTCAGCGGAGAGTCGGTAGCTTCGACCGGCGACGCAACTCCTGCCAATGTTCCTGCCGTGGACCTTGGCGCGCCTGGGATCTTGGCTAGTGGCACGGCTCAGGAAGCAGGCACGCAAGGCGCTGCGGCAACCACGTTCGAAGAGCCGTCCGAGGATGCGTTGGCCGCGCGCTCTGCGTCGGAGACGGCGAACCCGTCTCCTGCAGCGCCGACGCAATCAGGGCAGGCATCCGCGCCGTCAGAAGCTCGGGCAGACGCTACCAGCTCGCAGGCGCCGCAAGCGCCCGCCGCCACCCAGGTTGCCGCCGCGACCCCGACGGCTCAGGTCGGCACGGTAACGCCAGTCCGCATCCCAGCACCGGTGCCTACACGTGCAGGCCCGGTTCGTCGGTCCGCGCAATATATCGGTGGAGGTCCAACGAGCGCCGACAATCGCCGCGGGCGCTATCAGGGGACGGTTGTCGTGCAGTTCACGGTGCGGCCCAACGGGCGCGTCTCCAACTGCAGCCCGGTGCGCGGCAGCGGCAATGCCGGGTTGGACTCGATGACGTGCCGCCTGGTCGAGGAACGCACGCGCTTCAACCCGGCCTTGGACGCACGAGGCCAGCCAGTCGCCAGCCCAGCCCATGCGAGATACGATTGGGGACGCCGGAAGGGCCGCAGGCCCTAAACGAGCGCGTCGCCTGGCAACCGAACAGTCACACTATCGGGAACTTGGTCGTTCAAAGGCTACTTCGCCGGTGGCTGTGGCGCCGGGACCGAGGCCGCCGGGTTGATCACGCGCTGGTATAGCGCGTCAGCCATCGCCGCCCGCAGCGACTGCGTGTTTCCGATCAGCTTGGCACCTGCGCTAAGACAACTTGCCATGACCGGGGTCAGGGTAGCGAACGCGGACTTTTCTTGCGGAGTGTACGCCGAGGTTCGCAACAAATTGCTGATCCCTGGAGGCGCGGTATCGGCGACGCATGCGCCCATTTCGTCAACAACCGCATTGCGCGCTGTGCCAGCAAACCACGGGCGCTTGTAGAATCCCTGCCGGAGCGGGAGCGACGGTAAAGCTGCCACGTCCCGATTGAGCTGCCGCGGCATCTGCTCGGCAAGCTAGCCGCGCTGAATGTCGAGGGGCGTGTGGAAGCGGCGCCCCTCCACCAGCGCGTCCTCGGCCTCGAAACCAGAGTAGCACGTGAGCTCTCCTCCCCACAAAGCCTTGCCGGCGCTCTCGAGTGAGGTCTTGTCGTTGGCAGCGAGCAGACGCGCCGCCGCAGCGCGCCGCTTGTTCACGGCACAACCTGCCATTGAGTGCGCGTAGCGCGCAGCCGCCGCTTCCTGCACCTGCGACGGGCTGAGCCGACTACCAAGACGCGATCCGATCGGCGGCTCGGCCGCCGCGGGGTTGGTCAACCCGATTGCAATCATTGCCATCAGCAGGCTGGCGATACGCATCACATCCACTCCATCCGGCTACAAACAAGGGCCTCGAATCATTATGTTACCGATCATCCACACTTCGCAATGGGTTGCCATGCGGCGACGAGTTAGTGTGCACCCTGCCGGCCTCACCTTCGGCTCGGTGCTGGACTGAAGCGCCACTCGTCACCCCCGCTGCATAGGACCCCGCGGAGGGTCGCTCGCCCGCCGCGGTGCAGGGTCAACAGCAGCCGCTCGCCCTCCCGGCGGCGCAGGTCGCAACCGTCGCCTTCGGTGGCGAGCGCCCGGACGGCGCGCTGGGCAAGCCGTCGCCTGATCTCGGCCGGGATTCCTGCTGGGCGCACGACGACTTCGGCCTCGACGGCAGTCACAACGCGCTGCCACGCGTCGTCCGTCGCCCACTCCAGTGCGGCGTCGGCTTGCCCGAGGAAGGCCGCGCTGTGAGCGATGGCGTCCGGTTGGAGCAAATCGGAGGCGGCGAGCCACTGGCGAACACGCACCCGTTCGAAGTGAGCGTCATCGTTGCTCGGGTCCGTGGTTGGGGGCACGCCGGCGTCGGCGCACAGCTGTCCAAGATCGGACCGGCGCCAGCCGAGCAGCGGGCGGAGCAAGGCGATGCTCGGGTGCCCGGGGACCGCCGCGGCACCGCGCATTGCCGCCAGCCCCTTGACCCCCGCGCCCCTGGCAAGCCGCATCAGGAACGTCTCGGCCTGGTCGTCGAGATGGTGGCCCGTGACCAGCGCCGCGAGCTGTTCGCCGAGAACCCATTCGCCCAAGAGGAGGTAACGGGCGGCGCGTGCTTTTTCCTGGATTGCGGTCCTGGGCTTGTGGCTCCAGTCGGGCCTGAGGACGTGGTGCGGTACGCCGAGGCGTTCGCACAGGCGGCCGACCGCCTCCGCCTCGGCAGAACTCTCCACCCGAAGTCCATGATCCACCGTCGCAGCGCGGATCAACCGGGGGCGAGCGGCTGC
The DNA here is from genome assembly GCA_902806275.1 of uncultured Sphingomonas sp. Lineage (GTDB taxonomy): Bacteria > Pseudomonadota > Alphaproteobacteria > Sphingomonadales > Sphingomonadaceae > Sphingomicrobium. Next base: position 3,491 of record CADCVY010000064.1, on the reverse strand, counting down.
CGCAAGCAGCAGCAGGGCGACACTGTCCGGGCCGCCTGAAACCGCAATCCCCACCGCGGCGCCGGGTGCGATCAGGTCGTCAAGATCGTGGCGAAACCGCTCAATCAGCCCGGGAGCAGGAACCCCCACAACCGGCGATCAGCTGCACTGCGCTTTGGCCTGCGCCGCCTGCACCAGCTGCTTGAGGTCGGCGCGCACCTTGGCGCCGTAGACGGCGTCGAGTTCCGAATAGACCTTGCACGCCTGTCCCGGCTGGCCGAGCTGCATCAGCGCCTGACCCAGATAGTACAGGCTGTCCGCCGCCCGCTCGCCGCGCGGGTTAGAGCGGTAATTGGCCAGCAGGGCCTCGGCGGCCGCGCGCGCCTGGCCGCTATCGAGCAAGGCGCGGCCGACCAGGTTGTTGGCGTAGCTGACGCGGCGGTGCTTGGGATAGGCGGAGGTGAATGCCCGGAGCGAGGTCATAGCCTGGTCGTAATTGCCGGCCTCCCACAGCTTGAAGCCTTCGGTATAGGCCTCCTCGCCCGGATCAGTGACGGCTCCCGCCAGCTCCGTTGCCCCGCCGGCTGGCGTCGCAGTTGTTGTGGCCGGCCGCGTCGTTGCCGGCCTTGCGGTCGGCGGCCGCGGGCTGGGCCTGGTGGTCGATGGCTGCGGGGTAATCGGCTCCGCCGTGGCCGCCGCCTGGCTGATCCGCTGCTCGATCGTGGCCATGCGCTGTTCCTGATCGCTGCGCGCGCGAGCGGCATCGGTCTCGATGGTGCGCAGCCGCTGGCCGTTCTCCTCCGACAGCCGCACGATGTCCGTCATCTGCCGCTCGATCGAATCCAGCCGCTGGTTGAGGGCCGCGACGGATGATTGGGTCGCCGCCGGCTCCATCGCGAAGCCGGCTGTGTCGGCCGGGCGCCCGCGCGGAAACACCTGCCGTTGCATCTGGTTGAGCTGGCGTTCGAGCCGCTCGAGCCGCTGCTCGGGCGTTGCAGGTTGCTGGGCCAGACATGGCGTGGCGGCAGATGCGGCAAGGGCCGCCACGACGGCAGTCGAAATCGAGAACTTCACGGATCGCTTCCCCACGCTTCTGTGCACTGCAACTGTGCTGCCTGCCAGCTTAGCCGCAGATGAATCCTAGCGGCCTGTGGTATTCGGCACCGCAGCTGCCGTACCGGTCCGCGCGGGGCCGCGCATCAGGTCGGCGGCCCGCAGGCTGACGTTCGATGCGACGCGCCCCGCCGTCCCGACCGGCGGCGCCGTGGCCGTGCCAACCGTGACCCGCAGCGCTTCGGGCTTGCCGGCCTTGAGCACCGGCGCCGTAGCGGAAGCCGGCACCGTGAAGCCCTGCCCGGGAGCAAGTTCGCCGGAGAACAATTCCCGACCTTGGTCGGTCACCTGGATCCATGCCGGGGCAGTGGCGGTCAGCGTCACCGGACCTCCGGCAGCAGGCGGCTGCTGCCGGGCTGGAGCTGGGGCCGACGGAGGGGGTGGAGTAGCTTCGGCGACCGTCGGCTGGTCGGAGTCTTGCAGCGAGCGCTCGTTGAGCCAGCTAAGAACCAGCACCAGCAGGATGACGGCGGCGATGGCGCCGAACACCAGCGACTTGGGCATCGTCCGTGCCGGGTCCGCAGGCTCGAACACTTCCGTCGTAGCAGCCGTCGTCGGGCGGCGGCCGCTCAGCTCCGCCCGCAGTTGTTCGCCGACCTCCGTACGATCGAGGCCGACGGCACTGGCGTAGCTCTTGGCAAAGCCGGTGGTGTAGGTCGGGGCCGGAAGCTTGTCCCATTCGGCGCCCTCGATGCTTTCGAGGTGACGCTGCGGGATGCGGGTCTGGGCGGCAACGTCCTCGAGGCTCAGCCCCCGCTCCTCGCGCGCAGCGCGGAGACGTTGTCCGACCGTCAGACCTTCCTCCTCGACCAGCTCGTCGTTCATCAGCGCCTCTTCATCCTGTCGCGGGGATCTCTCCCTGTTTGAAGGCTGGCGCCGCACTGTCAACCGATTGTCACCGAATGGCGGCGCGCCCATTCGGCCAAGGCACGACGCATGTCGCGCGGCGGTCGTGCCAGCAGCTGGTCAAGCCGGGCGCGCGCCGCCGACGCGTCCAGTGAGCGGACCATCGCCTTGACCGGCCCAACCGCCGCCGGAGTGATCGAGAAGCTGTCTGCGCCAAGGCCGACCAGCGCCATTGCCTCCAGCGGGCGCCCGGCCATTTCGCCGCAAATGCGAGCGGGCACACCAGCCGCGCGCGCCGCATCGAGCACCCGCTTGAGGAAGCGCAGGATTGCCGGACTCAGCCAGTCGTAGCGCTCCGCCAGCCGCGGATCGGATCGGTCGGCGGCGAACAGGAACTGGGTCAGGTCGTTGGTGCCGATGGAGATGAAATCGACGCGCGGAAGCAGCTGATCGAGCATCTCGGCCAAGCTCGGCACTTCAAGCATCACGCCGAACTCGATGCATTTCGGCAGGGTGTGGCCATGCTCGCCTGCCCACGCGACCTGCGCTTCGAAAAGGCCGCGCGCCTGCTCATATTCCCATGGCTCCGAGACCATCGGGAACATCACGCGAAGGACGCGGCCGGCCGATGCTTCGATCAGCGCCCGAGCCTGCGCCTTCATCAGCGTCGAGCGCTCCAGCGACAGGCGCAGCGCGCGCCAGCCCATCGCCGGATTCTCCGCCTCCTCATGCTCCTCGAGGTAGGGCAGCGCCTTGTCGCCGCCGATGTCGACGGTGCGGAAAACCACCGGGCGATCGCCGGCGGCCTCCAGCACTTTGTTGTACAGGCGCAGCTGGCGGTCGCGGCCAGGCAGAGTGGCCGACACCAGAAACTGGAACTCGGTGCGGAACAGGCCGATGCCGTCGGCGCCGGTCATCGGCAGCGACGCCGCATCCTCGGCCAGGCCGGCGTTGACCATGACGCTGACCTGCACGCCATCGCGGGTCTGGGCCGGCAGGCTCTTGGTGGCCGCGAACTCGGCGCGGCGCTTCTGGCTCAGGGCCATCCGGTGCTCGAAGCCGGACAGCAGCGCGCGGTTGGGGCGGAGGATGACGCTGCCGTTGTCGCCGTCGGCCAACACCGTCTCGCCTTCGTTGACGCTGTGGCGGATGTCGCTCAGGCGCCCGATCACCGGCACACCCATGGCGCGCGCGACGATGGTCATGTGGGAGGTCAGCGACCCTTCCTCCAGCAGCACAGCCTTCAGGCGGCGGCGATCGTACTCCAGCAATTCTGCCGGCCCGAGGTTGCGCGCAATCAGGATGGTGTCGCGCGCAAGCCCCGTCTGTGCGGCGGTCCCCATCTTGCCTGACACGATCCGCAGCAGCCGGTTAGACAGATCCTCAAGATCGTGCATCCGCTCCTGCAGCAGCGGATCGTCGATCTCCCGCATACGGGCGCGGGTGCGCTGCTGCACGCGCTCGATCGCCGCCTCGGCGGTCAGGCCGCTGTCGATCGCCTCGTTGATCCGCCGCGACCAGCCCTCGTCGTAGGCGAACATGCGGTAGGTCTC
>CADCVY010000063.1 GCA_902806275.1 uncultured Sphingomonas sp. | reverse complement strand
TTGGGAGCGGAGCGAAGCGATGCGTCGCGCCGCTGGATTGCTTCGTCGCGTCGCTCCTTGCAATGACGGAGCGTGGAGCCGACCAACCCCATCCCCTTCGCGCTCGAGCTGCTGGACTATTTCGGCATTGCCGTGTTCGCCATTTCGGGCGCCCTGCTCGCCGCCGAAAAACGCCAGACGCTGGTCACGTTCATCTTCTTCGCCGTCGCCACCGGGGTCGGCGGCGGCACCTTGCGCGACTTGTTGATCGGCGCGCCGGTGTTCTGGGTACACACCAACGCCACCCTGCTGATCTGCATCGCCGCCGCCCTGCTCGTGTGGCTGGCGAACCGCCACCGTTTCGCCGGCCGAGCGCTGCTGTGGTTCGACGCCGCCGGCCTCGCCGCGTACGCCACCTATGGCGCGGCCAAGGCGCTGGCATATGGGGTCGCGCCGGTTCCGGCCTTCGGCATGGGGGTGCTCACCGCCTGCGCCGGCGGAATCATCCGCGACGTACTTGCCGGCGAACCGTCGATCCTGATGCGGCGGGAGCTTTACGTCACGGCGGCGGCGCTGGCGGCGGGCCTGTTCGTCGGCCTTGCGCTGCTGGGGGTCACTGGCTGGGTGACGGTGCTGGCAGCGGGCGCGGCCGGATTTGCGCTCCGCGGGGCAGCGATTGCGCGGGGCTGGTCACTTCCGGCTTACAGGGACTAAGCTCAGGCACATGCGTTCGCTGCTGCTCGCCTCGATGCTGACCCTGGCCGGGTGTATGACCGCGCCCCAACCCACATCGCTTCCGCTCGCCCAGGTTGGGGTGGCGTTCGATCGGACCAACGAGGTTGCGAGCTTCGCCGACGGCATCGCGGATCCAGGCACCGGCCGCCTGGCCACCGTCGACGATCCGGTTCGCGTCGCGTCGATCAGCAAGCTTCCGGTCGCCATCGGCGTGCTGAAGCTCGTTGAGCAGGGCAAGCTCGACCTCGACAGCGACGTCTCGCGCTGGCTCGGCTGGCAATTGCGCAATCCCGCTTTTCCAGAAGCGCCAGTCAGTTTGCGCATGCTGCTGTCGCACACCAGCTCGGTCCGCGACCATGGCGATCAATATGCAATCCCGCTCGGCGGTTCGGTCCAGCAGGTCATGGGCGATGCGAACTCATGGGATGCGGTGCATGCCCCCGCTGCCGCCTATTTCACCTATTCCAACCTGAACTTCCCCCTTGTCGCGTCGGTCATGGAACGCGTGACCGGGGAACGCTTCGACCTGTGGATGCGCCGCGAGGTGCTGGAGCCAATGAAGCTCGACGCCTGCTACAACTGGCCATCGTGCAGCGACGCCGCCGTCTCGCGCGCCGTCGTGCTGATGCAGGAGGGCAAGGCCGTTCGCGACGATCTTGGCGGCAAGCAGCCGGACTGCCCGGTGTTCGTCAAGGACGGCGAGCCCTGCGACCTCTCTCGCTGGCGGCTGGGCGAGAATGGCGCCTTGTTTTCGCCGCAAGGCGGGCTGCGCATTTCAGCAAGCGGCCTCGCGCGGATCGGGCGAATGCTACTCAACAACGGCACCCTGGATGGCGTTCCCATCCTCGCCCCGAGTTCGGTCGGGACCTTACTTGCGCAAGGCTGGAGCTTCGACGGCCGCAACGGCTTCACGGACAAGGGATTCTACTGCAGCTACGGCCTGGGAACGCAGCAGATCCCGAGTCCGCGGCCTGGCTGCGCGGATGATCCCGGCACCGGCGGGCGGCTGCTCGTCGGCCATGCTGGCGACGCCTATGGCGTGCGCTCCGGCTTGTGGATCGATCGCGCCCGCGGCGTCGGGATCGCCTATTTCGTCACCGGCCTCTCCGAAGATCCGCCGCGTGGGCGCAGCGCCTATCGCGCCGCCGAGGAAGCCGCGTTCCGCCGCACCCTGGCGCTGCTGCCCCGCTAGCGCACGCTTGCCGCACCGCAGGCTCGGCGGCATGGCGGCAGCGATGGACACCGACTTCTACCGTATCCGCCGCCTGCCGCCCTATGTCTTCGCAGAGGTCAACGCGATGAAGGCGGCGGCCCGGGCGCGTGGCGAGGACATCGTCGATCTCGGCATGGGCAATCCGGACGGCGCCCCGCCGCCTCACGTCACCGACAAGCTCGCCGAAGTCGCCGCCAAGCCGACCGCCCACCGTTATTCCGCCAGCCGTGGCATCCCCGGCCTGCGTAAGGCCCAGGCGGCTTATTACCAGCGGCGCTTCGGCGTCACGCTCGACCACGACAAGGAAGTGATCGTCACCTTGGGCTCAAAGGAAGGCCTCGCCAACCTCGCCCAGGCGATCACCGCGCCCGGCGACGTCGTGCTCGCGCCCAACCCGTCATACCCGATCCACAGCTTCGGCTTCATCATCGCCGGCGCTGCCATCCGCTCGATCCCGGCAGCGCCCGGCGACGACTTTTTCGAGCGGCTGCGCCTGGCGATGCGCTACACGGTGCCGCGGCCCAAGGTGCTGGTGATCGGCTATCCGTCCAACCCCACCGCCTATGTCGCCGACCTGCCCTTCTACCAGCGGCTGGTCGCCTTCGCCCGCGAGCACGAGCTGATCGTCATATCAGACCTGGCTTACGCCGAAATCTACTTCGGCGACGAGCCCACCCCGTCGATCCTCCAGGTCGAGGGCGCCAAGGACGTGGCGGTCGAGTTCACCTCCATGTCCAAGACCTATTCGATGGCCGGCTGGCGGATCGGCTTCGCCGTTGGCAATGCCCGCCTGATCGAAGCCCTGGCGCGGGTGAAGAGCTACCTCGATTACGGCGCCTTTACCCCCGTCCAGGCCGCCGCCTGCGCCGCGCTCAACGGCCCGCAGGATATCATTGCATTCAACCGCGACCTCTACCGCAAGCGGCGCGACGTGCTGGTCGAAAGCTTCGGACGCGCCGGCTGGAACATTCCGGTGCCACAGGCCAGCATGTTCGCCTGGGCGCCGATCCCGGAACGATTCCACAATTTCGGCAGCATGGAATTCGCCAAGCGCCTGCTCACCGAAGCCCATGTCGCCGTCGCGCCAGGCGTCGGCTTCGGCGAGGAAGGCGAAGGCCACGTCCGCATCGCCTTGGTCGAGAACGAACAGCGCCTGCGCCAGGCCGCGCGCGGCGTGAAGAAGATGTTCGCCGGCTGAGGTTCAGGGCCGCGCCGCTATTCGCTCGGCTTCAGCGAGCAACGCATCGAGGTCCTGCCGCGTCCGCAGCCGGCCCCTGGCGAGCACCGCTTCGATCGCGCGCGTGTTGCGAACATCGGCAAGCGGGTCCGCACGCAGCAACACCAGATCCGCGCGCTTGCCCGCCGCAATTCCGCCGAGGTCGGAACGGCGCAGGTAGCGCGCCGGCACAACGGTCGCTGCCCGCAGCACCTCCAGGTTGGAAAGCCCGGCGCGACCCAGCAGCTCAAGCTCCAGGTGAAGGCTGAACCCCGGCACGATCATGGTGTCGTTCGCGTCGGTGCCGGCCATGATCGGTATGCCGGCACCATGCGCCAGGCCAGTGATCCTCAGTCCGTGCTCGAAGAATGCCCGCAGCGCGCCGCGCTCGGCGCTCGGCAGGGCGGCCGTCTCCTGGAGGTCAGCTTCCCAGCGTTTGTTGCGATCCCTTGCAACATAGCGGCGTGCGGGGTCCGCCCGGTAAGCGGCGTCGCCGGCGCGGGCTTCCATCTCCCGCGTGACATGGGTCGGCGTGTAGTAGACGCCGGTGGACGCCAACTGCCGAAGCATCTCGGCGCACAGTATTTGGTCGAACTGCGCAACGGTTCGCTGCAGCCGCTCGAGGCTTTGCGGCCGCACCGAATTGGGAGTTCCGGCGGCGAACGCGGCTTCTTCGCGGCGGAAGTCGGGCCCGTAGCGGCTGCAATCGTAGAGCAGGTCGCGCGCATGTTCGATGCTGCGATAGCCGAGCTTGGCCGCACCAAGCGCGCCAGCCGCAAACGGCACGTGACCGCCCAGCGCCGTGCCCAACTTGTTGGCTTCCCCCATCATCGCTGCGAACGCAGGTGCCGGAATCGAATCGTGGGTCTTGATCAGCTCCGTTCCACGCTCCGCGAGATGACGGACCAACTCGCGCCCTTGTTCGGCGGTGACCGGCGTGATGAACGCGGGCGCGGTCGGCGGCAGCTTCAGGCGTGTGGGGCCCATCACCATCGTGCTCGTCAGCGCCAGCAGGTCCGGGCCGGGAACCTCCCCCGAGCGCACCTTGGTCTGCAGCGCGCGATATTCCGCGACGCACCCCTTCTTGGCACCTGCGGCGGCCCAGCAATCGCTCGACATCTCGCGAATGCCGGTGACGCCGTTGGCGAGCAACGCGTTCATGCCGAGCGGCGCTGGCTCGGGCAAAAACAGATGCACGTGCATGTCGATCAAACCGGGAATCAGGAACTTGCCGGTCCCGTCGACCACGTGGGCCGCAGCATAGGCGGCACCCCTGCGCGCCGGGAGCACGGCAACGATCCGCTCGCCCGAGATGTAGACGCTATGCTCGGGCAGCACCCGCCCGCTTCCCGGCTCAATCACCGTGACGTTGTCGATCGCCAGGTCGACAGGGGTCGCGTCTGGCCGAATTGTCGCACAACCCGCAGCGACCACGACCACGAGCATCGCCACCCGCTTCAAGCAACGCATTCAACGGCTCCGACACTCGCTACAGATGTAGCGTATAGCCGCTTGCCAGGAGCGTGCAAGCGCTGCTCGGACGACCCAGCGAACCGTTAAGCTAGCGCAATTCCCCGAGCTGCTGGGCTGCGCCCGTGGAGCATGCGGGTAGTCAGCGGCCCCGTTCGCCCTTTGCCGGTGCCGGCGTCGGCGCAGCGCCGCCTTGCCGCACCGCTTCGCTCTCCTCGCGAACCTTCCTGAACTCGGAGCCCGCGTACCACTTCGGCCACTCGCGGCTGTTGGCGAGGCGGTTGCCGATGGCGTGGAACAACTCGGCCTCCTGCACCGCGCCCGCCAAATCCCAGGTCGGCGACCAGGCGTCGCAAGTCTGGTGATAGCAACTGGTGGTGAAGTCGTTGAGCCACTGCTCGCCCGCGGGCCGGCCGCCGTTCACCAGGTCGTGCGAACCGGCGAGGTCCATGCTGAGCAGCACCGGGACGCCGCGCTTCGCCAGAGTGAAATGGTCGGCGCGGTAGAATAGGCCGCGCTCGGGATGGGTCTCGGGCGTGATATACCGCCGCTGCGCCCGCGCGCCTTCCTCCAGATAGCGTTCTAGCTCGCTTTGACCTCGGCCGATCAGCAGCACGTCCTTGCTCGGCCCCGCCGTTTGCAGCGTGTCGAGCGTCAGGTTGGCGACCATCGTCTCGTGCGGATACAGCGGCCGCTGCGCATAATATTCCGAACCGAGCAGCCCGCGCTCCTCGGCGGTCCAGGCGGCGAACAGCAGGGTCCGCTGCGGCCGCGGCCCGGCGGCGAACAGCCGGGCGATCTCGATCATCGCCGCAAGCCCGAGCGCATCGTCCGACGCCCCAGGGCGAATGGTCCGGCCCTGCTTGTCGGGCGCGCCGACCCCATAGGCATCCCAGTGTCCGCCGTAGCTGACCGTCTCGTTGGGGAAGCGCGCACCCGTCAGCTTGCCGAGGACGTTCCGGCTCGTGATCCGCTTGAGGTCGACTGGCACGTTGGCGGACAAGGTCGTCTTAAGGTCGATCGGCTTGAAGGCCGCCGAGCGGGCCTGGCGCTTCAGCGTTTCGTAGTCGTATCCCGCTCGCTTGAGCAGCGCTTCGGCCGCGGGCCGCTGCATCCATCCCTGGAGCAGCGCCGGCTGCTGCGCGCCTTGGCCAAGCACGATGTTGAAGTTCTCGCCGATCGCGCTCTGGACGACGTTCCACCCGTAGCCCGCGCCTTCGGTTTCGTGGACGATCAGCGCGGCGATGGCGCCGCGCCGGGCGGCCTCGTCGAACTTGTACGTCCAGCGCCCGTAATAGGTCATGGTCTTGCCGCCGAACTTGCCGGCGACCGGCTCGCCGGCGGCCGCCTCGAAGTCGGGATCGTTGACCAGGAACAACGCCACCTTGCCCTTGAGGTCGGCGCCCTTGAAGTCGTCCCAGCCGCGCTCCGGCGCATGGGTGCCGTAGCCGACGAAGACAATCGGAGCATTGGCGATCCGCACCTGCTGCGTATCGCGGACAGTGCTGAGGTAGACGTCTTCCGGGAAGCGCAGCGGGGTCGCGCTTTGGCCTTGGCGCACTGACAATTGCATCGGCGTCTTCAGCTGCGTACGGATCATCGGCACCGTCTGCGTCCAGCCGCCGTTCTCGCCGCCGGGCTCCAGTCCCGCAGCGCGGAACTGCTCGATTAAATAGTTGACGGTGCGCTCTTCGCCCGGCGTGCCCATCGAGCGCCCCTGGAACTCGTCGGAAGCCAGCACCCGAGCGATCTCCGACAAGCGATCCGGGCTGACTGTGGGGCCAGGCGGAACTGGGGCAGCGGCCGCAACGCTGCCGAGCAGCACGAGACCCGCCGCAAGTCTTGATAGTCTCATCACCTTCTCCTCAAAGCTCGCCAACAGCCCGTTCACCGCGCACCGTGCGCAGCAACCCCATGCCGAAAAGCACAACAGCCGTTCCCACCGACATGGCGAGCAGCGGGAGGCGGACAGCTTCGTTCAGCCCCGGCAGCAACAGCGCGACGGTCACCGACGCCCACAGTGCCGCGGTAATCGCCGGCCACTTGCCATAGTCCCGGACGCGGAACGGGTGCACCGCGTGCACCGGCGCGAAGGTCAGTACGACCAGCGCCGCGACGATGGCTGCTGCCCAGATAGGCTCCGGCGGCGCGACCACGAAGTAAAAGGCGACGATGTTCCATAGGGCGGGAAAGCCGCGGAAATAGCCGTCGTCCGTTTTCATGTCGCACCGAGCGAACACATAAAGCGAAGACACCAGCACGAGCCCGGTCAAGGGCATTGCCAGAGCATCGGGAAGCACGTCCATCCGCCAGAACATCAGCGCCGGGATCAGCACATAGGTGACGTAATCGATGATGAGGTCCAGCGCCTCGCCGTCGATCCGCGGCAACCGTTCCCTGACCCGCGCGGCGCGGGCGAAGGTGCCGTCGACCCCGTCGACCACCAGCGCCGCGAACAGCCACAGCAGCGCCTCGCGCTCGCGATTCTCGATTACGGCCTCGAGCGCCAGCAGGGCCAGCACGATCCCGCTCGCTGTGAACGCATGAACGCTCCACGCGGCGAGCGGAAAGCCCTCGCGGACGGGTGGCAGCGCGGCCGGGTCCTCGTTCATGGCGTTGCGGCAACGAGTGCCTCAAGGCCGCGTTCCGGATCGCCGTTTCGCGGCCGAAACTTGGACAAGGCTCGTCCGTTGTGCAACTTACCTTATCGTTGCCGGAGACCCGACTCCAACATGCTTGAGCCCGGCCGTAACTGCTGGCGGATCGAACGCGCGGGCCGCGCTTCGCTGATTGTCGATGCCGACGACTATTTCCGGCTCGCGCGACAGGCGATGCTTTGGGCCAAGTCGCAGATCATCATGATCGGTTGGGACTTCGACACCCGCATCCCGCTGGCCAGGGGCGAAGGCGACGAGGCGCCGACTGAGCTTGGCGCCTTCATCTCCTGGCTGCCGAAGAAAACGCCTGGGCTGCAAATCTATATCCTTAAATGGGATTTCGGGGCCGTGGCCCTGCTCGGCAGGGGTACGACGGCGTTCCGGATCGCGCGCTGGGCGGCCAGCGAGAACATCCACTTCAAGCTCGACGGCGCCCACGCGACCGGCGCCAGCCATCACCAGAAGATCCTGGTGATCGATGACAAGCTCGCCTTTTGCGGCGGCATCGACATGACCGCGGAGCGTTGGGACACGCGCGGCCACCTCGATGACGATCCCGGCCGCAAACGCCCGACGACACACCGTCGCTACGATCCGTGGCACGACGCCACCATGGCCGTGGACGGCAACGCCGCCCGGGCGCTCGGTCAGCTTTCGCGCCAGCGGTGGGAGATTGCCGGCGGCGACCCGATCCCCGCCCCGAACGCAAGAGCCGCGGCATGGCCGAAAGCCCTCAAGCCTATGTTCCGCGAAGTCGAAGTGGCCATTTCCCGCACGCGCGGCGCCCATGCCGAAATCAAGCCTGTGCGGGAGATCGAGGCGCTCTTCCTCGACCAGATCCGCAGCGCCAGGCGCTGGCTCTATGCCGAGAACCAATATTTCGCGTCGCGCACGATCGCCCAGGCGATCATCGAGCGGCTGGGCGAGCCCGACTGTCCCGAGTTCGTCATCGTCAACCCGACGACCGGCCGAGGCTGGCTCGACGACGAAGTGATGAGCCCCGCCCGCGCCCGGCTCCTGCAGGCGGTGCGGAGAGCCGACCGCCACAAACGGTTCCGCATCTATTCGCCGGTGACCGCCGGGGGCGAGGACATCTACGTCCATGCCAAAATCCTGATCGTTGACGACCGGATCATCCGCGTCGGCTCCGCCAACCTGAACAACCGTTCGATGGGGCTCGACAGCGAATGCGACCTCACCATCGACACCGCGCTGACCGCCAACCGGCAGGCCGGCCCGGCGATCGGCGCGATGCTGCACGACCTTTTGGGCGAGCATCTTGGCGAGGACCCATCGGCAGTGAGGCAGGAGATCGAAACGCGCGGCTCCTTGATCGCCGCCATCGAGGCACTCGCCGGCCAGGGCCGCACCTTGATGCCTTTCAATCCGGTGGAGCCCAATGCCATCGAGCGGAAGCTCGCCGACAACGAAATGCTCGATCCGGAAAGCGCCGGCGAAGAGTTCGAGCAGATCGCCCGTCCGGGGCTGCTGGCCCGGCTCCGCGCATAGATCGCGCACCTCCCTTGCCATTGCGCTTGCGCCCGATCTTCAAGAAGGTGTTGCGACAGGCTTACATCGCCATGTCGCCACTCTCGCTGCGTTGACTCCCGCGACCGAAGGCGAACGAGATCGCCAGTCCCACCAGCGCAAGAATGCCAGCCCAAACCGTCATCTCGAGCAGCACCAGCAATCCCGGCTCCAGCATCAGATTCCACGGCAGATAGAATTCGAACCACGGTACCAGCAGCGCCCAGGACACCGCCCCGAACGCTAGGCCGCGCCGGACCAGCCCGACCGGCAGCGCCGGCCGCAAATAGGCAAAGGTCGCGGCATGGACCATTGCGATGGCCAGGATGCCGGCCGGCAACAGCCACGGTTGCTCGGCAACGCGCGGCGGCGGCGGCATGCTATAGATCGCGTCCAGCTTTGCGCTTTGCAGCGCCGGGTCGGCCAGCACGCTTTGCGCGGCGCCGAATAGCAGCATCAATCCCGCCCACCACGCGACCGCGCCGGCGACACCGGCCCTGAGAATGCGAAAGATCACCGGCGGAACTCCCTGTTGCAGGCACCCCCACTGGGAGCGGCTGTCCTCAGGGTCAAAGCCTCTTCGACCTGGTTCCGGAAATCTTCGGCGAACGCGAGGACCGCTTACGCTGCCAATGCGCCGGCGTGCAGATAGGTCCGGTCGAACCCGCCGATAACTTGCAAACGCTGCAAGTTCGCCACGCGATAGGAGCGATTGCCGCCTTCCAGCACCCCTTCCTCGGTCAGCGCCTTGAGCATTCGGTTGACGTGCACCGGAGTAAGACCGGTCGCATCCGCGATTTGCTCCTGAGTCATCGGCAACTCGAAGATCCGCCCCTTGAACAAGCCAACCGCTTCGCACCTGACGACGAACTCGCACAGCATATGCGCAATCCGCGACTTGGCATCCCGGCGCCCGACGTTGAGCACCCATTCGCGAAAGATCGAGGCGTCAATCAGGCTGTCGCGCCACAAGGCTTCGCCAATCCGCGGCCGTTCTCGCGTGAGCGCGAGCAGTTCCGGCTTGGGGATCCACGTCACGTCGGCGGGGGTGATCGCCTGGACGTGATGGTCGGCCATCTCCAGGTGGAGGTGCTGCAGGTCGAGAATGTCGCCAGCGATGTGGAACGATACGATCTGCCGGGCGCCATCCGAAGCTACCTTGTAGCGGCAGGCATGCCCCTTGAGCAGCACGCAGCATTCGGACGGCCTGCTGCCCTCCTGGATCAGGTGCCGCCCCCCTTCGACCCGCTCGACCTTGAACGGCAGTCGGACGATCGCCTCCCGATCCGCCTGGTCGAGGCTGGCGAGCGCATCAAGCTTCTTGATCAACGGGCCGAGCTGGCCGTTTCTGTCCGACATCGTCGGGGTCTCCGCAGTTCACAAACAGCTAAGTGGCTAATCCAGGTGCGGACGAATTGAATTGATTGAAATTAATGTTTGTCGCCGCACGCGATTTTTCTGTCAGATCGACCACGCCTTGTCCCCCCGCCCATTAGCCCGTGAAGCGAACAGGGGACCGGCTTGCGGGTACAACGTGGTCAGCAACCCTTTTGCCGCGGTGGTTAGCAGTGGCTCCAACTGAGCTTGCGTCTCCGCAGGTTCGACATCGCGGGCCTTGCTCCAGATCGCCGCGAGCCGGCGCTTCTCGCGCTCGACCTCGCTCGCGACTGCGGCTTGCCAGCTTGCCGGATGCTCGCCTTCCTCCCACTCGCCTCGCCCGCGGCCGAAGTGGGCGACGGCGAGGTAGCGAAGCAAGGCCGACCGGACGAGGTCGGTGAAGAACTCCTGCGACCAGCGCACCGCGTTGGTGTCCTCGCCGCGGACCATGTTGTAGGTCTTGGCTGCGGAGCCGGCGCCAACCGCGCCCAGGATGCCGCCGATGATCATGCCGCCGCCGAGCGTCAGCCCGCCGGCGGCAACATCGGCTGCTAGGCCGCCGGCCGCGCCGGACATCAGCCCTCCGAGCACCGCCGCGATCCCCGGCCGCGCCGGCGCCGACTCGGTATAGTCTTTCCCCAGCCGCCGCAGCACTTCCTGTGCCGCGCGGCCGGCCAAGCCATGCAGCGCGATCAGCTCGTCGGTGCTCTTGCGGACGCCGGCGTGGAGCCGCTCGGCAAGCTTGCCCATCGCCCGTTCGCCGGCTGGCGAATTGTCGCCCCCCATCGGGTTGAGCACCGCGCCGCGAACGCGGTCATGCCACTTGCTGTCGCCAACCTCTTCGCGGTCGCGGGCGACCTCCGCAAGATGAGCGGCAAGCACATGCATGGCGGCATGGAAGCGTGCCAGGTTCCGCTCGGTCCATGCCGCGATCAGCCGCTGCATCGCGCCCCGCTTGCGCTCGTCCAACACGGTGCCGACCGCCTCCAGTAGCGTTCGCTCCTGCACCCAGCAGCGGGCGAAGGCGTCGAGGGTCAGAGTCCCGCGAACGAGCGGGCTGGAAGCAAGCGCGTCTGTCCAGCGCTCCTCGTCGCTGCGGCTGTCCTCACCGGGCGGACCCGTCTGGTTGAGCAGCAGCAGGATCGGCTTTCCAACCCAATCGAGCACTTCCATCTCCAGCGGCACGTAAGCGGCGCCCGCGGGATCCTCGCTGGCGTTGACCAGGTAAAGGATGACGTCGGCTTGCTCGCGGGCGTTGCGCACCGCTTGCTGGCTCGACCACAAGGGCCGGTCGCGGAAGCGGTCCCACACCTGGGTCAGCAGCCAGCCGATCGGATTGCCCGATTGCCGCAACCGCCCGACCAGCCGGGCAGTGTCGCCGAAGCCGGGCGTGTCCCACAGCATCAACGTGTCGCGGCCCGCCTGCACCATTGGATACCCGGTTGCGACGTCGGTCACGTGCGCGGCGTCGCGCACTTCGCCAACATCCTGCTGCAGTAGGGTGCGGACCAGCGTCGTCTTGCCGGCATTGGTGTGGCTGACCAAGCTGAGGTTGACCGTGTAGGGCACGCCGCCGTCCGCATTCACGACGCCGTCCGCAGTCATGCCGCACCCGAGCGCAGCAGTGCTTGTTCAAGATTGCGCGCGCCGGCTGCTTCATCGCCGTTGAGCGTGACGATCGCGGGATCAACCGCAGCGGTCGCGAGCACCGCGCGCCATGCCTGCACGCGATCCGCGACGCGCCGCTCGGCCGAGCTCTGGCCCCTCAGCTTGTGACGGAAGCCGCTGTCGTCGAGCAGAACAAGAAGAGCCGTGCCGTCGCTCCCGATCCGCTGCCGCAACCCGGCCAGCAGCGCCCCGTGGTTCTCCGCCTCCGGCGTCGAGGCGAGATTGAACAACACCATCAGCTGGTCGGCGTCGCCGAGACCGTCCGCTGAGCGCGCCAGCCACTCATCTTCAGCGCCATAGGCAATCGCCGGGTCAATGCTGACGCGCGTCTTCTCGCCAACGGCCGCCTGAACCACCCGCGTCAGCCGGTCGCGTGCGTCAGCCGGCAGATCCAAGCCGTAGGGCACCACCCGCGCGTTTCCGGGCCGCCCAAGTGCGTTGCGAAGCAAGCTGCGCAGGTAGAAGTCGTCGGCCACCCGCACCCGCTGCGCCAGCATCGTCGCGCGTGCGCCGGCCACGGCCGCCAAGACCAGCCGCGGGATGATCACGAACAATGCGGCGGTGACCGCCCACAGGATCAGCCAGTCGCCGGCATTCTCGCCGCCGCCGCGCAGCTCGCGAACACGCTCGACTGTGGGGAGCGCAATGCCGGTGAGGACGCTTGCCGGCTTCAGGATGAGGTTGAGCAGCAGTGCGATTTCGGCCTCGGCGCCGGCCCAGGTGCCCGACCAGCCGGCGGTGTAGCTCGCCGCGTAGCGGGCGCGGAGCAGCATGCCGGCGAGCACGCCCAACGCGAACATCGCCGCGCCGAGGTGCAGCGTCCGGCCGGCCCGGCTGCGGGTCAGCGGTCCGGCTGCCTGGCTCCACTCCCGCGCATGGCGCTGGACCCCCCGCTCCAGCGTCGGTTGGCCGGCCAGCCGTGCGCTGGCCGGCCGAACTAGCCACTCGAGCGGGCGCCGCAGCGGATGTGCCGTCGGCGCGCGCCCCACGCCGCGGAGCACTGCCCGAACGATCAGCACCAGGTAGGCGAGCAGGTTCCAGGCAATCAGCGCCAGCAGCGGAAAGGCGAGGATGTTGAGTCGCTCGCCATCGAGGGCGTCGCTGGCCATGCCGATGGCGAAGGCGCCCAGCGGGATCGCCCAGCTTAGCCAGGCCGGCCAGCGCGACAAGGCGCGAACCCGCTCCAGGGTCGGATAGCGGGCCGTTAGCCGCTCAAGCGCAAGGGCCGAGCGGCGGGTGAGGAAGGCGGTGGTTTCGGCCGCGGCGGGAGGGTCGCGCATCGGGCCTGCGGCAAGTGCTGCGGCGCTCGCATACTGCCGATCGTCGCGCGTCAGCACGACGGCGCTCGGATCTTCCGTTTCGATGCTCCGCACGAGCAGCGCGTCGATCGCCGCCGCTTCCCGAAGCCGCAATCCCTTCACCGGCAGTCTCGCCTTGTTGCGCCTGGAAGGGACAACGGGGCAGCCGCAGTTCGGATGCACGGCGGGCGCGTCACTCTTGAGCAACAGTGTCGGCCAAACGACATTAAGGGTCTCGGCGAGCGGAACACCTTAACTTGGGTGATGTTTGCTCATCATGGAAAAAACAGAGGTGATCGCCGGCCTGCGATCACGGGTGGAGCGTTGTACGCGCTTGGCCCGATCGACCACCGATGCGCGGGCGGCGGCTATCCTGCGGGCCATGGCCAAGGAAGTCGAAGCGGACATCGTTCGGCTGATGAACCGAGACGAGGACGCCAGCACGCCTAACAGTCGCGTCAGATAACCGCCCCGACGACCCGGCCGTCGCGGAGCACGTCGCAGACGGGACAATCTCCACTGTCCGCCGCCTGCTGCACAGCGTCCTTGTCCGTCGCCGCGAGGACATCCTTTTTCTTGATTACGGGGCCGCCGGGCTTGGCCAGCTTGTTGATCCTGTAAAGCCTCAACGTCCCCTCCCCCGAGCGACGACGCTTCACCCGCGCCCCATTGCCCCTTTTCACTTGTAGCAGAGTAGCACGGCCGGGCAATCGGCTGAAGCGCGCACCCGCGCTTGGCTGGGGCTATCCCTCATGCTGCTTCGCACCAAATCCACAGCTAAATCGGTTCACCATGCATTTACCCGCTTGCGTCCCACGTGGGTTGAGGCACAATAGGTAGTAGCGCGAGAGGGGGTACTCTCAACAGCTGGTATTCGGCGCCGGATTCACTATATTCCGGTGACGGGTCGACTCGTCCCCGTTTTCCACAGGGGCACGGCGTGTAAAGCCCCCCGATTGCGCCGAAGGAGGTTCGGCGGCATGGCTGTCTCCGAGTCGAACGTTTGGGGAACAAACAGCTCGCGAAGCGGCTGATAAGGACGGGAGAGCGCGATGGATTTTTCTAGCCAGTCAGAAGTCCCGGCCGACGATGTTGCGACCGCCGGCACCGGCTCCAAGGCGGTGCACGCACCCAAATTCGCGGTGAAGACCGACCCGGCACGCGACGCCATGCTGACGGAATTCGGCAAGGACACCTTGCGCGACCGCTACCTGCTTCCGGGCGAAAGCTACCAGGACCTGTTCGCGCGCGTCGCCGCCGCTTATTCCGACGACCAGGCGCACGCCCAGCGCGTTTACGATTACATCTCGCGTTTGTGGTTCATGCCGGCGACGCCCGTGCTGTCCAACGGCGGCACCGGCCGCGGCCTGCCGATCTCCTGCTACCTGAACAGCGTCTCCGACAGCCTCGACGGCATCGTCGGCACCTGGAACGAGAATGTCTGGCTCGCCTCCAAGGGCGGCGGCATCGGCACTTACTGGGGCAGCGTCCGCGGCATCGGCGAGCCAGTCGGCCTTAACGGCAAGACAAGCGGCATCATCCCCTTCGTCCGCGTCATGGACTCGCTGACGCTCGCCATCAGCCAGGGCTCGCTCCGCCGCGGCTCGGCGGCCTGCTACCTCGACATCAACCATCCCGAGATCGAGGAATTCCTCGAGATTCGCAAACCGTCGGGCGACTTCAACCGCAAGGCGCTCAACCTCCACCACGGCGTGCTCGTCACCGACGAATTCATGGAAGCGGTGCGCGCGGGTTCCGAGTTCGACTTGAAGTCGCCCAAGGACGGGAGCGTCCGCTCCACGGTCGACGCCCGCTCGCTGTTCCAGAAGCTGGTCGAGACCCGTTTGGCGACCGGCGAGCCGTACATCATCTTTATCGACCAGGTGAACCGGTCGATGCCCAAGCACCACCGCGACCTCGGCCTCAA
>CADCVY010000062.1 GCA_902806275.1 uncultured Sphingomonas sp. | reverse complement strand
AGGTCCAGCGGCCGTAGTAGGTCATCGCCTTGCCGCCGAATTGGCCTTCCCCGCCATCGAAGTCCGGATCGTTGACGAGGACGACGAGGATCTTGCCCTTGACGTCCTGGCCCTTGAAGTCGTCCCACTGCCGCTCGGGCGCGGAGACGCCGTAGCCGGCGAAGATGATCGGCGCGCCGTTGAGCTGGACCTGCTGCTGGCCGTTGGTGGGCGAGCGGACGGCGACCTGCTCGCCCTGAACGAGGTTGAGCGGACCGGTGGGCGTGACGACGCTGACGGTCGGCGCCGATACCAGGTCCGATTTGAGCAGCGGCACCTTCTGGGTCCACTGGCGCTGGCCGTTGACGACGTCGCCGCCGGGCTGGAGCCCCGCCGCCTGGAACTCCTTGACCAGGTAGTCGACCGTCATCTGCTCGCCGCGGCTGGCCGGCGCGCGGCCCTCGAACGCATCGCTGCTGAGGGTCTGGACGTGCCGCGCGAGGCGGCCAGTGTCGAAAGCGGGCGTCTGCTGCGCGGACAACGGAACGGCGGCCAGCGCGATGGCGCTCGCCGAAAGCCAGCGGAATGATGTCACGATTGCTCTCCCCAGAGTGCACGCCAAGGTTCGCGGGGCGTGCATGCTGTGCACGACTGACGGAACCGGGAAAAGTTTCATTGGCTTAGGGCTGACCAGGGTTATTCGACTGGAGAGCTGCAGCGCACGCATGTTTCCGCCTCAGGCCGGCGGCTGGCAAGTGCACGGCCGATTGTTCAACACAGCTTGATCCATGCTGGCCCTTCCGATTGCCGAGGCAGCCACCATGTTCAGCGCACCTCGCGGGAGAACTGCAGTGAACCACATCAGCAATGGCGACACGTTTCTACTTGGGGACCGCTCGGTGAACCGAATGGGCTACGGCGCGATGCAGCTGGCGGGACCTGGCGTATACGGTCCTCCGCGCGACCGGGCAGAAGCGGTTGCCGTGCTGCGCGAAGCGGTTGCAAGCGGGGTCAACCACATCGACACGAGTGACTATTACGGGCCTTACGTCACCAACGAAATCATCCGTGAGGCCCTTCAGCCCTATGCCGACGAGCTGATCATTGTCACGAAGGTCGGCGCACGCCGAACCGAGGACAAGGGTTGGGTGCCGTGGAATCGGCCGGAGGACTTGGCGCAAGGGCTTCGCGACAATCTGGAGCGCCTGGGCTTCCAACAGATGTATGCGGCGAACCTGCGCATCATGGGTGACGGGCATGGCCCGATGGAAGGCTCGATTGCCGATCAGGTCGAAGCCATGGCCGAGCTTCAGCGGCAGGGCATGGTCAAGCATCTCGGTCTTAGCAATGTCACAGCCGCTCAGGTCGAGGAAGCGCAAGATATCGCTCCGATCGCTTGCGTGCAGAATATGTACAATCTGGTCCACCGAGACGACGACGAGTTGATCGATGATTTGGCCGAGCAGGGTATCGCCTATGTTCCATTCTTCCCGCTTGGGGGCTTCTCGCCAATCCAGTCGGATGCGCTGTCGAGGATCGCCGCGGAAATCGGCGCCACACCGATGCAGACGGCTTTGGCGTGGCTACTTCAGCGGTCGCCGAATATTCTGCTCATCCCTGGCACTTCGTCGCGCGCTCATTTGCGTGAGAATCTCGCCGCGACCGAACTGCGGCTGTCGGAAGACCTGTTCGAACGGCTCGACGCCATCAGTGAGGGTGTTCCGGTGTAAAACGAAGGCCGGGAGTCTCCTCCCGGCCTCTAATTGATCGATCCTGAAAGCTATTCCGAGCCCGGCGATTCTCCGGCAGGTTCGCCATCAGCCGGAGCTTCGTCCTTCGGCGCAACCCTATTCTTGCCCTTGCCCTTCCCCGCTTTTGGCGGCGCAGGCGTGATCTCGAAGGCGAGGGCGTTGTCCTTGATCCGGACCTTGACCTCGCCGCCGTTGACCAGCTTGCCGAACAGCAGTTCCTCGGCGAGCGGCTGCTTGATCTTCTCCTGCACCAGCCGGCCCATCGGGCGGGCGCCGTAGAGCTTGTCGTAGCCGCGGGTGGTCAGCCACTCGCGCGCCTCGTCGTCGAGCTCGATGTGCACGTTCCGGTCGGCCAGCTGCAGCTCGAGCTGCAGGATGAACTTGTCGACCACCCGGCTGACCACCGCCGGCGGCAGGTAAGAGAAGGGCACGATCGCGTCGAGGCGGTTGCGGAACTCGGGCGTGAACATCTTCTTGACCGCGTCCTCCTGCGCATCCTCGCGGCTGGCAGCGCCGAAGCCGATGCTTTCGCGCGCCATGTCGGACGCGCCGGCATTGGTGGTCATGATCAGCACCGTGTTGCGGAAGTCGACGGTCTTGCCGTGGTGGTCGGTCAGCTTGCCGTTATCCATCACCTGCAGGAGGATGTTGAACAGGTCCGGGTGCGCCTTTTCGATTTCGTCGAGCAGGAGGATGCTGTGCGGATGCTGGTCGATGGCGTCGGTCAGCAGGCCGCCCTGATCGTAGCCGACATAGCCCGGAGGCGCGCCGATCAGCCGGCTGACCGAGTGGCGCTCCATATATTCCGACATGTCGAAGCGCTGCAGCGGAATGCCCATGATGGAGGCGAGCTGACGCGCCACCTCCGTCTTGCCGACGCCGGTCGGGCCCGAGAAGAGGTAGTTGCCGATCGGCTTGTCGGGATCGCGCAGACCCGCGCGGCTGAGCTTGATCGCCGAGGCGAGCTTCTCGATCGCCATCTCCTGCCCGAACA
>CADCVY010000061.1 GCA_902806275.1 uncultured Sphingomonas sp. | reverse complement strand
GCGATGCCAATTTGCCCCAGCCGCTCGAGGCGCTGGCGCTGACCGGCATTCCGAAAGAGCCGTTGCGCGAGTTCCTGACCGAGCAGGGCTTCAAGTCGCTGCTGACCCGCTTGAACGGCGGTGCCGGCTCAGCGCCGCGCAGCAGCAGTGGGGCCGGCTACAATGACGTCATGGCTGCAATGGAGAAGCCGCGCGTCGCACCGACCGGTCCCGAAACGATCGAAGTCGACCGATCAAAGTATGAGACGGTGATCGACGAAGCCGCGCTCGACCGGTGGATCGAGGAAGCGCGAGCCGTCGGCCATGTCGCGCTGGATACCGAAACCGACTGCATCGACTGCGTGATCGCCAAGCTCGCCGGAATCAGCCTGGCGACCGCGCCCAACCGCGCCTGCTACATCCCCGTCGGCCACAGCGGCGCCGACCTTTATTCGGAAGCGCCCAACCAGCTCGAGCAGCAACTGGTGCTCGACCGCCTCCGGCCGCTGCTGGAGGATCCGGCGGTGCTCAAGATCGGGCACAACCTGAAATACGATTGGGTGATGTTCGACAAAGCGGACATCACCGTCGCGCCGTACGACGACACCATGCTGCTGAGTTTCGACCTCGATGCTGGACGGACCATCGGCGGGCACGGCCTCGACGAGCTCGCCAAATCTCTGTTCGAACACGAATGCATCCCGTTTAAGCAATTGTGCGGAACCGGGGCTAAGCAGATCACCTTCGACAAGGTGCCGCTCGACGCGGCGACCGAATATGCGGCCGAGGATGCCGACATCACCTTGCGTGTCTGGCAGCGGCTCAGGCCTCGGATCGCCGCCGAGAACGTCACCCAGGTTTACGAGAGGGTCGACAAGCCGCTGGTCGCCGCGATTGGCCGGATGGAGCGCCGCGGAGTCAAGGTCGACCGCGACTATCTGGCGCAGCTGAGCAAGGAGTTCGCCACCGAGATCGCGAGCCTGGAGGAACGCGTCTACGAGGCGGCCTGCGGGCCGTTCACGATCGGCTCGCCGCAGCAGCTCGGCCAGGTGCTATACGAGCGGCTTGGGCTAAAGGGCGGGCGCAAGGGCAAGAGCGGCGCTTATTCGACCGACGTTAACGAGCTCGAGCGGCTGGCCGGCGAAGGCGTCGACTGCGCGCGGCTGGTTCTCGAATGGCGGCAGCTGACCAAGCTCAAGAACACTTACACGGACACGCTGCAGGCGCAGATCAATCCCGAGACCGGCCGCGTCCACACCAGCTTCAGCCTGTCGGGCGCGCAGACGGGGCGGCTGAGTTCCAACGACCCCAATTTGCAGAACATCCCGATTCGGACAGAGATCGGCCGCAAGATCCGCGACGCTTTCGTCGCCGAACCGGGCTTTCAGCTGCTCAGCGCCGACTATAGCCAGATCGAGCTGCGGCTGGCCGCGCACATGGCCGACGTACCGCAGCTCAAGGATGCCTTCCGGGCCGGCGCCGACATCCACAACCTGACCGCCGAGGAATTGTTCGGCACGGTCGACCGCGAAACCCGCAATCGCGCCAAGACGATCAACTTCGCCATACTCTATGGAATTTCTTCCTGGGGGATCGCGGGCCGGCTCGGCGTCTCGAAGGAGGAAGGCCAGGCAATCATCGCCCGTTACTTCGAGCGCTTTCCCGGCATTCGTTCCTACATCGACGAGACGCTCGCCTTCGTCCGCGCCAATGGGTTCACGCGAACTTTGTTCGGCCGCAAGACGCACTTCCCCAACATCCGCGCCGGCAATCCTCAGCTGCGTGGCGGCGCCGAGCGCGCCGCGATCAACGCGCCGATCCAGGGCACCAGCGCCGACCTCATCAAGCGCGCCATGGCGCGGATGGATGATGCACTTGCCAAGGCTGGCCTTGAGGGCGTCCGGATGCTGCTGCAGGTGCATGACGAGCTGGTGTTCGAAGTCCCGAACGGCCGCGAGGAAGAGGCGAAAGCGGTGATCAAGCGCGTGATGGGCGAGGCGGCCGAACCGGCGCTCAAGCTCGACGTGCCGCTGGATGTGGATGTCGGCTGGGGAGCGCACTGGGGCGCCGCGCATTGACCAAAGAATCCGAGGCGCCTCCTCCGCAAGCGGACATGGCCGCGCTTGCCCGCGGCGGGCGGATCAACTTCCTGGGCTTCGTGTTGCGGCTGGTCGCGCGGCTGCCGTTTCTGTTCATTGCCGGGCGCATGTACGGGGCCGAAGCCCTCGGCCGCTTCGCTTACGCAATCCTGATCGTCGAGTTCGCGGCGCAACTGGCAACGCTTGGGCTCAAGCGCGGGCTGGCCGAACAGCTGGCACAAACCGAGAAGCCGCATGTCTGCGTGGTGTGGGACGCGCTGCTCCTGGCCGCCATCGGCTCCGTGCTGGCGATGGCTTTGCTGTTCGTCTTCCCGCAATCCATGTTCCCCAACAGCGAGATTCATGGGCTGGAATGGCTGCTGCCGGTGGCAGTCATCGCGCTCGCCTGGTCGGACGTGATGCTGTCGGCGCTCGCCTACCGCAATGACGTCGGCGCTACGGTGCGCGCGCGCGCGATCGTCGAGCCATGGACGATCAGCATTGCGGCGTTCGTGCTTGCCTATGTGTCCAAGCGCGACGGCCTGATCTTCGCTTATGCCCTGTCGATGATCGGAGCGCTGATCGCTTCCATGATCCCGTTCCTGAAAAGCTACGGGGTGCCGCGCCGATGGAAGCCGGCGCCGCGCGAGCTGTGGCGCATGACCTGGCGCAACATCCCCCTTGCCGCCGCCGACGCGGTCGAATGGGGATCACGCCGGATCGACATCGCGGTGCTGGGGCTGTTCTTCTCGCCGGCGTTCGTCGGCATTTATTACGTCGCACAGAATGTCGCGTCATTGCCGTCCAAGCTGAAGACCAGCTTCGACCCGATTCTGGGCCCAGTGATCGCGCGCAATATTGCCGCGGGCGACAAGGCTGCCGTTGCCAGGCAGGTCCGTCAGGTCGGTTTCTGGGTGATCGGCGCGCAAATGGCCGTGGCGCTGGCGCTGGGCATCCCCGGCGAGGGGGTGATGGGTCTCGTCGGGCCGGCGTTCGTTGCCGGCACCGCGGCGCTCGGCTTCCTGCTCGCCGCCGAGGTGGTCGCGGCGATGGCAGCGGTCAGCGAAGCGGCGCTGATCTACGTCGCCCGTCACCGCAACATGTTGCTCAGTTTTTCCATGATCGGCTTGCAGGTGGTGCTGTCGGTGGCGTTGATCGTCGGCATGCGCGAACTTGAGTTCCCGCCGATGTGGCAGGCAACGGGACCGGCCATGGCGCTGTTGCTGGCGCTTGCCTTTGCCGCCGTCACCAAGTCGCGGTTGCTGGCACGCCTGCTCGGCGGCCGGGTCTCGGGCTGGCGCTGGCCTCTAATATGGGCAGCGGCAGCGGCGGTGGTGGTTGGCGAGCTCGCGATCTTGCTGACCGAATGGGCTGAGCTGCTGTTTGGCATCCCCGCGATCCTGGCCGCGTTCGGCTACGTGCTGTGGACGCGCGGCTTCGGACCGGACGACCGCGAATTGTTCAAGATGCGCAAGGCCGACATCGAGGAGATGAGCCTGCCCTCGCCCGCGGAAAGCTCCAGCGCGCCGCGCTAGTGACGGAAGTGGCGCATGCCCGTGAACAGCATGGCAAGACCCGCTTCGTCGGCCGCGGCGATGACGTCCGCATCGCGGATCGAGCCGCCCGGTTGGATCACCGCAGTGGCACCGGCCTCCGCGGCTGCCAGGAGTCCATCGGCGAACGGGAAGAAGGCGTCGGAGGCGACAGCCGAGCCGACAGTTCGCGGCGTGGCCCAGCCGTTCGCCTCCGCTGCCTCGCGGGCCCGGATGGCGGCAATGCGAGAGCTGTCGCGGCGGTTCATCTGGCCGGCGCCGATGCCGGCAGTGACGCCGTCCTTGGCATAGACGATGGCGTTCGACTTGACGTGCTTGGCAACGGTCCAGGCGAACAAACAGTCGGCCAGTTCCTGCTTGGTCGGCTCCCGCTTGGTGACGCACTTGAGCTGGTCGCGCGAAACCCGACCCTTGTCGCGGTCCTGTACCAGCATCCCACCGGCAATGATCGCCAGCGTCTGCCCGCCGCGCCCGGGATCGGGAAGCTCGCCCGTCAGCAGCAGGCGGAGGTTCTTCTTGCGGACGAAGATCGTTCGAGCGTCCTCGTCGGCCGCTGGCGCGACGACAACTTCGGTGAAGATTCTCGTGATCGCCTCGGCGGTCTCGGCATCAAGCGAACGGTTCGTTGCAACAATGCCGCCAAACGCGGAGACGCTGTCGCACGCAAGCGCCTCGTTCCAGGCTTCGAGCAACGTGTCACGCGTCGCAACTCCGCAGGGGTTGGCGTGCTTGACGATGATCACGCTCGGCGCCGCGTCACGGAACTCGGCAGCGAGGTCGAGCGCGGCGCTGGCGTCGTTCAGATTGTTGTAGCTCAGCTCCTTGCCCTGCACCTGCTCGGCCTGGGCGATGCCGGGCGCGGTCGGACCGACCGGCACGTACAAAGCCGCGCGCTGGTGCGGGTTCTCGCCGTAGCGCAGCGGCATTTTGAGCGTCGAGGCGAAGGTCCACCTCGCGGGAAAGCGCTCCTGCTGGTCGGCGAAGGCGAACCATTGCGCGATGGTCGAATCGTAGGCAGCGGTCAGGGCGTAAGCTTTGGCGGCCAGGCGCTTGCGGAACGCCAGGGTGGTGCCTCCGCCGTTGGCGTCCAGCTCGCCAAGCAGCTCGGCATAGTCCGCTGGATCGGTGACGATGGCGACGTGCGCGTGGTTCTTGGCGGCGGAGCGGACCATCGACGGGCCGCCGATGTCGATGTTCTCGATGATCGTGTCGCGGTCGGCGCCGCTCATTACGGTGTTGAGGAACGGGTAAAGGTTGACCACGACCAGATCGATTCCGGTGATCCCGTGCGCCTCCATCGCGGCCACATGCTCGGGGTTGTCGCGAACCCCCAGCAATCCGCCGTGCACCTTTGGGTGCAAGGTCTTGACCCGGCCGTCCATCATTTCGGGGAAGCCGGTGACGTCGCTGATGTCGCGAACCGCCGCACCGATCTCGCGAAGCTTGGCCGCGGTGCCGCCGGTGGAGACCAGCTCCACCTGGTGCCGCGCAATACCGGCTGCGAGCTCTTCCAGGCCGCTCTTGTCGGAAAGGGAGATTAGGGCCCGCCGAACGGGTACGAGGTCCGTCATCATTGCTTCCCTGATTTAGCTCGTGCGGCGGAACTGCCAGCCGACTTCGCCGCCCAATGCCGACACTTCGCCGACCACCGCAAGTTGCGTCGTCGGTTGCGGCTGGCCGCGGCCGTCGATCCACAGGCTTTCTTCGGTGGTCAGCATGCCCCCGCGGCAGCGGAAGTTCCATGGCGGCGCGCCTCTGGACCGCAGGATCGCGCCCATGCCGTCGGCAGTGGTCGTGACCTCAATACCCGGGGCGAGATGAAAGCGGACGGCGTAAGCCGCGGATTCGCGGATCTTCTTGCGGCCTTTGGCGATCAATTGATCGGCGCCGCGCAATTCCTTGCCGTCATTGCCGAGCATCAGGCTGCGCTTGTGGACCATGCCGAACGTGCGGACGTAGCCGTCGTGGCTGGCCTCGACGCGGCTGGCGTCATTGTCTTCGCTGCGGTCGATGGTGACGTCTTCGACGCCCTTGCCGAGCGAACCGTCGGGAAGGATGCTCGTCGAGTTCCGGTCCTCGAGCACCAAGGTGCTGTGTGCCGCCGTGGTGCGCAGGCCTTCAACCAGCGCGTCCGGCAATTTGGTCGGTAGCGGCCCAGGGCCGCCGCAATTAACCACCAGCCGCTGCGCGCCGTCCGAAAGTTCGAACGCCAGCGTGGACGCGGAGCCCCTTGCCGCGACCTTGCGCAAGGGTGGCGGAGCGGCGTCGAGCACGACAATGCTGCCGAGCGCGGACAGCCGCTGGAAGCCCCAGCCCCGAGCGTTGCGCAATGCCCGGGCCCTAAGGCCGCAGCCTTCGATCAGGCCGGCAAGGCGGGCGGTTTCATCAGGACCGCAGCCCTGCCAGCTCGACAGCGTGCCATCGCCCATCATGACGCCATGCAGCGCCGCAAGAGCCGCCGCGCCGGCGCCCTCAACCGTCTCGGGAATGGTTTGGCGGGCAGCGAAATAGCATGCGCGCAGCAGGCCGAGCCGGTCGACCAAAAGGGTCTGCTCGTAAGGCGAGCGGCTGATCAGGCCGCCATCGTCGAACTGGGCACCGGCAAGCGCTCGCGCCAGGCCGGCTTCGCCGCGCGCCACCCGGCCAACGCCGCCCTGGACCAGCAGACCCGCCGCTATGACCCCGCACCAGGCAGTGACCCGAGGCAGGCCGGGGGGCGCCTTATCGGCATTGGCGTCAAGGTGGCGAGCGCCACGCGCCATGGTGTTGAGCAGTGCCGAGCGGTAGCCGCTGTCGGTGCTCGACAGGATGTAGGGCGCGTAAGCGGCCCAGAACAGGATGCGCTCGCCCCACAGGTGCGGCGCCCAGGCGCCGTCGACCTTGCTGCCGTGCGCCAGTAGCCAGCGGCCGACGACCGCTTCGGCGAGCCGCGCTCCGCCTTCCCGCGAGGCAGCGGCGGCGAGGTCGCGAAGCCAGGAGAAGCCTTCCAGCTGCTCGCCGAGCCGAGTGCTTGAATCGACCTGTCCAAAGTCGAGGTCGGCGAGCGGCAGAATGTCGCTGCCGACCGTGAACCTGCCCGCGAGCAAGGCGTCGCCGCGCTGGCGGTTGCCATGGACATGGTCGCGCGGAACCGCAGTGAGCTTCAGCGGCTGGCGGGCATGCTTCAGGCGCGACAGCAGCGAGCCGCGCGCCAGCTTGCGCACGATCGCGCGCTCGGCGGCCGAACTCTCCGCGGTCACGCGTGAGCCTTGAGGGCCCGGATGTTGGCTTGATAGGCAGCAGGGCCGCCGCGAAACGCCGCCGTGCCGGCGACGAGCACGTCGGCGCCGGCGTCCACGGCTTGCGGAGCGGTTGCGAAGTCGATGCCGCCATCGACCTCGATGCGAACGTCGAGCCCTTGCTTCGCGACGCGGCTCGCAATCGCTTCGATTTTCTGGAGTTGGCTGGCGATGAACTTCTGCCCGCCGAAGCCGGGATTGACGCTCATGACGAGGACGAGGTCGATCTCTTCAAGCACGTAGTCGAGCATCTTCGCCGGTGTCCCCGGATTGAGCGACACGCCGGCTTGCTTGCCGAGCGCCTTGATGCGCTGGACGGTTCGGTGGAGGTGCGGCCCGGCTTCGGGATGCACGGTAATGACGTCGGCGCCGGCGTCGGCGAACGCATCGAGGAAGCCGTCGACCGGCGAGATCATCAGGTGGACGTCGAACGGCTTGGCCGAATGCGGGCGCAATGCCTTCACCACGCCGGGGCCAATCGTCAGGTTGGGCACGAAATGCCCGTCCATCACGTCGATGTGGATCCAGTCGGCGCCGGCCGCGTCGATGGCGCGCACTTCCTCGCCGAGCTTGGCGAAATCGGCGGACAGGATCGAGGGGGCAATCAGCGGGCCGGCGGGCTGTTGGTCCATGGCGCCGATTAGACGGGTTCAGGCGGTGCGGACAAGCCGCGCCAGGAAGAAGCCATCCAGGCCGCCTTCTTCCTCGATCAGCCCGGGGAGAATGCGGACCCAGCCGCGCTGGTGTGGGGTCACGAATGCGGGCAGTTCGCCCGGTTCAGGAATGTCGATGGTGAACTCGTGATGGCGCTTCAGGAACGCCGAAAGCACGTCCTCCCCTTCCTGTGCCTCGAGCGAACAGACGGAGTAGACGAGCGCCCCGCCGGTTTTCAGCCACCGAGCAGCGCGGTCGAGGAGCTTGCCTTGGAGCTCGGCACCTTCGGCGATGATTTGCCGCCGGGCGCGATAAAGCACTTCGGGGTGGCGGCGGAACGTGCCGGTTGCCGAGCAGGGGGCGTCGAGGAGAATGGCATCAAACTGCTGCTTCGGCTGCCAACCGAGCGCGTCGGCGTGGACTAGCTCCGCCTTGAGATGCGTCCGTTCGAGATTCTCGCGCAGTCGTGCGAGACGACTTTCCGAGGAGTCGACCGAGGTCACCTGGTGACCTGCCGCGGCAAGTTGCATCGTTTTCCCGCCCGGCGCGGCGCACAGGTCAAGCACGTCGTCGGCGTCGTCCGAAATCAGGCGCGCCGGGAGGGAGGCCGCGAGGTCCTGCACCCACCAGCCCCCCTCGCCGAAGCCCGGGAGGTCGATGACCGAGGCGCTGGCGAGGCGCACATGCCTGGGCGCAAGCGAGATTCCGCCATAGCTCGCGGCATCGGCATCAGCGGCGAAACTGAGGTCGAGCTTGGGGCGGGTCGCGATCTGGCGGCGCGCGGCTTGCACGATTTCGTCGCCCCACGCCGAGCGCCAGCGGTCTTCAACCTCGGGTGGCAGCCGCGGCGCATCGCTTGGCGGCATGCCTCGGCGCAGCAAGGTGCCGAGGACCCCGTGGACGAGGCGGCGGGGGCCGCCGTCGACCAGCGGCAGTGCGGTGGCGACCAGCGCGTGATCCGGCGTGCCGAGCCCGATCTTCTGTGCCAGTGCCAGCCGCAGGACCATCCGCGGCTTGGAATCGTCGGGTAGACGCTGGCGAGTGGCGCTGTCGATCAAGTCGTCAAGGTCGGGCAAGCGCCGCAGCGTTTCGCCGGCAATCGCCGTCGCGAGCGCCTGGTCGGGCGGCGAAAGCTTGCGCGCAGCGCTTTCCCCGCCGGCCTCGAGCGTCTGGCCGCGGCGGAGCACGGCATCGAGCATCTGCAGCGCCGCGCGGCGGGCCGGGAGCCCTTCAACGCTTGGCATGAGCCGACCCCGGGACCATCTTGGCGGCATGAAACGGCCCAAGCAACTCGATCCGCCCGAACATCTCAGCAAGTCCCCGCCGGTGCCCGAGGCCGAGCCGCTCGACCCTGCGGCCCCGCCTGTCGGCGAGGAGCAGAGGCTCGATCCCACGCGCTATGGCGACTGGGAGAAGAAGGGCATCGCGATCGATTTCTAGATGCCTTCGGCTCTTGGTGGCCGGGTCAGGAGGGCGTCGAGCACGTCGTCGACGCTGGCACGCCCGCCGATGAGAGCATCGACCGCCTCGACGATCGGCATGTCGATGCGCTTTTCGCGTGCCAACTTGGCGAGTACCGGCGCGGTGAAGGCACCCTCGGCAACGGTGCGGCGGTCGGCGAGCAATTCGGCAGCGCTGCGGCCCTCGCCGATGCCTTTGCCCAAAGAGAAATTGCGGGAGCTGGTCGACGAGCAGGTGAGGACGAGATCCCCCAGACCCGAAAGGCCGGCCAGTGTCTCGCGTTTCGCACCATTGGCAATGCCGAAGCGCGTCATCTCGGCAAATCCGCGGCCGATTAGCGCGGCGCGGGCGTTCTGGCCGAGGCGCCTGCCGTCGACCACACCGCAAGCAATGGCGAGTACGTTCTTGACGGCGCCGCCAACTTCCGCCCCCGCGACATCGTCGGAGACGTAGACGCGGAAGGTCGCTAGCGCGATCCGGTCGCGCAGGCGCTCGGCAACCGCGCCATCGTTCGCCGCCAGCGTGACGGCAGTCGGCATTCCCTGCGCGACTTCATGGGCGAAAGTTGGGCCGGAGAGGACGGCGACCTGAGCGCCCGCGCATGCCTGCTGCGCCACGTTGTGCAACAATTCGCCGCTGCCTTCCTCGATGCCCTTGGAGCAGAGCACGAGGGGCTTGCCGCAGCGCGGCGCCCGCTCAAGCACCCGGCGCATATGCTGCGCCGGAGTTACCACCAGCCAAGCCTCGCACTCGCGCAGGTCCTCAAGGTTCGACGTGGCGCGGATCGCCGGATTGAGTAGGATGCCGGGAAGGAATGCTGGGTTCTCGTGGCGCTCGCTGATCGCGGCCACAACCTCTTCCTCGAACGCCCACAGAAGTGTTTCCCGACCGCCGGCGGACGCGACCTGGGCCAGCGCCGTGCCCCAGGCGCCGCCGCCGACAATGCCGAGCTTCATGCCTTGACCCCCGCGCCGCGCACCTTGTCGGCGCGCTCGTCCAGGGGCCAGCGAGCGCGAGCGGGCGCGTTCAGCGTGTCGATCAGGCCCGCTGAAAGGCGTTCGGCGCCCGCCCAAGCAATCATCGCAGCGTTGTCGGTACACAACCACGAAGGCGGTGCAATGAAGCCCCGACCGTGCTTGGCGGCGACATCGGCGAGCGCCCGGCGAATCGCCTGATTGGCGGCAACGCCGCCGGCAACGACCAGCGCTGGAGCGTCACTGCGCATCAGCGCCCGTTCGGTGCGATCGACCAGGCAATCGACGACGGCTTGCTGGAAGCTGGCGGCGATGTCGGTCGGCGAGTGCTGGCCGGAGGCGACCGCTCGCTGCACCGCGCTCTTCAGCCCGGCAAAGGAAAAATGCGGCTCTGCCGAGCCGACCAGCGGGCGCGGAAGCGGCACGGCGCGCGGATCGCCGTCGGCTGCGAGGTTCTCGACGGCAGGGCCGCCGGGATATGAAAGACCGAGCAACTTGGCGGCCTTGTCGAACGCTTCCCCCGCGGCGTCGTCGATCGTGGTCGCAAGGCGCCGGTAGTTTCCGACGCCGCGCACCTCGAGCAACTGGCAATGACCGCCAGAGACCAGCAGCAGCAAGTAGGGGAAGCGCAGGTTCGGATCGACAAGGCGGGGGCTGAGCGCGTGGCCTTCGAGGTGATTGACGGCCAGCAGGGGCTTGCCGGCCGCAAGCGCCAGGCCCTTCCCGGCGAGCAGCGCGACCATCACGCCGCCGATCAGGCCGGGGCCGGCCGTGGCGGCGACCGCATCGACGTCGCGGATCGACAGCTTGGCATCATTCAGCACCTGGCGGATCAGCCCCGGGAGGATCTCAACATGCGCTCGCGCCGCGATCTCCGGCACCACGCCGCCAAACGGCTGATGCGCTGAGTTCTGCCCGACCACCGCCTGCGCCAAAATCCTCCGAGCGCCGGTGACCAGCGCCACCGCGCTGTCGTCGCAGGAGGATTCAAGACCGAGGACCGTAAGCATTTCCTTTGCGCCTTTGCCTCAACGGCCCGCGATGCACTAGAGGTGTGCCATGCAAGGCCGACTGAAGCTTGGAACGCGTGGATCGCCGCTGGCGCTGGCGCAGGCGCGCAAGGTCGCCGCGGCCATCGACACCGCCCAGCGCTGGCCCGATGGCTACATCGAGATTGTCACGGTGACGACCACCGGAGACAAGGTCCAGGATCGGCCGCTGGCGGAAATCGGCGGCAAGGGGCTGTGGACGAAGGAGCTCGACCGCTGCCTGCTGGCCGGGCAACTGCATTTCTGCGTGCACTCGATGAAGGATGTCGAAAGCGTCCGGCCAGAGGGCATCCATATCGCCGCGGTGCGCCCGCGCGGCGACGTTCGGGACCGGCTGATCGGCGCCGGGTCGATCGAAGCCTTGAAGGAGGGGGCGGTGGTTGGAACCTCGTCGCCGCGGCGCAAGGCGCAGCTGCTGCGACTGCGGCCCGACCTCAAGATCGTGCCTCTGCGCGGCAATGTGGAGACGCGGCTGCGCAAGGTGGAGGCCGGCGAGGTCGACGCCACCTTGCTCGCTTCGGCCGGCCTTAAGCGGCTCGGGATCGAGGCGGGAACGGCGATCCCGACCGAGGTCATCCTGCCGGCGCCAGGCCAGGCAGTGATCGGCATGGAGTGCCGGACCAACGACACGACGACTCAAGGCGTGCTGTCGACGGTCAACAACCAGATCACTTTTTCGTGCGTCATGGCCGAGCGCGCGTTCACGCGTGCGCTTGGCGCCAGCTGTACTTCACCTGTGGCTGCCTTCGCAGTGCTCGACGACGGCGACCTGCGCATCCGCGCGCAACTGTTCAGCGAAGACGGCAGCGAGATGATCGAGGATCGCGCGTTGCTGGAGTGCGGTGACGACCGCGGCCCCGCCGAGCTTGCTCGCGCGATGCTGGCGGAGGCGCCGCCGGCGATCCGGGGCTTGTTCTCGCCCGAATGAGGCGCGTGCTGGTCCTGCGTCCCCAACCTGGCGCCGGCGACACCGTGCGCCGAGCCCGGGAACACGGGCTTGACGCCGTCTCTGTGCCGCTGTTCGAGATCGAGCCGGTGCCATGGCAGGTGCCGGAGGCAGCAAGCTTCGACGCGCTGCTGGTGACCAGTGCCAATGCGATCCGGCAAGCGGGCGAGGGTCTCAAGGCCCTGCGCGGGCTTCCCGTCTATGCGGTCGGTGAGGCCACCGGCGAGGCCGCACGCGAGGCCGGGTTCGACATCAAGGGGACTGGCGACGCCGGCATCGACTGGCTGCTTGGCTCGATCGAACCCGACCTGAAGCTGCTGCACCTGTGCGGCGAAGACCGAACCGCGGCGCCTGCCGCCCGGCAGGCCATCACGCCGGTAATCGTCTACCGGGGCAGGGAAGTCGGTTCGCCGGACTTGAGCATGGCGGCGGGGGCGGTGGCGCTGCTTCATTCGCCACGAGCGGCCGGGCGCTTCGCCGCGCTCGTCGGCGACAAGTCGAAGATCGCCATTGCCGCGATCAGCGCCGCTGCCGCCGAGCAGGCGGGAGAAGGGTGGCAAACCATCGAGGTCGCCGACAGTCCGCGCGACGTTGCCCTGCTGGCGGTGGCTGCGCGGCTGTGCAAAGCCTAGGCAGCGACATGAATGCAGACACCCATCGCACCCGCATGAGCTGGAGCGCCCGATTGCTGATTGCGCTGGCGCTGATCCTGGCCGGGGCCGCAGCGGCGGTTTGGGCGTTGGCCCGTAGCGAGCCGGCGGCACGTTTCCTGGGGATTGCCGCAGCGGCGCCACCTCCACGGCAGATCGCGCGCGCGCTCGCCGCCCCTGCTCCGACAGCCCAACTGGCCACGCGGCCGAGCGATGACCGGATGATGGACCTAGAGGCCAGGCTCACGCGGGTCGAGAATGCGACCGAGCGCGCCGAAGGCAGCGCCGGGCGCGCCGACGCCCTGGTGGTCGCCTTTGCCGCGCGGCGCGCAATCGACCGGGGCGTAGCGCTCGGTTACCTGGAAGGCCTGCTCGTCGCTCGCTTCGGAGCGCAAAACCCGCAGGCCGTCGGAACCATTGTGTCGGCGTCGCACCAGCGGGTTCGCCTGAACGACCTCATCGCCGAATATGAGGCGCTCGGCCCCGAACTCAGGCGGGGCGGGCCGCAGGACAGCTGGTGGATCAACTTCAAGCGCGGTTTCGGCTCGCTGGTCGAGGTCCGCCGCGCCGGCCGGCCGGCGCAGAATGCCGATGCCCGGTACAATCGCGCCCTCGAGCGGCTCTCCGCCGGCGACGTCGACCAGGCACTGGCAGAGACCATGCGCCTGCCCGGTGCTGCCCGGGCGCAGGCCTGGGTGGCGAAGGCGCGCCGCTATGTCGCGGCCCACCGCGCACTCGACGAGATTGAGTCTTCGGCGTTGCTCGGCGGCCAGGTGCAAGCCCGCTAAAAAATGGTCGATTCGGCTTGGCAAGAGGCGCCGGCAATGCGATTCTCAGACGCACCGCACAGCGGGGTTCAGCTGATTGCGGCTAATCGCTTGAGCACAAGCGGAAGTTCGGGGGAGCGAAGCAGTCATGACGTCACTCTGGAGGCGGTTGGGGCTCGGCTTGTCGATGGTCGGCATGGCTCAGGTCAGCGCTTCGGCAGCCACCCAGGCGCCCATTCCACAGCCAACGCTCCGCTCGCCCGCAGTGGCTCCTCGGCCGGCGCTGCCCGTTGCCCCCGTGTATCTGCGCGCTCGCGTCACGGAGCTTGGCCGCAACTTCAACGGGCGCGTGGGGATCGCCGTGAAGTCTGTCGACGAGGGCTGGACGGCGGGCTGGAAGTCCGACGAACTCTATCCGCAGCAAAGCGTCAGCAAGCTGTGGGTGGCGATTACCGCCCTAGACGCGGTCGATCGCGGCCGCGTGCGGATGGACGACAAGGTGTCGCTGTCCCGCGGCGACCTGACCGTCTTTCACCAGCCGATCGCCGCCAAGATCCTTGGCGGCGGCCACACGACGACCCTGAGCGCGTTGATGTGGGAGGCGATCACCAAGAGCGACAACACCGCCAACGACAAGCTGATGCGCTCGGTCGGCGGGGCGGAAGCGGTGCGCAGCATGATCGCCGCCAAGCGGCTCGGCGCCATCCGCTTCTACAATGGCGAGCGTGCGCTGCAAAGCCGCATCGCCGGTCTGGTGTGGGCACCGAGCTATTCGATCGGCCGCGCCTTTTACCAGGCGCGCGACGCGCTGCCCAAGTCGGTGCGCAAGGCGGCGTTCGACCGCTATGTCGAGGATCCCTATGACGGCGCCGCTCCGACCGCCATCGTCAACGCCCTGTCGCGCCTGAAGCGCGGCGAGCTGCTGTCGCCAGAGTCGACGCGTCGCCTGCTGACGGTGATGGGCAACACCAAGACCGGTGCCAACCGGCTTAAGGGCGGCCTCAAGCCAGGGTGGACCCTGTGCCACAAGACCGGCACCGGGCAGGTGCTCGGACCTCATCAGGCGGGATACAACGATATTGGCGTGCTGACCGCGCCCGATGGGCGGAGCTATGCCGTCGCGGTGATGATCAAGAAGACCGCGGTGCCGCTACCGACCCGCATGACGCTGATGAACAACGTCGTTCGATTGGTGATCGCCCAGCACGAGATGACGAACTCAGGCGCTCTCGCCTCGCGCTGATCGTCGGTCCCGCTTGATTCGGTTTGGCAGCAGTTCCATGCTGCCCCTCCGTTGAAGGGGAACACCATGACTTTGCGAATGACACTGGCGGCGCTGGCCTTTGCCGGGGCAGCCTTTCCAGCGGCCGCGCAAGACGCGCAGAGCCTGCTGGCCAAGAACCTCGAGGCCCGCGGCGGCGCCGCTGCACTCGACGCCGTCAAGACCGTCAGTTTCGAGGGCCGTGTCCTGTTCCCGGGTGATTTCGAGATGACCTACAAGGAAACGCCCGCCCTGCCCGGCAAGGCCGCGGCGGCGCGTACCGACCTCAGCCTCCAGGGTCTGAACGTGGTTCAGGCCTATGACGGGCAGGGCGGCTGGCGGATCAACCCGTTCCAAGGTCGCAAGGACGCCGAGCGCATGTCCGGCGACGAAGCGCGCTCCGTCGCCGACGCCGCGTCAATCCAGGGGGCGCTGCTTGCCTCCCGCAGCGACGGCAGCCGCGTCGATTATGTCGGCCGCGAGGATTTCGACGGCACGCTGGCCTACAAGGTGAAGGTCACCCAAAAGGACGGCGACGAGTTCGTCTACTGGCTCGACCCGGACACCCACCTCGAGATCAAGGTCGACGAGACCCGCAAGATCCGCGGCGCCCAGCAGACCACCGAGATCGAGCTCGGCGACTATGAAAAGGTCGCCGGCGCCTATTTCCCGATGTCGGTCGAAAGCTGGAGCCAGGGCCAGTCGAACCAGCGCCAGCGAATCATCATCGCCAGCGGCTCGGCCAACGCACCGGTCGCCGCGGGGTTCTTCGCCGAGCCGAGAGCCGGCGCCGCGCCGACGGGCCCGAGCGGGGAAGGACCCGACGCTTCGAACAAGCCGCGTGGCGAGCCCGCGGGACAGGATCCTGACGACCAGACAACACAGCCC
This sequence comes from uncultured Sphingomonas sp., assembly GCA_902806275.1. Lineage (GTDB taxonomy): Bacteria > Pseudomonadota > Alphaproteobacteria > Sphingomonadales > Sphingomonadaceae > Sphingomicrobium. The sequence continues at coordinate 168 of CADCVY010000061.1, read as the reverse complement.
TCCGGACCGGGCAAGGGGAAGTGACCATGATGCTGCGCTCCATTCTGTTCGCCTCCGCAGCCGCGGTTCTCGCGACGCCAGCCGCCGCACAGAACCTCCTGCCGGCCGCCGATACCGCAGCCATCTCCGGACTTGGCATTCGCAACATCGGCTCGGCTGCCATTTCGG
>CADCVY010000060.1 GCA_902806275.1 uncultured Sphingomonas sp. | reverse complement strand
TCGGCGGGATTGTGGAGCTCGATCACGCGGCCGCCGTCGGAATCGCCAGCGACGGTGCGTGCGGAGCCGGTCGATGCTTCTTCCCTTTTGCTGCGGTTGAGGTGGAGCCGGTAGACGACGCTGGGCGCGGTGGTGATGAGGTCGAGGTCGTATTCGCGGGTCAGCCGCTCCTGGATGATCTCGAGGTGGAGGAGGCCGAGGAAGCCGCAGCGGAAGCCGAAGCCGAGCGCGGCGCTGCTCTCCGTCTCGAAGCTGAACGACGCGTCGTTGAGGCGCAGCTTGTAGAGGCTGTCGCGGAGCTTTTCGAAGTCGGCGGCGTCGATCGGGAACAGGCCGCAGAAGACCACCGGCTGGACTTCCTTAAAGCCGGGCAGCGCTTCGGCCGCGGGCTTCCTGGCATCGGTGATGGTGTCGCCGACGCGGGTTTCGGCGACTTCCTTGATCTGCGCGGTGATGAAGCCGATCTCGCCCGGGCCGAGCTCGGCGAGCTGCTCGATCTTCGGGCGGAAGCAGCCGACGCGGTCGATCAGGTGGAGGGTGCCGGCCTGCATGAACTTGACCTGCGCGCCCTTGCGGAGCGTGCCGTCGATGACGCGGACGAGGATCACCACGCCGAGATAGGGGTCGTACCAGCTGTCGACCAGCATCGCCTTCAGGGGCGCGTCGCGGTCGCCCATGGGCGGCGGGATCTTGTCGACGATCGCCTGCAGCACTTCGGTGATGCCGATGCCCGACTTGGCGGAGGCGAGCACGGCTTCGGATGCGTCGAGGCCGATGATCTCCTCGATCTCCTGCCGCACGCCTTCGGGATCGGCGGCGGGGAGGTCGATCTTGTTGATGACCGGGATGATTTCGTGATCGTGTTCGATCGACTGGTAGACGTTGGCGAGGGTCTGCGCTTCGACGCCTTGAGCGGCGTCGACCACTAGCAGCGCGCCTTCGCAGGCGGCGAGGCTGCGGCTGACTTCGTAGGCGAAGTCGACGTGGCCTGGCGTATCCATCAGGTTGAGTTCGTAGCCGTTCCACTGCAGGCGCACGGTCTGGGCCTTGATGGTGATCCCGCGCTCCTGCTCGATTTCCATGTTGTCGAGCATCTGGCCGCGCGTCATCTCGCGCTCGGTCAGCCCGCCGGTGGCCAGGATCAGGCGGTCGGCGAGCGTCGACTTGCCGTGGTCGATATGCGCGATGATCGAGAAATTGCGGATCTTGGACAGTTCGGTCATTTCGGCGGGCGGTAGCAGCAAGATTGTGCACTTGCGAGATGCGGGTGCGTGGAGGTCGGATCGCCGGATGGACAGCTTCAGCTACCTTTCCGTCCTACTATCGGTGATCATCGGGCTGGCGATTACGCAGGTGCTGCAGGGCCTGCGGGCGCTGATGCTGGCGCGCGCGTCGGCGCGGCTGTACGTGCCGTCGCTGATCTGGGCAGCGCTGGTACTGCTGATCGCCATCCAGATGTGGTGGTCGTCGTTCGGGCTGCGCGACCATGAGGATTGGACGTTCGGGCTTTACGGCCTGATCCTGCTGCAGACCGCCTTGTTCTACCTGGCGGCGGGACTGGTGCTGCCGGACCTCAGTCCAGAGCGCATCGACCTAGAGGCCGATTACTATCGCAACCGGCCCTGGTTCTTCGGCCTGCTGGCCGCCGCGGCGGTGGTGAGCATCCTCAAGGATGTCGCGCTAGAGGGCAGTCTCCCCGAGCCCGCCAACCTCGCCTTCCATGCGCTGCTGATCGGCTCCTGCGTGGTGGCGATCCTGACCGTCAACCGCCGCTTCCACGCGGTGCTGGCGCCGGTCTCCCTAGCGATGTTCATCGGCTACATCGTGCTGCTGTTCGCCAGATTGTAGCCGGATTGCCGGGCGAGCGAGCAGGGGCGCCCGCTCACCCGGCTATGGTCTACTTCAGGCCCTTGGCGAGATTGAGGTGCGCGGCCACGGTCGGAACCATACCTTTGGCGAAGGACACGAGCGCCGGGTTGTCGCCGCCGGCGGCATAAGCGTTCAGCATGTCGAGCGTCTTCTGGTGCGCGGTCACCTGGGCGGTTGCGTAGGCGGTGTCGAATTGGGCGCCGGTCTTGCCCTGCAGGGTCGCCATCAGGGCTTGCTGATCGGCGTTCAGCGTGTCCGTTGGCGTGAGCGGCGGCGACATTCCGGCGACCGTGCTCTTGAGCTTGGCGGTGCTGGCGGTGTGGCCGCTGATCATCTGCCGGGCGAACGCTTTCACCCCCGCCGACTGGCCTGACGCTTCCGCCATTCGCGAACTTTCGATCTCGAACCGGTCGCTTGCCGCGGCCGCGTTGACGAAGCCTTGCGCATCGGTCGGCAGCGCCGCCGGCGCGGCGCCGGCAGTTGCCGCGGTATTCATCCCCAAGTCGTTTGTGACAACGACATCCTGGTTGGCCGCCGCGTCATTGTCGCTGCGGCCGCAAGCGGAAACGGTCACCGCCGCCCCGGCCATCGCCATCACCAAAACCCTCATGCAATCCTCCTTTAGATGTTGTGCGCAAGGCTGAACGAGTTGGTGAACGAGTTGGATTGTCGCCGCGTTCCCCTAAGGCGGCGGAGCCTTGAGCGGGGCACTTCGTTGCTGTTGTTTGAAGGCGGGGCACCGGGCACCGCGTATATTGGAGATTGCAGCATGGGCCTGTTCGGCAGCATCAGGGACAAGATTTTCGGCAAGAAGCGTGAGGCGGATCAGACCGGCCAAGCCGGTGGACTGGGCGGCGGCGTTCCGGCCGGCGGTTCAGCTCAGGCGCAACCTCAGGCGCAGCAGCAGGGCCAACCCTATTACCCGCAGGATACCGCAGCCGCCACGCAGTCGGTCGACGTTGGCGCGGTGCTGAGTGAAATGGCCGCGACCAAGGGCGGCGGCGGCAATTACAAGACGTCGATCGTCGACCTGCTCAAGCTGCTCGACCTCGATTCAGGCCTGGGCGCGCGCAAGGAACTGGCGGAGGAACTCGGCGTCAAGGCCGGCGAGCATGGCAGCGCGGAGCAGAACATCGCGCTGCACAAGGCGGTGATGGACAAGCTGGCCGCCAACGGGGGCATCGTTCCCGATGACATGCGCAACTAGGATCTGGGGCGGCCGGCATCGTGCCGGCCGCCGCTTTCAGGAGCAATAGCAATGGCCAGTGCCACCATGCAGTTCGACCTCAGCCCGCCCGACGACGGCGATCTCAGCCGGCTCGCCGCCGAGCTCAGCCCGGAGGAGCGGCACGTGCTGCTGGAGCATGGCACCGAAGCGCCGTTCTGCGGCGTGTTCGTCGACGAGAAGCGCGCTGGCGTCTACACCTGCCGCCTGTGCGGGCTGCCCTTGTTTCACGGCGGCACCAAGTTCGAAAGCGGCACCGGCTGGCCGAGCTTCACCAACCCGTTTTCGGCCGACCACCTCGAGACCATCCGCGACACCAGCTACGGCATGGTTCGCACCGAGATCGTCTGCGCCCGCTGCGGGTCGCACCAGGGCCACGTCTTCCCCGACGGCCCGCCGCCGACGGGCGAGCGCTACTGCATCAACTCGGTCAGCCTCGAGTTCACGCCCGAAGGCGAAGCGTTGCCGGACAAGTTGGGCCGGGGTGCGCCTGAGGGAGAGTTGTGGGAGGGCTAGGCGTAAGCGAGGGGCGCAGAACCGCGATGTCTGCAATGGACGGAAAGCGGACATTCGTTGTAGTCGAACAATCCTATTGTTTGATCGGGCCGCAGTGGGTGTGGTACTCGACGCCTTACATATAAACCCTTGTCAATCATGGGTTTTTGGATCAGAAAACCGAGTCGGCGTCTCACATGATCGAGGCGGATGAGGGGGCAGTATGAGCGCAACCTACACGGGCGTGTTCGTGTTCGGCGATAGTCTGGTTGATGCTGGCAACGCGCTGCAGCTCGCGCAGACTTACGACTACTTCCCGTTCACGACTCTGCCGAATGGCGCGCCGACGAGCGGAAAAGGCTACTACAAGGGTCGCTTCACAGACGGCTACACATTTGCCGATCTCATCAGCAACAAGTTTGTTGGTGCTGCCACCAAGCCGGTATTCCCCTTCGGCTATGACGATCCTTACCTGGGCATTTCGTTCGGTTTTTTCTCGGATCCGAGCGGAAATGCTCTCAACTTCGCTTATGGCGGCGCGCAAATCCGGCAAGGCTCCGAAGCGGTGCCTGACTTGGACGACCAGACCGATGCCTTCCGCGATGCGGTCGATGGTGACGCCGATCCGAACGCACTGCACATGTTCACCTTTGGCGGCAACGACGTGCACCAGATGGTACCCAAGACGGGAGCTTGGATGGATATCGCCGCGGCGCAGGTGAGCATGCGCGGCGACGCACAGGAATTCAGCGAGGAAATTCGACAAGTCATTGAGCTTGGCGTTGAGTCCATCCTCGTCAGTGGCGTGCCTGACGTGGGCATCCAGCCGGGTTACAATGGAACCACTAACGAGGCTGAGCGGCGTGCGGCGGCGACACAGTATGGCGAGATGCTCGATGAATTGATCCGGGCAGAGATTGAGGAGCTTCGCGCGGCTCACCCTGACGTCAACATCGTTTATGTCAGCTTCACCGGGATGCAGGACGCGATTTTCGATCAGTTGGAGCAAATCTATCCTGCGTCTGCCCTGTACCCGGAGAACAACAGCAGGCTCGTGTTCTTTGACCAGCTTCACCCGACCGCGCAGCTCCACGCACTCGCCGCGGCACACATTGTCGATGCGTTGAACGGCGCCCCGGCTGGTGAGGCTGTCCGGATGGCCTCGCCCGATCTGGCGCTCAACGGCTCGATCGATGTTAAAGGTGAAGTCGACAAGCTCGTCTTTTCGCTGGCGGCGAACACCACCTACACGTTCGAGATGCTTGGGATCAGCTCCGGCAAGCTGCCGAACATGGCAAGCTCGCAAGTGCTCGCCGATCCGAAGCTGAAGGTTGTCGCCCCCGGCGGAACGGTACTCGCGATGAACGACGACGGTGGCTTGGGCCTTGATGCCAATGCCACTTTCACGACCACTCAGGCCGGCCTCTATACCGTGGAGCTGTTGGGCGTGGGCAGCGTCACGGGCGCTTACCGCCTGCAGGCGGATAATCTCACCACGCAGAACGACAATTATCGGGTGAGTGCAAGCACTACGCTGGTGCTCGAAGGGACGGGCGGAGGGACGGACCGGATTTCCGCGTCCGTCAGTTATACGCTGGCGGCAGGATCGTCGATCGAGACGCTGTCGACCACGAGCAACGGCGGCACTTCGGCGATCAACCTCACCGGCAACGAGCTTGCCCAGACGCTGATTGGCAACGCTGCAGGCAACGTGCTCGACGGCAAAGCCGGCAGCGACATGCTGACTGGCTATGGCGGTGCCGACAAATTCCTATTCTCGAGCATCCTTAGTGCCGGGAATGTCGATCGGATCACCGACTACAATGCGGTTGCCGACACGATCTGGCTCGATGATGCAGTGTTCGCCGGCCTTGCTCCAGGAGCACTGTCCGGCGCAGCGTTTGTCAAGGGAACGTCAGCGAAAGACGCGGACGACCGCATAATTTACGACCCGCTTTCGAAGAAGTTGTATTTCGATCCGGACGGCATGGGCGGGGCAGCGCAGGTGCAGTTCGCGACGTTGGCCGGCCCAGATCTGAACATCACGGCCGCAGATTTCGTAATTACCTGACCGCTCGCGCATGCCAGGGCATGCTTGAAGTCCGCTTCGACGCATGGGCAGGGTAATCGGCTATCTGGCTGAATGTCCGCAATGGGTGGCAAGCGGACATAAACGGTCCACGTCTGGAATGGATGGAAAGCGCACGTGCGCTCGTTACGTCTAGCGCGACCGAGTTGCTTCACGCTCAAGAAGGTATCGCCGGGCCTGTTTGGCTTCGACACAACCTTCGCCTGTTTCGCGGCAGGAAATCTCGAGCGCCTCAACGATCTCCCGCTGCTGCTGAAGGACATACGGGTCGCTCAGAACGTTCGGTAAGTAGGGCTTCCGCGCCTCTGCCTGGCCGGCGGGTGCGCTCGTAGCTTTCGTATCAGTTGCCCTTTGTTGAACCCATCCGCGCCCAGAGAACACGACCCCAGCTGGAAACGCTATGATTGCCCCGAGAACCGCAGCGCATCCCAGCCTCTGCCATTCTCGTGCGGTTGCCCTCATGCGCGTAGCTTAAGCTTGCCGTGAATGTCGGCAATGGGTCGAAATCGGACATCAGAAAAGCGCTAGCCCCGCATACTAGGCCCGAGCCGTCGCCACGTAGGCGTCGACGTTCTTGGCGAGCACGTCCATCGGTACGTTGCCGCCGAGCACCACCGCATCGTTGAACGCCTTGAGGTCGAAGCGGGGCCCAAGCGCCGCCTTGGCCTTGTCGCGCTGGCGGTTGATCTCCTGGTGGCCGACTTCGTAGCCGAGCGCCTGGCCGGGCCAGGTCGCGTAGCGGTCGACTTCGCTGGCGTTGGGATCGCCGACGTTGTCGAGGAAGAACTGCCGCGCCTGCTCGCGGCTCCAGCGCTTGTGGTGAAGCCCGGTGTCGACCACCAGGCGCGATGCGCGAAAGGCAATTGAGTTGAGGTAGCCGAGGCGGCCGACCTCGAAGTCGCTGTAGACGCCAAGCTCGTCCGCAAGCTGCTCGGCGTAGAGCGCCCAGCCTTCGGAATAAGCGTTGAACGACAGCAGGGTGCGAATGAGCGGCAGGCGATTGGCATATTCCCCCTGCCAGACGTGACCGGGGATGGCCTCATGGTGGGTCAGGCTCGGCAGGTCGTAGCGCGTGTGCTCGAAGCCGGGCTTGAGGTTGATCCAGAACTTGCCGGGAATGGTGCCGTCGATCGAACCGGCGCCGCCATAGGCACCGGGCGCGCCGGGCTCTTCCTCCGGCGGTAGCCGACGGACTTCGACGTTGCCGCGAACCTGAGTGTTGAACGCCTGCGGCATCTTTGCGCGGATTAGACGGAGCCGCTCCTGGATGAAGGCCATCACGTCGGCGCGACCCTTGTCGCTGTCGGCAAAGCGGTACTTCGGATCCTTTTGCAGCGCCTGCATGCGGGCGCCGACGCTGCCTTGCGCGTAGCCCGCGCGCTTGAGGATCGTGTCCATCTGCGCATGAAGGCCGCGCAGGGTGTCGAGCCCGAGCTGGTGGATCTCGTCCGGGGACATGCCGGTGGTGGTCGAGGCTTTGACCGCCCAGCGGTAGTACTCGTCGCCGTTCGGCCGCGACCACATGCCGGGCACGTCGGTCGCCTGGGCCCGCTGCAGCGTGAGCTCCGCGATCTGCCGTTCGAGGGCGGGCACGACCTCCCTGGTGACGATGGCGCGCGCGCGCGCGTCCCAGTTGCCGGCGATGCGCTTCTCCTTGGTCCGCCCGGTGAGGGACTCGACCAGACCGCCGCTTTTGCGTGCAGCGGCGGCCGATTGGCGCAGTTGTTCTAGGGTCTTGTCTATCGCGAATGCCGGCGGGATCAGGCCTTTGTAGCGGGCCATGATCAGCCGGCCGAGCTCATTGTCCAGCTGCCTGGGATAGGAGGCGAGCCTGGAGAGGTAGGCTTCGGCGTCGGCCGCCGACTCGATCTGGTGCTCGGCATCCAGGAAGCGCGGCACGTCGAGGTAGGCGCCGACATTCTGGATGATCACGTAAGGCGTGTTGCGCCAGCCGCCGACCGACACGTCGCCATAGGGCAGCATGAAGCCTTCGAGTGCGGTCGAATAGGCACTGCGCACCACTTCGACGCTGGTGCGGGTGGCGTGCGTCAGGTTCGCGGTGTCGATCGCATTGGCACGGGCAAGGTCGGCGCGAATCGTCTGTGCGAGCCGCTGCTGGCCGATACCGGAGCGATCGCTGAGCAGCGAGCGCAGGCCGGCGCGCTCACCCTTGTCGATGCCGAGGCTGGTCGCGCTTTCCGGCGACAGGCGCAGCAGGTTCTCGGCGATGGAGTCGAGCAATGCAGTGGCTTGCGCATCCGCAGGAGCCGCCGGTTGCGCGAAGGCGGGCGAGAGCACGGGAAAGGCGCTGGTCGCGGCAAGCCCGGCAAGGGCATCTCGGCGGCTGATCATGGTGTCGGTCACGGGGGGCGAAGCTCCGTTACGCAGGAGGAAGGCTGTGTTCCGCTTCAACCTTCAGGCAGTTGCCGTCAACATCGACGACCCGCACGCGCTCGCCGAGGCCCGCGGGCTGCCAGCGAGCGGACCATTCGCTGTCCCCGACGCGAACGCGGCCGCCGTTGGCGTCAACCGCTTCGACCACCACAACGACTTTGCCGAGTAGGCGAGCCACGCGGTCGTTGAGCAGCGGGTCGCTGCTATAATCGTAGCGCGATGCATAGGCACGTCGACCGCCCACTCGCGCGAAGGCTAAGGCAAGTGCTGCGAATACCGCCGCCTGCGCTGCGACAGGCAGGCCGATTGCCACTGCCAGCACCCCGGTTGCAACCGCGGCTGCGCCGATGAAGAACAAAAAGAACCCGGGTGCGACAACTTCGGCGATCAGCAGCACAACGCCGCCGATCAGCCACAGCCAGCTTGGGTCGAGGCCCTCGATCATTGCGCGTCCGGCGCCCCCCGGACAGCCTTGATCCGCGGCTGGACATCCGCCGCTGGGGCTTCGCCTGCCAGAACTTCGCGCGCCAGCTCGCCGATCCCGCCAAGCGTGCCGATCAATTGGGTGGCTTCGATCGGGAACAGGATGGTTTTCGCATTGGGTGACCGCGCGAACTCGGCCACCGCCTCGACGTATTTCTGCGCGATGAAATAGTTGATCGCTTGCGCGTTGCCACCAGCAATCGCGTCGGACACGAGCGTGGTGGCCTTGGCTTCCGCTCCGGCCGCGCGCTCGCGCGCTTCGGCCTCGCGAAAGGCCGCTTCCTTTTGCCCCTCGGCCTGGAGAATGCGCGCCTGCTTCTCGCCTTCGGCGCGCAGGATCTCCGATGCCCGCATGCCTTCCGATTCGAGGATGGCGGCGCGTTTTTCGCGTTCCGCCTTCATCTGGCGGGTCATGGCGTTGACGATGTCGGCGGGCGGGCGAATGTCCTTCAGCTCGACGCGCGTGATCTTGACGCCCCACGCCTCGGTCGCATGGTCGACGACGTTGAGCAGTCGGGCGTTGATCTCGTCGCGCTTGGACAAAGTTTCATCAAGGTCCATCGAACCCATCACCGTGCGCAGGTTGGTCGTCGCCAGCGCCAGCAGCGAGGGGTAGAGGTCGCTGACCTCGTAGGCGGCGCGGGCCGGGTCCAGCACCTGGAAGAAGACGACCCCGTCCACCGCCACCATGGCGTTGTCGCGGGTGATGATCTCCTGGCCGGGAATGTCGAGCACCTGTTCCATCATGTTCACCTTGCGGCCGACCCGGTAGAAGAACGGCGGGACGAAGTTGAAGCCCGGGTCGGCGACGCGGACGAAGCGCCCGAAATGCTCGATCGTGTAGCGGTAGCCCTGGTGGACGATCTTGACCCCGATCATCACGTACAGGAGGACGAGCACCGCAACCGCGATCATGAAGGTCGTCAGCATCGTTTCTCTTTCCCCAGGTGAGCTTCACGCGACATGATGCGGTTTCCATGACGATAGCGGAAGCGAAAAGCGACGGGCGCGGCACCGACCTGTTCGCGGTGCGCTCCATCTTGTTCCTGCCTGCATCCAACCCGCGCGCGATCGCCAAGGCGCGTGGCGCCGGTGCCGACCTGGTCGTGCTCGATCTCGAAGACGCTGTGAAGCCAGCGGACAAGGGCCGGGCGCGCGATGCTGCGGTGCAAGCGGTTGCGTCCGACTGGGCGATGCCGGTGGCGATCCGGGTCAACGGCGTTGGGACCGAATGGCACTCGCTCGACCTCGATGCGGTTGCCGGATCAGGCGCCGAGTTCGTGGTGGTTCCGCGCGCAAGCTCAGCGCATCTGGTCGCCGGTGTCCGCGAGGCCGTTGGCAAGCCGGTGCTGGCGATGATCGAAACGGCCGCGGGGGTGATCGCGGCCGCGGAGATTGCTCCCGAGACTGCGGGCCTGATCGCGGGGACCAACGACCTGCGCGCCGACCTGCGGCTGCCGCTCAATGCCAACCGCGAGCCGATCGGCGCCGCTCTGCAGCTGATCGTGCTTGCCGCGCGCGCCGCCGGCGTCCCGGTGTTCGACGGCGTGTTCAACCAGCTGACCGATGCCGAGGGCTTCGCCGCCGAGTGCCGAGCCGGCCGGATGTTTGGCTTCGACGGCAAGAGCCTGATCCATCCCGACCAGATTACGCCGTGCCACCGGACCTTCGCCGCTTCCGAGCAAGAAGTGCAACGCGCACGCAGGCTGGTCGCGGCGTTCGACGGGGGCGCCGAACGCTTCGAGGACGAAATGATCGAGCGGATGCATGTCGAAGCGGCCAGGCGGGTGCTTGGGCGGGCTGGCGCTTAAGCGCCTACTTGGCGAATCGCGCCCGTCCTGCCATGGGCCGATATGGCTCACCCCAACGACCTTCCGGACATTCCCCTTGGCCTGACGTTTGACGACGTCCTGCTGCAGCCTCGCGAATCGAGCGTGCTGCCGAGCCAGGCTGCGACTGCCACGCGGCTGACCCGCGAGATCCCGCTCAACATCCCCATCCTGTCCTCCGCAATGGATACGGTGACCGAAGCCGACATGGCGATCGCGATGGCGCAGCTCGGCGGCATCGGCGTGCTCCACCGCAACCTCGGCGTGGACGAGCAGGCGGCGGCGGTGCGCGCCGTCAAGCGGTTCGAAAGTGGCATGGTAGTGAACCCGATCACGATGACCCCCGACCAAACCTTGGCCGACGCGCTTGAACTGATGCAGACGCACCGGATCAGCGGCATCCCGATCGTCCAGCAATCGGGCAAGTTGTGCGGCATTTTGACCAACCGCGACGTCCGCTTCGCCGAAAATCCGCGGCAGCCCGTCAGCGAGCTGATGACGCGCGACAATCTGGCGACGGTGCCGGTCGGCACCACCGAGAGCGAGGCACGGCGGATCCTGCACCAGCGCCGGATCGAGAAGCTGATCGTGGTCGACGAAGGGCGGCATTGCGTTGGGCTTATCACCGTCAAGGACATCGAAAAATCGGTGGCGGCGCCGTTCGCGACCAAGGATGCTGAAGGGCGGTTGCGGGTCGCCGCCGCGACGACTGTCGGCGATGCGGGCTTCGCGCGATCCGAGGCGCTGATCGACGCCGGCTGCGACTGCATCGTCATCGACACCGCGCACGGGCACAACACGGAGGTCGCCCGCGCGGTGCAGCGGGTGAAGTCGCTGTCCAACTCGGCGCAGGTGATCGCCGGCAACGTCGCAACCGCCGACGCGGCGAGGGCACTGGCGGATTCGGGCGCGGACGCGATCAAAGTCGGGATCGGTCCGGGCTCGATCTGTACGACCCGCATCGTCGCCGGCGTCGGCGTCCCGCAGCTGACCGCGGTAATGGACGCGGCGCGGGCGGTGAACGGAAGCGGCGTACCGGTGATCGCCGACGGCGGCATTCGCACCAGCGGCGACATCGCCAAGGCTCTCGCGGCAGGCGCGTCGAGCGTGATGGTCGGATCGCTGCTCGCCGGCACTGAGGAAGCGCCGGGTGAGATCTTCCTCTACCAGGGCCGCAGCTACAAATCCTATCGCGGCATGGGCTCGGTCGGCGCCATGTCCCGCGGTTCGGCCGACCGCTACTTCCAGCAGGACATCCGCGACCACCTCAAGCTGGTGCCGGAAGGGATCGAGGGGCAGGTGCCGTACAAGGGGCACGTTCGCGACATCGTCCACCAGCTTGTCGGCGGCGTGAAGGCGGCGATGGGCTATACCGGGTCGCAGAGCATCGCCGAGCTGCAGGAGCGGGCGCGCTTCGTCCGGATCACCAATGCCGGCCTGTCCGAAAGCCACGTGCACGATGTCGCGATCACCCGCGAGGCGCCCAATTACCCAACGCGGTAGTGCATGAGGCCCGCGGCGCGGTTGCAGGCGGCCAGCGAGATCCTTGACGAGGTGATCGCCGCGGCCCGGAACGATGGACCGCCCGCCGACGCGATCGTCACGCGCTATTTCAAGACCCGACGTTATGCCGGTTCTAAGGACCGGCGGGCAGTGCGCGAGCTGGTGTTTCGGGCTGTCCGCCGCTCGGCGGAGCCGCCGGCCAGCGGGCGAGCGGCGATCATCGGGCTTGCTGACGACTTGCCGGAACTCGCGGCCTTGTTCGGCGAGGAACGCGGTCCCGCGCCGGTCGGGGAAAGCGATGAACGATCGCAAGCCGGTGCCATGCCCGAATGGATCGCTAAAAAGCTTTCGCCGCTTGTGGCGCCGAACGAATGGCCGGCACTGCTCGAGCGAGCACCGCTGGACCTGAGGGTCAACGCCGCACGCGCCGACCGCGACTTGGTTCTGGCGGGCTTCCCCGCAGGTGAAGCAAGCCGGATCAGCCCATGGGGCATCCGCCTTCCTGCCGATAGCCGCATCGACGACCATCCGGCGTTCACCGGCGGGCTGATCGAAGTCCAGGACGAGGGCAGCCAACTGGTCGCGCTCGCCTGCGGCGCAGCGGATGGCGAGCGGATCGTCGACCTGTGCGCCGGCGCCGGCGGCAAGTCGCTGGCCCTCGCCGCCGCGGCGCCGGGTGCGGAGATCCTGGCGACAGATACCAACCGCGCCCGCCTTGCCAAGTTGCCGCCGCGCGCCGATCGGGCAGGCGCCAGCATCGCAACGCGCCTGCTCAACCCGCCCAATGAACTGACCGGTCTCGCCGACTGGGCCGGGCGGGTCGACCTCGTGCTCGTCGACGCGCCATGTTCAGGGAGCGGGACCTGGCGGCGCAACCCGGAGGGGCGCTGGCGGCTGACGCCGGAACGGCTGGAGCGGGTGATTGCGCTGCAAGCACGGGTGCTCCAACTTGCGGCGGAGCTGGTGCGGCCGGGTGGCCGGCTCGTCTATGCGGTGTGTTCATTGCTGTCCCGGGAAGGGGCAGGCCAGGTTGACGAGTTCCTAATCCGCCATTCATCATGGCAAGTGCAGGAAACGCCTGTCGACGCCGGGCGTTCGGACGGTGCCGGGCGGTTGATCACGCCAGCTTACGACGGCACCGACGGCTTTTTCGTCGCGCGGCTGGGGCGGCCCTGTTAAGGGGCAGCCGAAGATGGAGAGAAATTGATGCGTCTTTTGCCCCGGGTCCTGATCATCGGTTTTGCCGGCATCGCGCTTGCCGCTCCGGTTACCGGCCAGCGGACGGCGGATGACCAGATCAACCCGAGGTCGCTTGAACTGCAACGGCAGGGCAAGGCGCTGCTCGCTTCGGGCAAGCTCGAACAGGCTGCCGATACGCTTGAGACGGCACTCGCCGTCGACCCGCGCAATCGTTGGGCATTCACCGACCTCGCCCGCGTGGCCGACAAGCAGCGGCTTTATGGCAAGGCGATCCGGCTGACCAACCGCGCGCTGCTGATCGAGCCGAACGATCCCGACGCCATCGCGGTTCAGGGTGAAGCGATGGTCGAGCTTGGCGCCGTGGCAAGGGCGCAGGCCAATCTGCAGAAGCTGCAGACCATCTGCCGCCAGGGCTGCCCGCAGGTGGCGCAGCTTTCGGCGGCGATCAGCCGCGGGCCGACCGTTGCGGCGGCCAAGCCGGCGACAACGCCCAAGACCAACTAGCTCAAGAGCCGCGCCAAGCGGACGAAGTCGGCGACGCTGACGGTCTCGGCGCGCCGCTCCGGGTCGATGCCGACTTGCGCAAGCGCGTCGAGCGCGTCTGGGACGGCCTTGAGCGAAGATCGCAGCATCTTGCGCCGCTGCCCGAACGCCGCCTCCGTCAGCCGCTCGACCACTGACGCATCAACCCCCTCGGGCGCGTCCAGCGGCACGATGTGCACGAGGGCCGAGGTGACCTTCGGCGGTGGCACGAACGCGGAGGGTTTGACCGACATCGCGATGCGCGGCCGGGCGCGCCATTGCACAGCTACCGACAAACGGCCGTAGGCCTCGTCGCCTGGGGCAGCCACGATCCTTTCGGCGACTTCCTTCTGGAACATCAGGGTAAGCGAGCGCCACCAGGGCGGCCAGGCGCCGCCGAGCCACTTCAGCAGCAGGGCCGTGCCGATATTGTAGGGGAGGTTTGCGACGACGTGCGCGCCCGCGCCGACCACCTCCACTTCAGCAACCTTCAGCGCGTCGGCCTCGATCACCTGAAGTTTGCTGCCGAACTCGGCTTGAAGTTCGGCAAGTGCGGGCATGCAGCGGCGGTCGCGCTCGACTGCCACCACCTCGGCGCCGGCATCGAGCAGTGCGCGCGTCATGCCGCCGGGACCGGGGCCGACCTCATAGACGCGCTCGCCTCCAAGCGCGCCAGGGACGGCCGCGATCCGTGCCAGCAACTGCCGATCGAGGATAAAGTTCTGGCCGAGGGCCTTGCTGGCGCTGAGCCCGTGCCGTGCGATGACCGCGCGCAGCGGTTCGGCAGCGTCGCTCAAGCCGTTTCCGCACGGTAAGCGGCGCATTGCGCCGCCATTCGGATCGCAGCCGCCATCGGCCGCGGGTCGGCGCGATCCTGCCCGGCGATGTCGAACGCGGTACCGTGGTCAGGGGCGGTGCGGACGATCGGCAGCCCGAGCGTGACGTTCACCGCATCTTCGAAATGAAGCGCCTTGACCGGGATCAGCGCCTGGTCGTGGTACATGCACAGCGCGGCGTCGTAATTGGCGCGGGCACGCGCGTGGAACATGGTGTCCGCGGGGTGGGGCCCGGTCACCGTCCAGCCTTCGGCCGCCAGCGCCGCGATCGCCGGCGCAATAATTTCGGCTTCCTCATTGCCAAGCGCTCCGCCTTCGCCGGCGTGCGGGTTCAGCCCCGAGACTGCGAGGCGCGGCTGAGCAAGGCCGAAGTTGCGCTGCAGGCCGCGCAGGGCCGCCCGCCCGCGGGACTCGATCAAGGCGCTGGTCAGCTTCTCCGGCACCCGGGCCAGGCCCACGTGCGTCGTCACGTGGATCGTGCGGAGGGAGGGCCCGGCGAGCATCATGACCACGTTGCCGGGAGAGATGCCGCAGCGCTCCGCGACGAACTCCGTCTGTCCGGGCTGCTGGAAGCCGATGTTGTAGAGCTGCTCCTTGGAGACGGGACCAGTGACAACTGCTGCTGCCGAACCGGAGCGCGCGAGACCCACCGCAATCTCGAGGCAATCGAGCGAGCAATGGGCGCCAGCCACGCTGGGGTGGCCGGGCGTGTCCTCTTGGGGAGCGAGCAGTTGGATGAGCGGCAGGCCGACGTCGAATGCTGAATCGGCTTCGCGCGGGTCGGTGATCATGGCGATCGGACCGTCCCAGACGGCTGCAACGGAGCGCGGATCGCCGATGGCGATGAAGGGCGGCAGGCTGAACGCCGACCGATTGTCCCAGCATTTGGCGATCACTTCCGGACCGATGCCGGCGGGATCGCCAAGCGAGATTGCGAGCGGCGGGGGCGGAAGCGATGACACGACGGCGGCCCTAGCCGAGTGTCGCGCCTAGCGGAATTCGATCACCGCGTCGCGCCGCAGATCGCGCAGGTACCGCCGCGAGCGCAGGTTCACGCGCTCCTCGTTGAGCTGGTTGTAGACCTGGTCGAAGGTCGGCTCGGTCGGGTCGGTCTCATCGCGGCCGCAGATCACCAGCACCCGCACGCCCTCTTCCAGAGCGCCGAACGGCTGCGTCGCCTGGCCGACCTGCATCGGCAGCATCATCTGCTGGAGCACCGGCGGCAGGTCGCGCATCTTGATCTGATCGCTTTCGACCACTTCGCCGCGGAAGTCGGCCGCGAGTTTATCGGCGCCGCCGCAGCCGCCGACGGTACGCGCCGCGTTCGCAAAGCGGGAGACCACCGGCTCGGCTTGCTGCCGGCTGGTGCCCGCCGGAAAGCTGATCGAAACCTGTTTGAGGGTAAGCACTGCGTCGCGCGGATCGGCGGTCAGGATCTTGCGCGTGTCCTGAACAGCGATGATCGACAGGCCGCCAGGGACGGGGATCGGGTTGCTGACCGAACCCGGTGCCATTTGCCGCACCACCGCCGCGAGCGGTGCCGGCAGCTGTTCGGGCCTGACCCAGCCGAGGTCGCCGCCGACGGCAGCCGTCGACGCTTCCGAGAACTGGCGGGCATAGCCGGCGAACGATGCGCCGGTCTTGAGCTGCTCGAGGATCTTGTTGGCGTTCGCGAAGGCTTCGGTCTGGTTGGCCGGGGTAGCGGCGAGGAAAATCTCGCCAACCCGATACTCCTCGGAGCCCTTCGAGGCGGTCATGCGATCAAGCACCGCCTTGACCTCGTCGTCGCCGACGCTGATGCCGCTTTCGATTTTGGCACGCTGCAGCCGCGCCCAGGCGAGCTCGCCTTCGATCTGGCGGCGAAGCGAACGGATCGAGGACCCGTTGGCCGCAAGATAGGTCTCGAGTTGCTCGGGAGTCTGTTTCACCTGGCCGGCCACGCGGGCGACGGTGCGGTCGATGTCCGACTTCTTGATCTCGATCTTGTCGGCGGTGGCGGCCTGTATCTGCAGGGTCTCGTCGATCAGGTTGCGCAGTACCTGCTGCCGCAGCCGCTCCAGCTCATCGGCGGGAATTTGACCGCCATTAGACATCGCCAAGAGCGCCACGCGATGGTCGATATCGGTTTGCGTAATGATGTCGCCATTGACGATGGCTGTCGCCTTGACCACCGCTGGCAAGGCGGTGCCGAACACCGTCGGGTTCTGGGGCAGGCGAAGCGAGCGCGAGCTGTTGGCCGCAGCCGGTGCCGCGGGCCCAGTGCCTTGCTGTGCAACCGCGGCGGTGCCTGCAAGCAGGCCAAGCAAGGCGGCCGCCGATTTCATGCGTGTCGATTTCAGTCCGAAAGCCGCTGCCACGTTCAGAAAATCCTTATTCCCCAGCTCAACAGCGGCCATTTACGCAGGCCCGCTGAACGCAGCCTTAGCGGCCTAAGCCCTTCAGCGCCAAGCGCAACGCGAAGGTGGTCCCTTTGCGGAAGGTGCCGATCCGCTCATAGTCGCGCCGCAGGCTGACGCCAAGCTCGATGCACTCGTCTTCGTAAGCGACGCCCACCCGGTGCCGCACCGGAGTGAAGCCATCGGAAAGCGAAAGCGGATCCTCGTCGCGGTTGGTCAGGTCGAGCACCGTCGCGCCGAAGATCGACCAGTAGCGCTCGAACAACACCCGGCCGGCGAGCCGCAACTCTTCCTTGTCGCGGAGGTCTTCGATCAGCGGGTCGATGTCGCGGTTGAGCCGGAGGTAGCCGACCTGGACATAGGTTTGCTCACTTCCGACGGTCAGGTCGAGTTCGCTGCGGCGAATAGCAAGATTGTCCTTGTCCAGTCGAAACCGGTGGGTGAGGTCGATGAAGCGGCCATAGCGAACCCTGGTCTTTCCGACGACGTCCGAAAGACGATCGGTAAGTCCTGTGCCTTGCGGGAAAATCGAGCGCCGGGCGAGCCGGTAGCTTTGGCCGACATTGGTCGTGACCGACAGCTTGGGGCGGTCGAACGCCCAATCGACGCCATAGGTGATGCGGGAACTGTCCTCCCATCGATCATAACCCGGGAAGCGGTTCAGTGCGAACAGGTTGCTGTCCTCAAGGTCGACCGAACGCGCATCCTCATTGGGAATGTCGAGGTTCTCGGTCGGCGGCGTCGCCACCAGCTGCACGCGCGGAGTCAGCCGTTGCAGTCCGCCGAGCGCCGGTCCGATCAGCGGCCAGCGGAGGTCGGCGGCGAGCGCTCCGATGAGCCGCGTCTGCCAGCCATTCTCGCCGCGATAGACGGCGACGCTGGTCTCTCCCGCCTCGTCGGTGTGGTAGAGGTCGCCGCGCGAATAAGCGGTGAGCGTCAGTTCCTGGCCCCAGGGGGTGAGGCGCCGCATGTCCCATCGGGCGCGGGCGAAGGCGCGTTGCGTGTCCTGGCCGTCGACCCGGAGGATAGCGAGGCTGTTGGCCTGCACTTCGACCGTGCCGCCGAGCAGCGGCTCGGGCAGCCGCATCCGCGCATCGATCGCCGGCAGCGCCACCGGGATGCGCTCCTGGTCGTCTTCCGGTCGCAAACCCTGGAACGCCCAACCGGCGATCGAGAGGTACGAGTTGGGGGTGATGCGCTCCGCGTTGATGACGTTGCGCAGCCGGTCATCGCGCGTCAGGTCGTAGCGGCGGGTGACGGTCTTGTCGCTGGCTGCCCGGAGGGAGCCGGTCACGCTCCACAATGGGTCGAGTTGAAGCCTCCCATTGGCCTCGAAATAGCCGCGCAGGCCGCGCTTGGCGTCGTCGTTCGTGGCTTCGAGGTCCGCGCTCTCGATCGAGCCGTAGGTCGCGAAGCCGGAAACCTGGAAGGCGCCAAGCCGATTGAGCTCGCGATATTTGGCCTCAAGCGCCGGCCACACGCCCGTGTAAAGGTGGGGGGTGACTGTCAGATCGCGGTTGCGCCCAAAGCGACGATGATATGGGACCGCGACCTCCAGCCCCTTCCTGGTGGAGAAGCTGACATCCGGCACCAGCCAGCCGCTGGCGCCGCCCGAACCCTGGCTGATCGAGAATATCGGCAGCAGCGGGAGGTTGATCCCGAACAATTGAAGCCGCCCGCCCTGAAAGCGAACGGTGTCGCGCACCGGATCGTTGATGACGCGCGCAGCCGTGATCGACCAGCTCGGCCGCTTCGCGCAGCCATTCTCGTTGGTGACCGGGCACGGTGAGTAGATCGCGTTCTCGAGCGCTGTGACTTGCCCGGTGCGCGTTCCGCGCGCTGCGGCGATCCGGCCACCGCTTTCGAGCACGATCAGGAGGTTGGCGACCGTGCCGTCGCGCAGACTGTCGGTCAGAACGACGCTGTCGCCGACCAGCTTGTCGCCTTCTGGCGTGATCAGGACGACGTTGCCGATGGCGCGGACTTCCCCCGTACCGCGGTTCCACACCACCTGGTCGGCGGCGAGGTAGTTGCCCTCCCGCGACATCCGCACCGACCCGGTGGCGGCGACGATTTCACTGTCGCCTTCGTAGGCGACCTGGTCGGCGCTGAAGTCGACCAGCTCGCTACTTTGGGCGGCGACCGGGTCCGGCGATGGCGCCATGTCCAGTCCGACGGTCTGCGCCAAGCCGGTGCTGGGCAAGACCAGCAGCATCGGCAGGGCCGACCACCAGGCGAAACATTTCGACAAAAGCTATTTGGTCCCGCCCGCTTGGCTCGCTTTACGAGTTCTCGTGCCTATCGCCTCGGCGGTCGCCCGACAATCCGGCAATGGCCACTTTGCCAAGCCGAGCGGCGCCCCCTAAAGCCACGCCAAACCGTCAGTTTCCAAGGACTAGCACCATGAAAATCCGCTTTGCCGACCGCCTGCCCGACGGAGATTTCGCGCTTGTCCTGCCCGCGTCGGGGCTGGACTCCGATCCCGTCCGCAACGCCGGTGGCGAGCTGCGCCAGGCGCTTGCCCGTCAGCGCTTCGAAGGCGAAGCGGGGTCGGCGGCCTAGCATTTCGCCGACGGCCGCCGCCTGGTGGTGATCGGGGTGGGCAAGGCCGCCGGCGCGGGCGACGGGCCCGAGAAGCTGGGCGGCACTGCCGTCGCGAGGCTGCTCGTCTCCGGGGAAACCCATGCGGCGATCGACCTGACCGGGGTGGGCTTCGATGCCGACGCTGCTGCCAGAGTGGCTATGGGGGCGGCGCTTAGGGCATGGCGGCACGACCGCTATCGCACGCGCCTTAAGGACAAGCAGAAGCCGACTTTGGCGGAAATCACGATCGTCGGCGCGGGTGCCGAAGCCGAGGGGCGCTATCGGGCGCGCTGGGAGCCGGTGGTCGAAGGCATCAGGCTCACCCGCGAGTTGGTCGCCGAGCCGGCGAACATCATCTATCCCGAAAGCTTCGTCGAACGGGTCCGGGCGTCGGTCGAGGGCAGCGGGCTCGAAGTCGAGGTGCTCGATCGCGGCGCAATGGAAAAGCTTGGAATGGGCGCGCTGCTCGGCGTCGCGCAAGGCTCGGTACGGGAAGCACGCATGCTGGTGCTGCGCTGGAACGGCGGGCAGGGGGGCAGCGCTCCGACCGCATTCGTCGGCAAGGGCGTGACCTTCGATACCGGCGGTATCTCGATCAAGCCGGCGGCCGGGATGGAAGGAATGAAGTGGGACATGGGCGGCGCAGGCGCGGTGGTCGGCGCAATGAAGGCGATCGCCCAGCGCAAGGCCAAGGCCAACATCGTCGCGGTTTGCGGGCTGGTCGAGAACATGCCGGACGGCAATGCCCAGCGGCCCGGCGATGTCGTCACCAGCATGTCGGGCCAAACCATCGAGGTCATCAACACCGATGCCGAAGGGCGGCTCGTGCTGGCCGACGCGATCACCTATGTGCAGCAGACCTACAAGCCGGCCACGATCATCGACCTTGCGACCCTAACCGGCGCCATTCTGATCGCGCTTGGGCACGAATATGGCGGTTTGTTCACGCCGGACGACGAGCTGGCGCAGCAGTTGGTCGCCGCCGGTGAAAGGACCGGCGACAAGCTTTGGCGGCAGCCGTTGGGGGAAAGCTTCGACCGCCTGATCGATTCGCCGATTGCCGATATGAAGAACGTCGGCCCCCGCGAAGGCGGCTCGATAACGGCAGCGCAGTTCATCAAGCGGTTCGTCGACGATGGCGTGCGCTGGGCCCACCTGGACATCGCCGGTAAAGCCTGGTCCGACAAGCCGTCGAGCACCTATGAGAAGGGCGCCACCGGTTTTGGCGTGCGGCTGCTCGACCAATATGTGGAAGACGTCCTCGAAGCCTGAGCCGAAGCCGGGATGCTGATTGATTTCTATCAGCTTGGCGGGACGTCGCCCGAGCAGGTCATCGCCAGCATCGCGGGCAAGCTGCTGTCGGAAGGCGGGCGCCTGCTGATCGTCGCCCAGGACGAGGCGCTGCTGGCAAAGCTCGACCGCGTGCTGTGGGACCAGGGGGACACGAGCTTTCTGCCGCACGGCGTTGCCGGGGGCGTCGATGACGCCCGGCAGCCGCTCCTACTGTCGACCAGCCCCGATGCGCCGAACCTGGCGCGCAACATGCTGATCGCCGACGGCGAGTGGCGCGAGGCGGCGCTGAGCTACGACCGCGCATTCTATCTGTTCGACGGGGCGACGCTGGAGGCTGCGCGTCTCGCCTGGAAGCTGCTCGCCGGGCGTGAAGGGGTGGAACGGCGCTACTGGGCGCAGTCGGACGGCAAGTGGGTGAAAAAGGCTTGAGCCTTGCCGTTCGAGGCCCGCGCCGCTAGGCGCTGCGCCAATTCCAGTCACCCCCGTCCCGCCACCATCAGCACAGGAGAACGCCCGGTCATGGCCGCGACGCGCACCTTTTCGATCATCAAGCCCGACGCCACCCGCCGCAACCTGACCGGCGCCGTCACCAAGATGCTCGAGGAAGCCGGCCTGCGCGTGGTCGCATCCAAGCGCATCCGCATGAGCCGCGAGCAGGCCGAGGGCTTCTACGGCGTTCACCGCGAGCGGCCGTTCTTCAAGGACCTGGTTGCCTTCATGACGTCAGGCCCCGTGGTAGTGCAGGTGCTGGAAGGCGAAGACGCCGTTGCCCGCAACCGGCAGGTGATGGGCGCCACCAATCCCGAGAACGCCGACGAGGGCACCATCCGCAAGGTTCATGCAGAATCGATCGAGGCCAACACCGTCCACGGCTCGGACAGCGACGAGAACGCGCAGATCGAGATCGATTACTTCTTCAAGCCAGAAGAGATCGTCGGCTAGCGCTAGAACTGATCGGCCGCCCGCGTCAGCTTCGTGAGGCGGGGCGGCGCTACGGCGCGCCAGCTTCGCTGCAGCCATTGGCCCACATGATCCCAATCGACGTTGGGCCGGTCGAGCCTGACGCCGACCCAGTCGGAGGGGCCGTAGTAGGCCGGGCGGAAGTAGATGTCGGGCTCGGAGTCGACCAGCTGGGCAAGCTCGTCCTGGCCACTGCATTTGACCAGCACGGCCGTTGAATCCTCGCCGTGGAAACGCTTCCACATGATGGCAAAGAACTTGCCGCTGCTTTCGCTCCCGACCCGCCAGGCGGAAGAGCCGTGGCTGGTCTTGAACCGCGTCTCGGGCAGCGCCAGCGCGAGTTCTGCCACTTTAGCCTCGATCCACGCCGGGTCGTTCTCGCGGGTGACAAATGCGGCAAGGGCACGCGGATAGAGCTGGTGCTCGGCGATCAGCACCCGCTCCGCCAGGCTTTCGGGCGTGTCCCCGGGCATGATCGCGACCGCAGTCTGCGCCAGCACCGGGCCATCGTCGACCTCCGCGGTGACGATATGGACGGAGCAGCCGCCGAAACGGTCGCCGGCTGCGATTGCCTGCCTGTGCGTATCGAGCCCTTTGTACTTGGGCAGCAGCGAAGGGTGGATGTTGACGATCCGGCCCGCCCATTGCGTGATGAAGTCGACCGGGATGATGCGCATGAAGCCGGCGAGGGCGATGTAGTCCGCTCCTTCGTTCTTAAGTTCCCCGTTTAAGGCCGCGAAAAATTGAGCCTTTTCGGTCGGCTTAGGCGGCGGGAGCCGGACCACGCGCGCGCCTTCAGCCTCGGCCACCCGCAACCCCGCGGCGTCCGGATTGTCGCCGCTGACCAGCACCACTTCGTACGGGCAGTCCTCGTCCTTGGCTGCGTAGAGGAGTGCGGCCATGTTCGAGCCGCGCCCGGACAGGAGGACGGCAACCCTGGCCCGCCTAGCCATGGTGGTGGGTCGCGCTCCACGGATCGGGCGAGTTCCAGGTGCCCGCTCCGCCGCGCACCGTGCAGCCGCGCTCACCGGCCTCGACCATTCCGATCCGGTAAACGGTCTCGCCGGCGTCCCTCAACACTTCGGCAACCCCGTCGACCTCGGCCTGGGAGACGATCACCGCCATGCCCAACCCGCAGTTGAAGGTCCGCGCCATTTCTTCGACGCTAATGGCGCCGCCATTCTGAAGGCGCGCAAAGATGGCCGGCAAGTCCCAGCCGATGGTGTCTACGATCGCATGGCAGCCCTCGGGCAGAACCCGCGGTATATTCTCGAGAAGTCCGCCGCCGGTGATGTGCGCAAGACCTTTGATGCGGCCTTGCTGCACCAGCGGCAGCAACGGCCGCACGTAGATTCGGGTCGGCTCCAGCAGCTGTGCTCCCAGCCCATCTTCAGCGAGACTCCACTGGCAGTCGGCGACGATGCGGCGGACCAGTGAAAAGCCGTTGCTGTGAACGCCGGAGCTGGCCAGTCCGAGGATCGCGTCTCCCGCCCTTATCCGTTCCCCCGTCAGGACCCGATCGCGGTCGACCGCGCCGACGCAGAAGCCGGCGATGTCGTAATCGCCGGCCGCGTACATGCCAGGCATTTCCGCCGTTTCGCCGCCGATCAGCGCGCAGCCTGCGCGGCGGCAGCCTAGTGCAATCGAAGCGACCACCTGCGCTGCGACTTCGTTGTCCAGCTGTCCGGTCGCGTAATAGTCCAGGAAGAACAATGGCTCCGCGCCCTGGACGACAAGGTCGTTGGCGCACATGGCCACGAGGTCGATGCCGACCCCCTCGTGCCGTCCAAGCTCGATGGCAAGCTTGAGCTTGGTACCCACGCCATCATTGGCAGCGACCAGCAACGGATCGTCGTAACCCGCTGCCTTCAGGTCGAAAAGTCCGCCGAAGCCGCCGAGCTCCGCGTCGGCACCGGGGCGCGCGGTTGAGCGCGCGAGGGGCGCAATCGCCTTCACCAGCGCATTGCCCTGCGCGATGGAGACACCGGCGTCGGCGTAGGTCAGCGGCTTTTGGCTCATGCCGCCTGGCCACTAGAGACAAGCCGCTTGGATTTCCACGTCGTTGTCGCCAAAAGACGCCCGCATGCTGCGCCGTCGCTTTGTCGTCCCCTTTTTGGTTGTTCTTGCTCTCGTCGGTTTTTCCGGCGCGGTCTACGCGCAGCTGGAAAGCGCCGAGCGCGGCATCCTTCCGATCGACAGCTCGGGCACGCTCGAGGTCACTGGAGTCCACGTCGATGTCGGCGGGCCTGACTCGCAATCGGCGCGTTTTGCTGGCTGGCGCATCGCGCAGCGGGAAGGCTTCCGCAAGCTATGGGCAAGCGTTCGCAAGGCGCCAATCGACCAGGCGCCGAACCTGCCCGATTCGACGCTCGACCAGATCGTCAGCTCGATCAATGTCGAGCGGGAGCAGATCGGCCCCAACCGCTACATCGCCGACCTTGGCCTGCTGTTCGACCGCGCGCGGGCAGCGGCGTTCCTCGGCGTCGAAGGCGGCCAGGTGCGACGCTCAGCGCCGATGCTGCTGATCCCAATTACCGTGTCCGGGGGTGCCGAAACCAGTGTTGAGCTGCGCAACGGCTGGCAGCGGGCTTGGGCGCAGTTCAGGACATCGTCGAGCGCGATCGACTATGTGCGGGTCAGCGGGCTTGCTTCCGACCCCATGCTGGTCAATGCCGCCCAGACCCAGCGTCCCGGTCGCGGCTGGTGGCGCAACCTCGTCGACCTCTATGGCGCCGCCGATATCCTGGTCGCAGAGGTTCAGGTGCAACGGCTCTATCCGGGTGGGCCCGCCCGCGCGCGATTCATTGGGCGGCACGGCCCGGACAATGAAATCGTCGGTGGATTCACGCTGACCGCCGCGAACAGCGAGGGGATGCCGCGGATGATGGCGGAAGGCGTCCGCCGGATCGACCAACTGTTCGCCAATGCGCTTGCAGGCGGCATGCTGGTGCGCGACCCGTCCCTCGACCTGCCGCCACCGCCGCCGGTGCCGGTGACGATCGCCGAGGAGCCGACCCGCACGCCGTCGGCCGGTCAGCAGTCCGGTCGGTCGGCCAACGCCTACCAGGTGCAGATCAGCAGCGGCGGCGACGTTGCCGTCTACAATTTCGCCATGGCGCATCTGCGTACGCTTGGCGGCGTCGAGTCGGCCGCGCCGCAGCAGATCAATCCGGGCGGCACCAGTTATGTGCTGGTGACCTATCGCGGCGACATCGGCGCACTTGCTGCCGCGCTGGGCGGGCGCGGCTGGATCGTCGAGCAGTCGGGCACCGTGGTCCGGATCCGTTCGGGATCGAACCGGCCGCCGCCGCTCCCGCCGCCACCGCCGCCGCAGCCGCCGCCGGCGCCGCCTCCGGCCCAGCAGCCGGTGGTCAACCAGAGCGGCAGCCGCGAGGAATGAAGCACGGTCCCGACCAGATCGCGCTTCCGCTCGACTGGCCGCAAAGCGAAGGGGACGCGCGCTTCATCGTCTCCGAAGCGAACCGGACGGCATTCGAGCATTTCCGCAAGTGGAGCTTGTGGCCGGTCAAGTCGACGATCCTGACCGGCCCGCGGCGGTCCGGCCGCACCTTGCTCGCGCGCAGCTTCGTCGAACGGGTCGGCGGCCGGCTACTCGACGACGCGGAAGGGCGCGATGAAGAAGAGCTGTTCCATGCCTGGAACCAGGCGCAGGATTCGGGCAGTCCGCTGGTGATGATCGCCGACACGGTGCCGCCGCAATGGAGCCCGCGGCTGCCCGACCTCAAGACTCGCTTGGCCGTGACCCCGGTGATCCGCATGGAACTGCCGGACGATGCCTTGTTCACCAGCCTCATTCAGCTGTTCTTCGCCGACCGCGGCCTGCACGTTGCCGGCGACGCCTTGCGGTTCATGGCCGAGCGCCTGCACCGCGATTATTGGACGGCTGAGCGGGCAGTCGAGGCGATCGACCGCTACGCCATCGCCGAGCGCGCCAGGCTGAGCCTGCCGACGATCCGGCGGGCCCTCATCGAAGCGAAGCTGATCGGCGAGGCGGCCTAGCCGCAGCCAAGCGACACGATGCGGTGATCCGGGCCGAGCCGCACGGTCAAGCGGTCTTCGAGGAAGTCCATCGTTACCATCATTCCGTGCTCCACCCAGCGGATGATCCGGGCACCTGAAGCAGCCAGCAACTGACTTTGCGCCTCCGGGCTTCTCCGCTGACCCACGAACCGGTCCAGGCCCTCGGTGCGGCAAGTACCGGGTGCCGCGGCCGTCGCCGCCGGAGCCGCAGGCGGCGTCGGTACCGCAGAACAGGCGGCCGGCACTAGCAGGGCTGCAAACAAAACCTCACGCATTGACCGTCTCCTCCTCCGATTGCGAGGCCAGCCGGCTCATCTTCAGCTTGCCGCGTTCGATTGCGAACCCGAGCCGGCCTTCCACAAGGTCCAGCGCATCCTGGCCGAACTGTTCGAACCGCCAGCCACGCAGGATGCTGAGATCCTTGCGGACGCCTGCGGCAAGGGCTTCGAGATCGTCGGATCGCGCGATCAGGCGCGCGGCGACGCCGGTCTCCTTGGCGCGGATCTTGAGCAGCAGCTTGAGCAGGTCGCTGACCAGCGCGCCATCCTTGGTCAAGCCGGGCCGCTTGGGCTGCCGGTCCGGCACCTCGTCGGGATCGAGCGGCTTGGCCCTGTCGATCGCCGCCAGCAGGCGCGCGCCGATGTCGTTGTTCTTCCACCCGGCGGAGAGGCCACGAATCCGGCCGAGGTCGTCCTGCGACTTGGGCGGATGAAGTACGATCTCGGCCAGGGTGTCGTCCTTGACGATCCGGCCGCGAGGCAGGTTCTTCGAGCGCGCTTCCGTTTCGCGCCACGCGGCAAGCGCCTTCAGGCGCCCCAGCACTGCGGGGTTGCGGCTCGGCAGCTTGAGCCGCTTCCAGGCGTCCTCCGGCGCAAAGGCGAAGCTGGACGGGTCGGCCAGCCGCTCCATTTCCTCGTCCAGCCAGGCGCCGCGCCCGGTCTTGCGCAGCTTTTCGACCATTCGCGGAAACACGGCGGCCAGGTGGGTGACGTCGGCAATCGCATAATCGATCTGGCGCTTGTCGAGCGGCCGGCGGCCCCAGTCGGTGAAACGCGCGCCCTTGTCGAGGCTGTGCCCGAGCAGGCTTTCGATCAGGTTCGAGTAGCCGATCTGCTCACCGTGGCCGAGTGCCATCGCGGCGATTTGGGTGTCGAACAGGGGGTAGGGAGTCTTGCCGGTCAGGTTGTAGACGATCTCCAGGTCCTGCCCGCCGGCATGGAAGACCTTGAGCACCTCCTCGTTCTCGACCAGCACGTCGAGCAGGGGCTGAAGGTCGATGTCGGCCTTGGGATCGATGGCCGCCGCCTCGTCGGGGCTTGCGACCTGGATCAGGCAGAGGTCCGGCCAATAGGTGTTCTCGCGCATGAACTCGGTGTCCACGGCGACAAACGGATGCTGCGAAAGGCGGTCGACGAGCGCTTGGAGGTCGTCGGTTGTCGTAATCAACGGATGGATACGCATAAGTCGCCGGCAGCCATAGACCGGTGCCCGCGGGTTGACAAAAGCTGAGTTGGGAAGGAAGCGCGGCGCCTCTTTTTTACCTCATCACTGGCCAGCGAGCACCACGCCCTCATGCACGCCTATCGCACTCATACCTGCGCGCAGCTGCGCTCCAGCAACGTCGGCGAGACCGTGCGCCTGTCGGGCTGGGTCCACCGCAAGCGCGATCACGGCGGTGTGCTCTTTATCGACCTGCGCGATCACTATGGCCTCACGCAAGTTGTGGCGGACACGGATAGTCCGGCTCTGCCGGTGCTCGACCGGCTGCGGGTAGAGTCTGTGGTCACGATCGAAGGCACGGTGAAGGAGCGGGCGCAAGGCACGTCCAATGCCAATCTGGCGACCGGCGAGATCGAGGTGTTTGCCCGTGAGGTGACGGTGCAGTCTCAGGCGGCCGAACTGCCGATGCCTGTGGCGGGCGACGCGGAATACCCCGAGGAAATCCGGCTCAAGTACCGCTACCTCGACCTCCGCCGTGAGAAGGTCCACGCTAACATCATACTGCGCTCCGTGGTGATTGCGTCGATCCGCCGGCGGATGATCGAAGGGGGCTTTACCGAGTTCCAGACGCCGATCCTGACGGCGAGCAGCCCGGAGGGCGCGCGCGATTACCTGGTGCCGAGCCGCGTGCACCCAGGCAAGTTTTACGCGCTCCCGCAAGCGCCGCAGATGTTCAAGCAGCTGATCATGGTCGCCGGGTTCGACCGTTACTTCCAGATCGCGCCCTGCTTCCGCGACGAGGACGCGCGCGCCGACCGGTCGCCAGGCGAGTTCTACCAGCTCGACTTCGAAATGAGCTTTGTCACGCAGGACGATGTTTTCGCGGCGGTCGAGCCGGTGCTGTCGGGTGTGTTTCAGGAGTTCGCCAACGGCCGCAGCGTCACGGAAGGCGCTTACCCGCGCATCCCCTACCGCGAGGCGATGCTGAAGTATGGCAGCGACAAGCCGGACCTCCGCAACCCGCTGCTGATCTCCGACGTCGGCGAGCGCTTCCGCGGTTCCGGCTTCGGGCTGTTCGCCAAGATCGTCGATGGCGGCGGCGTCGTCCGCGCGGTGCCGGCGCCGAACACTGCCGACAAGAGCCGCAAGTTCTTCGACGACATGAACGACTGGGCACGCGGCGAGGGCTTCGCCGGCCTCGGCTATGCCACCCGCAAGGGCGGCGAGTGGGGCGGCCCGATTGCCAAGAACCACGGCGAGGAGGGCATGAATGCGCTTGCCGAAGCGATGGGCCTTCGTCCAGACGACGGCATCTTCTTCGCCGCCGGCAAGGAAGCGGAAGCCGCCAGGCTTGCTGGTCTCGCCCGGACCCGCGTTGGCGAGCAGCTCGACCTGCTCGAGAAGGGCGCGTTCCGCTTTTGCTGGATCGTCGATTTCCCGATGTTCGAGTACAATGACGACCAGAAGAAGGTCGACTTCAGCCACAACCCGTTCTCGATGCCGCAGGGCGAGCTGGAAGCGCTCGAGACCAAGGACCCGCTCGATATCCTCGCCTGGCAGTACGACATCGTCTGCAACGGCGTCGAATTGAGCTCCGGCGCCATCCGCAACCACCGCCCCGACATCATGTACAAGGCGTTCGAGATCGCCGGCTACAGCCAGGCGGAAGTCGACGAGAACTTTTCCGGCATGATCAACGCGTTCAAGTTCGGGGCGCCGCCGCACGGCGGTTCGGCGCCGGGCATCGACCGCATCGTCATGCTGCTCGCCGACGAGCCGAACATCCGCGAAGTGATCCTCTTCCCGATGAACCAGAAGGCCGAGGACCTGATGATGAACGCGCCGGCGCCGGTGCTGCCCGAGCAGCTCAAGGAGCTCGGCATCAGGATCGTCGGCGGCAGTTGAGCCTGCGTGGCCGCCGGGCCACGCCCGCGCCGTTTCGCGAGGAACTCAGCGGAGTGGATTGCGGTCAGGCGTCGCCTATGCCTATCCTCTTGGCCGTGGGGGCTCGCGCAACAACAGTCGATGGTGATTCAGCGCTTGCTGCCTTGCGCGAGCAGGTAGCCGAGCTGCAGCTGCCGCAGATTGCCCACCGGCGACGAGCCATCGTCCTGTTCGAGGGTCCCGAGGGCTCGGGGAAAAAGGCGGCCCTCAAGCAGTTCGCGGCTGCGCTCGATCCGTGCCACTTCGTCGTTCATGCGACCCGCCGAGATCGCCGCGAGGCCGCCGAGGGGCACTGGCTGGCCCGATTCTGGCGGCAGTTGCCGGGTGCGGGAGACACCGGGATCTTCTTCCGTAGCTGGTACCGTCGGGTCCTCGATGACCGCATCAACGGGAACCTCGACGCCGGCACGCTGGCGCGCACATTTGACGAGATCAACGAGTTCGAGGCGCAGCAACGCGATTACGGGACATTGATCGTCAAGCTCTACTTCGACGTCAGCGCCGACGTGCAGGAGGCGCGGCTGCGGGCGCGCGCCGCGGACCCATGGCGCGGCATGTTGCGCGGGGACCCGCCGGTCCCAGTGGACTCCCCCGGCTATGGGGAAGCCGTCGCGGACTTGCGCACCTATTCCGACACGCGCTGGTCGCCGTGGCGCATAATCGACGGCAACGACGAGGCGGCCGCGACCTTGTCGGCCCTGAGCGCAATCGCCGACGCCTGGGCGGATGCCATGCCTGCCGAACCCCCGCACCTGGTCGGGGTACCGCCGCAAGCCGCCTAGCCGTTCGGGTAGCGGATGGAGAGCACTTCGTAGCTTTTCTCACCCGACGGCAGCCGGACCAAGCGTTCGTCGCCTTCGCGGGCACCCACCAGCGCCCGGATGAGGGGAGCACTCCAGCCGATCTTCCCGGCGCCGGCGTCCGCCTCATCATCGCCGACGATCGTCACCGTGCGCTGCCGGTCGTCCTCATCCACCAACTCGACGATCGCGCCAAAGCGCACCTGATCGGTCGCTTGCGCAGCCGGGTCGACCACCTTGGCGGCCTTCATGATGCGGGACAGATGCGACAAGCGGCGGTCGACTTCGCGCAGGCGCTTGCGGCCGTAGATGTAGTCGCCGTTCTCCGACCGGTCGCCGTTGGCCGCGGCCCAGGAGATCGTCTCGACGAGCTTCGGGCGCTCGACCCCGAACAAGGCCTCATACTCGGCGCGAACCCGGGCGAACCCCTCGGGCGTGATGAAGCGCGGCGGCTGGTTGGCAATCGGACTAACCTATCAGCCCGGGCGGCTCTTCCCTAGATAGCGGGAGACGTGGAATGCCGTCTGCTGCGTAGTGGCGGGGCGCACCGAATCGTAGACGACGCTGTTTTCGACCACGCGTTGCACGTAGGCCTTGGTCTCGCTGAACGGGATCGCCTCGATCCACTTGAGGACGTCGACGTTGCCGCGCGGGTCGCCATAGGCATTGACCCACTTGCGGACGTTGCCAGCCCCGGCGTTGTAACTGGCGACTGCCAGCGGAACATTGCCGTCCCACATGTTCAGCATGCGCTGGAAGTAGGCCGAGCCGAGCATCACGTTGTAGCTGGGGTCCGTGTACAGGCGGGTGGGGTCGTATCCGACGCCCATCTTGCCAGCCTGCTCGCGGGCGGTGCCGGGCATCAGCTGCATCATGCCGCGGGCGCCGACGTGGCTGCGCGCATAGGGGTCGAACGAGCTTTCCTGCCGCGCGATGCCGTGGGCGAGCGACCAGATGTTGGCGGGAACGGTGCCGGGCAGGGTGGGATAGCCCGGGCGGACGTAGAACATCGAGCCTTTGGTCCGCGCCACGCGCGCTATCCACACTGGCAAGTCCGGGCGGCGGACCTGCTGCGCAAGCTCTACAGCCAGCGCGCGATCGGCATCATTGTCCAGGCTTTCGGCCAGCGCGCGCACGAACAGGGCCTGCTCGTCGGCGCGGCCTTGCTGGCCGGTGATCCGCACCGCCTGCACCAGGCTGCGGGCGTTGAACGCGCCGCGTTGGGCCGGCGTCGGCGCATAAGCGGTTGCCTGGGTCGGCGGATTGACCGAGCGGCCGAGCCGCTCAAGCGCGAGCTGGCCATAAAACAGCTCGGGATAGTTGCCGGCGCTCTGGAAATAGGTGTTCGCTGGGACAGCCTGGCCGGCAGCAAGTGCGGCGCGGCCCGCCCAATAGTCGCCTTTGGTCTGGACCTGCAGCGACTTGCCGGCGCGCGCGTAGCGGCTGAACATGGCGAGCGCGTCCTTCGGATTGTTGAGGCGGTCGAGTGCGACCGTCCCGCCAAGCCATGCCAGACTGGTGTATTTGTCGCGAATGTCCACGGACTGCGCGCTGACCGCAATGCCGGCGGGGATAACATCGTCCAGCTGCCGTGCGATATTGTACGCGCTCTGCCACTGCCGGTCCTGCTGCGCACCCTGCGCGAGCAGCAGCTGCATTTCGTAGAAGCGATCCGGGTCCGCCGGACGATAAGTGAAACTATGGCTGCGCCCCATCAGTGTCCGCGCCAGCTGCTCCTGGCCAGTGTCGCGCAGGTAGCGGGCGCGATCCATCATCAGCCCGGCGTCGCTGGTCACCGTCCCAATCACCGCGCCATAAAGTGCGTCGGCGTGAGGCGCCTTGCTCTGCATCGCCACCCTGGCGGCGAATGCCGCACGGCGGTGGGCGCTGGTCATCGCCAAAAAGCGGGCGGCGTCGTCTTGCCGCTTGGCAAACAGCAAGGCGTCGACGCGGGCGTCGTGGTCTAAGAAGGTGAAGCTGGCGCCGTATCGCGACCAGATCGCCTGTTCATCGCTGGCGCTGAGGTCCGGGGAGATCCACGCGCTGCGTGCAGCCATCAGCGCCTCGGGCATGCGCCCGGTGGCGGCGAAGGAGTCCGCCAAGCGGGCATAGCCGGTGCCGGTCGTCGGCTTATCGACGGCGAAAAAGGCGATCACCATCGCCGGAGCCTCGCCAGGCCGCATTGCCCGCTCGGCCGAGCGCCGCATGGCCGACTCGTTCGGCCAGTCGGGATTGGCGATCAGGAAGCGGGCGTAATCCGCGAAGGTGTAGCCTCTGCTCTGCTTCAGCCGGCGCCAGTCGTTCAGGGCCGCACCGACATTCACCGGTGCGTAGACCGGCGCTGGCGCATAAGCGGGTGCATATTGCGCGGTTGCCGAGGAGGCCATCGCGAGGAGGGGAAGCAAGACTACCGATCGCCACATGCTGGACATCTTGGCTTTCCGCTCCTTATCAGCCCCTGAACGCAGCGCGGCCCAGACGTTCATATAGTCTCCGCCATCCAACTCCGCGGCAAGGAACGAAGTTCATGTTTTTCGGCTCAATTCCGGCACTGGTGACGCCCTTTTCGGAAGGCCGTGTCGCGGAGGACACATTCCGGGAATTTGTCGAATGGCAGATCGCCGAGGGCAGTAATGCGCTGGTCCCCTGCGGGACCACCGGCGAGAGCGCGACCCTCACCGCCGGCGAGCACCGGCGCGTGATCGAACTCACGGTCGAGGCCGCCAATGGCCGGGTGCCAGTCATCGCCGGTTGCGGCAGCAACAACCTTGTCCACGCCATGGAGTATCTGAAGGCTGCCAAGGACGGGGGCGCCGATGCGGCGCTGGTCGTCACCGGCTATTACAACAGGCCAAGCCAGGCAGGACTGCTCGCCACGTTCACTGCATTGTCGGAAGCGTCCGCGCTGCCGATCGTCGTCTACAATATCCCTGCCCGGACGGTGGTGGAGATCTCCGTCGAGACGCTGGCCGAGATCAGTAATTTGCCTAACGTGGTCGCCGTCAAGGACGCGACCGGAAAGCTTGGCCGCGTCAGCGCCCAGCGGCTCGCCTGCGGCGACGGCTTTGTACAGCTGAGCGGCAATGACGAGACCGCATTGGGCTTCAACGCCATGGGCGGCGTCGGCTGCATCTCGGTGACCGCCAATGTCGCGCCGCGCCTGTGTGCCGAGTTCCAGGCGGCCACGCGCGAAGCGCGCTGGGACGATGCGCTGAAGCTCCAGGACAGGCTCTACCCGCTGCACATGGCGATGTTCACTGACGCTTCGCCGGGGCCGGTCAAATACGCGCTGTCCCGGGTCCGTCCGGACTTCCCGACCGATCTGCGCCTGCCGCTGACCCAAGCATCGGATGCTTCGCGGCGCGCGGTTGACGCCGCGCTTGACCACGCCGGGCTGATCTGACCAGGCCATGGCCAAGCCGCCTCCCGCACCCTTCGACAAGCAGAAGATCGTCGCCGAGAACCGGCGCGCGCGATACGACTATTTCGTCGAGGACCGGTTCGAAGCGGGCATCCAGCTTGCCGGCACCGAAGTGAAGGCGCTGCGCCAGGGCGAGGGTTCGATTGCCGAAAGCTATGCGACGGTGGACGGCGACGAAGTGTGGCTGATCAACAGCCATTTTCCCGAATACAGCCATGGCAACCGGCTGAATCATGAGCCGCGCCGGCCGCGCAAGCTGCTGCTCAAGGCACGCGAGATCGCCAAGCTGCAGGGGGCGGTCGCACGGCAAGGGCTGACGCTGGTGCCGCTGTCGATCTACTTCAACGGCAGCGGCCGGGCCAAGGTCGAGATCGCGTTGGCGCGGGGCAAAAAGGTCCACGACAAGCGGGACACCATCAAGGAGCGCGACTGGAAGCGCGATCAGCAGCGGCTTCTCCGCCAAAACTCTTGAGCGCAAAGCCCTGATCACGCTAGGGATTTGTACGTTGGTCGGCACCGCGCTACCGATTGTCGCAAGATGCTGCCGGCCTTGTTCGCTCTGATGCGAGTGGACGGGGGCTCAACGAGCGGAGAAGATCCGCCGCTTTCAAATTTTCGTGGGAGGAGTTTGGATGTTTCGTCTTCTTAGCGTTCTTGCGGCAAGCACCGCGCTTGCGGGCTGCGCTGCCCAGACCGCGGGTCCGGCTGCTCCCGTCACCCCAGTCGCGGCGGTGGAGCCTGTTGCCGCGGCTTTGGCCGCGCCGAAGCCGCAGATCGGCACGTTCGGCTTCGACCTCGCCGGCATGGACCGGAGCGTCCAGCCGGGTGACAATTTCTATCAATTCGCTAACGGCACCTGGGCCCGCAACACGGCCATTCCCGCCGACAAGTCCAATTATGGCATGTTCACTCTGCTGGACGACCTTTCCCGGGAGCGGACGCAGACGATCCTCAAGGAGGCGGCCAACGACGCTGACAGCAGGATCGGCAACGCTTATGCGAGCTTTCTCGATGAAGCGGCTGTCGCGGCCAAAGGCTTGGCTCCGTTTCAGCCGTTCCTGAACGAGATCAAGGGCCTGAACAGCAAGGCCAGCTATCCTGAACTGCTTGCCCGCACCAGCCGGGTCGGCGTGTACGGTCCGGTGATTGGCTTTGTCGGCGTCGATGACAAGCAGAACACCCAATATGCGTTTTCGCTATATCAGGGCGGTCTCGGCATGCCCGACCGCGATTACTACCTGAAGAACGACGCAAAGCTGGCCGAAACGCGGGCGAAATATCTCCAGCACCTGACGAATGTCCTGACGCTTGCAGGAGAGCCGAACGCGGCTGCGCGCGCCAAGGCGCTGCTCGCGTTCGAAACGCAGATCGCCCGCGCGCACTGGACGCAGGTCGAAAGCCGCGACGCGACCAAGACCTACAACAAGATGACCGTCGCGCAGCTGCAGCGCCGTGCGCCCGGTCTCGATTTCGCGTCGTTGTTCCGTACCGCCGGGCTTGACGTCAAAGACGTGATCGTGGCGCAGCCGTCGGCCATTACTGGCATCGCCCGGGCGATATCGCGGGCGCCGATCGGGGTGCTGAAGGATCAGCTTCTGGTCCAGGCGCTGGACACTTATTCGGATTACCTCCCCAAGGCCTTCGATCAGGAGAATTTCTCTTTCTACGGGACCGCGCTGTCCGGCACGCCGGAGCAGGAAGCGCGCTGGAAGCGGGCGACCAGCTTCGCGACCGGCGCCTTGTCGGACGAGATCAGCCAAATCTACGTCCAGCGCTACTTCCCGCCCGAAACCAAGGCGGCTGCTGACCAGCTGGTCCGCAACGTTGTCGAGGCGATGGGCCGGCGCATCGACAACCTGCAGTGGATGGCGCCGGAGACCAAGCGCCGCGCCCGCGCCAAGCTGGCCAATTTCACCACCAAGATCGGCTACCCCGACCAGTGGCGCGACTATTCCAAGTTGGAGATCCGCCGCGACGACCTGCTCGGCAATGCTTTGCGTTCGGCCGAGTTCGAGACGGCGTACAATGTCGGCAAGCTCGGCGGACCGGTGCGCAAATGGGAATGGGGCATGACCCCGATGACGGTGAACGCTTACGCGAATTTCGGGATGAGCGAGATCGTCTTTCCTGCAGCGATCCTGCAGCCGCCGTTCTTCGACCCGAATGCCGATCCGGCCATCAACTATGGCGGTATCGGAGCGGTGATCGGCCACGAGATCAGCCACCACTTTGACGACCAGGGGTCCAAGTACGACGAGACCGGGCAACTCCGCGATTGGTGGACGGACGCCGACGTGAAGGCTTTCGAGGCCGCCACCAAGCAGCTCGTCGCCCAGTATGATGCCTACGAAATCTTCCCCGGAGCGAAGATCCAGGGGCCCTTCACTTTGGGTGAGAACATCGGCGACCTCGCCGGCCTGACGGTCGCTTATGACGCGTACAAGCATGCGCTTGGCGGCCAGGAAGCACCGACGATCGACGGCACCACCGGCGACCAGCGCTTCTACCTCGGCTGGGCGCAGGTGTGGCGGCGCAACTACCGCGAGGCGAACCTGCGCCAGCGGCTGCTGACCGACCCACACGCCCCCTCGGAGCAGCGCGGGAACATCGTCCGCAACCTCGACCCGTGGTACTCGGCGTTCGGGGTGCAGCCGGCTCAGAAACTCTATTTGGACCCTGCGCAGCGCGTGCGTATCTGGTAGGCTGATCGCCGGACAGATGCTGCACCAGGAGCTGCCCCGGATCGAATCGACGCCGCTCGACGGCTGGGGACGCTGGCTCGCGCCCGTTCTCGTTGCCGGCGCAGGCCTGTCCGCTGCGATCGTGCTCGTTCTACTCGGCCGGCCAATGCTCGCAGGCGCAGCGCTTGTGGGAAGCATCGTTGCCGCGGCAGTGACGGCGCGCCGTCCGACGCCATCGGCGCGCCCGGCCGAACCACTAACGGTCGGCCCGGACTATGCGCTGGTCGGTTCGGCGCTCAGCCTGAGCACCGCGCCAGCGGCATTGACCAGCAGCGAAGGGTCACTGCTGGTGGTCAATTCCGCTTACCGGGAGCGGTTCGGCGCGGCCAAGCCGCTGGAGCTCGGCATGCACGCCGACAGCAAGGACGCGCTGGCACTCGCCCGCACCATGGCGTGGCGCGATGGCGCCGGCTGTGTCGCGGGCGTCGTGACGACTGCCGGGCCACTGCCGGTGGAGGTCGAGCGGGCCGGCGCAACCGGCGACCTTCTGCTGTGGCGCTTCCCCGAACAAAAAGCTGCCGACCCGCTCACCGGCAGCGCTCAGCGGATTGCCGGTCCGGCTGGCGACCGGCTCGCTGCCGCCGGGGTGCTAGCCGTGGTCGTCGATTCAGAGGGTCGGGTGCTCGCGGCTAACACCCTGTTTCGGGAGCGGGTTGGCGGAGAACAGGTGGAAGGCCTGGCTGTTACCGACTTCGTTGAACAAGCCGAGGGCCATGAGGTGCGCCTGGCGCGCGAAGGGGAAGGCGGCCGCAGCCTGAGTGCCGTGCACGTCTCGGCCGACCCGCTCGACGAAAGCGGGCCCGGCGTGCTGATGCTGTTCGATCGCGTGGACCCGAGCGGCGCCAATTCGGCCAATCTCCAGACATTGCTCGACGTGCTGCCGATCGGCCTGGCGTTGGTCGATCGCGACGGCCGCTTCCTGACCATGAACCAGGCCTTCCGGCATGCGGCCGGGATCAAGGGGGCGGCGCTGCCGGTCTATCCTGGGGACCTGGTCGTCAAGGAAGACAAGGCGGCGGTTGCCGACGCCGTGCGCCGCAACGCGCGTGGTCCGGCCATGTCGGGCGATCTGGCCGTGCGCTTGGCGTGGCAGACGTCCGACCCGGTGGCGCTGACCATTGCCGGCCTGCGCGACCTTGGCGATGCTGCCGTGCTCCTGCTGCTCAAGGACAATAGCGAGGAGGCCAAGCTCAAGCGGCAGGTCGCGCAAGCCACCAAGATGCAGGTGGTCGGCCAGCTTGCCGGCGGTGTCGCCCACGATTTCAACAATATCTTAACTGCGATCATCGGCCACTGCGACCTGATGCTGATGCGGCACACGCCCGGCGACAGCGACTATGACGACATCCAGCAGATCAAGTCGAATTCCAATCGCGCCGCGGGCCTGACGCGCCAGCTGCTCGCCTTTTCGCGCCAGCAGACGTTGCGGCCCCAAGTGCTGCAGCTCCCAGATGTGGTCTCGGAAGTATCGCACCTGCTCAAGCGCCTGCTGGGCGAAACGGTCGAGTTGGTAGTCAAGCACGGGCGCAACCTTGGACCCGTTCGCGCCGATCCGGGCCAACTCGAGCAGGTGATCGTCAACCTGGCGGTGAATGCCCGCGACGCAATCACATCCAAGGGCGGCGGCACCCTGACGATCCAGACCTATTTGGTAAAGTCCGACCAGGTGGCGGAGCTCGGGTCCGACATCCTTCCCATCGCCGACTATAGCGCGCTATCGGTCACCGACACCGGTTGCGGGATCGCACCGACGGTGCTGGGCAAGGTCTTCGAGCCGTTCTTCACCACCAAGGAAGTGGGCAAGGGCACGGGGCTCGGCCTGTCCACCGTCTACGGCATCGTCAAGCAGTCGGGCGGCTTCATCTTCGCCGATTCCAAGGTCGGGGAGGGGACGCGCTTCGTCATCTATCTGCCGGTCCATCGCGAAGAGGCGTCGGCGACCAAGCCACGCAAGGCGCCTAAGCCCAAGGAAAACGAGCTGTGGGGCAGCGGCACGGTGCTGCTGGTCGAGGACGAGCCGATGGTCCGCGGCGTCGCCGAGCGGGCCTTGTCGCGACACGGCTACACGGTGATTACGGCCGACAATGGCGAGGACGCGCTGGAGATCCTGCGCGGCGGGCAGGTGGTCGACCTGCTGATCAGCGATGTGGTCATGCCCGGCATGGACGGTCCGACCATGGTCGGCGAAGCCCGCAAGGACTGGCCCGACCTCAAGATCCTCTTCATGTCGGGCTATGCCGAAGAACAGCTGCGCAAGTCGATCAACATCGAGAACGCCAGCTTCCTGCCCAAGCCGTTCTCGGTGCAGGAACTTGCGGCGGCCGCCAAGCGCTCGCTGGAGGCGAAATAAATTGCTTCCCTCGGCCCCAGTGCGCAATTATGCCCTCCACTAATGACGGCGGGGCGTTCCATCCTCATTGTTGAGGACGAGCCATTGATAGCAATGATGCTCGAGGATTTCCTTGACTCGCTCGGCCATACGGTCCGGGGGACGTGCGACAGCGTTCAGTGCGCGCTGGCCGAAGTGGAAAAGGGCGGCTTCGATCTCGCGATCCTGGACGTCAACCTCAAGGGCGAGAATGTGTGGCCAGTCGCCGCCTTGCTGCGGGAAAGGAACGTGCCGTTCGTGATCGCGACGGGCGGTCACGTCGACCCGCCGCCGCCGGAGTTCGACGACGCTCCAGTCATCGAGAAGCCCTACACCGTTGACCGGGTCACGCCGGCGATCGACTCGGCGCTCGCCGCCTAGGCTCGGTTTTACCCTGCTCGCAGCCGCGGCCGCCGCTGCCGCGGCCACCGCCTCCATCCTTATGTTCGAATTCCAGACCCAGCTGATCTTCCCGACCCACGCGGTCTCCCGTGCCGGCGCCCTGCCGAAGGGGGCCGAGCGCCTGTCGCTCAAGGTTGGCGGCGATACGCTTGCGGGCGTCCACATGCCCGCCGATCCGTCGGGTGCGGGGTCACCGACCCTGATCCTGGGCTTTGCCGGCAACGCCTGGAACGCCCAGGATGCTGCGGCCTACCTGCACGACCTGTATCCCGACGAGGATGTGGTTGCCTTTCATTACCGCGGCTACACGCCGTCGAGCGGCGCGCCTTCGGCGGAAGCGCTGATGGCCGACGCGCCGCTGATCTACGATTTCGCCGTCAAGCGCCTGGAGCCGAAGCGCGTCGTGGCGGTCGGGTTTAGCATCGGCACCGGCATCGCCGCCCACTTGGCCCGCCACCGCCCGCTCGCCGGCGCGATCCTGGTAACCCCGTTCGACTCGCTGAAGTCCGTCGCCCAGTCGATGTACCCGTGGTTGCCCATCGGCCAGTTCTTCCAACATGAGATCGACGCGGCGGCTGCGCTGGAGAAGAGCCAAGTTCCCGTGGCAATTGTAGCCGCGGAACATGACGAGCTGATCCCCACCTTGCGGACTCAGGCGCTGCGCAAGCGTACCCCCAACCTTGCGTTCGACCGCACCATATCCGGGGCGGGGCACAACGACATCTATGCGCGCTCAGATTTCCACGCCGCCATGCGCCAAGCTCTCGAGGCGGTGACCGGCTGAGCGCCTGGCACTTGCTTGCGCCTTGCCGCCCATCCATATTGTTGAGATCAAAGGAGCAATCCTCGGTAGGGCGGCGTTAATACTCCGCAGAGTTGATTGTGCGACAAAGCGGGCTAGCATGCCCCACGAGAGGACGGCCGTTCGCGGCCGCGAGCAAGGACCGGAATGACCAAACTTTCAGGCGGCAGCGGCGACAGCAAGAGCACCTTGTATTGCTCTTTCTGCGGCAAGTCGCAGCATGAAGTGCGCAAGCTCATCGCCGGCCCCACCGTGTTTGTCTGCGACGAATGCGTCGAGCTGTGCAACGACATCATCCGCGAGGAGAGCAAGTCCGCCCTGGTGAAGACGCGCGACGGCGTTCCCAGCCCCCAGGAAATCTGCAACGTTCTCGACGATTATGTGATTGGCCAAAGCCGCGCCAAGCGCGTGCTCTCGGTGGCAGTCCACAACCACTACAAGCGCCTGAACCACGGCGCCAAGTCAGGCAACGAGGTCGAGCTCGCCAAGTCCAACATCCTGCTGATCGGCCCGACGGGCTGCGGCAAGACGCTGCTGGCCCAGACGTTGGCGCGCATCCTCGACGTGCCGTTCACGATGGCCGACGCGACGACGCTGACCGAGGCCGGCTATGTCGGCGAGGACGTCGAGAACATCATCCTCAAGCTGCTCCAGGCTTCCGACTATAATGTCGAAAAGGCGCAGCGCGGCATCGTCTACATCGACGAGATCGACAAGATCAGCCGCAAGTCGGACAATCCCTCGATCACGCGCGACGTCTCGGGCGAGGGCGTGCAGCAGGCGCTGCTGAAGCTGATGGAAGGCACCACCGCCTCGGTGCCGCCGCAGGGCGGGCGCAAGCATCCGCAGCAGGAGTTCCTGCAGGTCGACACCACCAACATCCTGTTCATCTGCGGCGGCGCCTTCGCCGGCCTCGAGAAAATCATTTCCGACCGCATGCAGGGCAAGTCGATGGGCTTTGGCGCCCATGTCGTCGCGCCCGACGAACGCAAGACCGGTGAAGTGCTGCAGCATTGCGAGCCCGAGGACCTGCTGAAGTTCGGCCTGATTCCGGAGTTCGTCGGCCGCCTGCCGGTGATCGCGACCCTGATGGACCTCGACGAGGAAGCTCTGGTCAAAATCCTGATCGAGCCCAAGAACGCGCTCATCAAGCAATATGCCAAGCTGTTCGACATGGAGAGCGTCGAGCTCGAGTTCACCGAGGACGCGCTGCATTCCGTAGCGCGCAAGGCGATCGACCGCAAAACCGGTGCCCGCGGGCTGCGCTCAATCCTCGAGGGCATATTGCTCGACACCATGTTCGACCTGCCCTCAATGGACGGCGTCGACGAAGTGCATATCGACAAGGAAGTGGTCGAAGGTCGCAAGGAGCCCGTTCGGGTGTACGCGTCCAAGGACAAGACCGGCGACGCGGCCTGACCGGCCAAGCCGGAACTGACCAGTGCAGGAGCTGTCCGCCGATCGCGGCTGGTCGCCACCGGTCACCGTCCTGCCAAGAGTGCTGCTGGAGCCCGCTCGGCCGGTCCGCGCCATCCTGCTCGGGTGGCTGACGGCCTTCATCCCAAGCATCCTGCTCAGCGCCCTTGTCGCCACCCTGCTGCCTAATCTCGGGCAGCCGCAATTGCCGCTCGGGACCGGGATGGCGCTGGTACTGGTCGCGGTGGGGGCGCCGGTGATCGAGACCCTGATCATGGCGGCGGCGCTGGCGGGGCTCTTGCGCGTCATGCCGCCGACTGCCGCGGTTCTCGCGAGCTCTGCCGGATGGGGCATAGCCCACTCGCTCGCGGCTCCCGCCTGGGGCCTGGTGATCTGGTGGCCGTTCCTGGTGTTCTCGGTCCTGTACGTCACCTGGCGGCAGCATTCGCTGTTCGCCGCGCTCGCCGTTCCCGCTTCGGTGCACGGGCTGCAGAACTTCGTGCCTGCCGCCCTCGTCTATTCGGGGTTGGGCGCTTAGCGCCCGGCCGCCGCCATCATCCGCGACCCGAAGCGCTCCATAAGATGCGCGTCGCGGCGATATGGATCGGCGAGGAACTGCACACCCGATGCGGTCGGCTGCACGGTGAGATAGGTCATGTACACCGGCACCGGCTCGGGCAGGTTCACTTCTTCTTCGACCTTGGGATTGCTGCCCCGGGGCACCGAGCCGTTGAATAGCCAAGCCGCGAACCGCTTGTAGTCCTCCACCCGAACGCAGCCGTTGCTGATCCACAGCTCGTTCTTGGTGAAGTGGGCCTTTTCCGGCGAGTCATGAAGATAGATGCCGAAGTAGTTGGGAAGCATGAACTTCATCATGCCCATGGAGTTGGCAGGGCTGGGCAGCCGGCGCAGGCGCAGCTCCTGGCGCCCGGACACCACTGCCTGCCAGTCGACGGCATTCGGGTCAAGCACGCGCGCGTTTTCGCCATAGCTGTCGAGCACCTGATATTCGCGCTCGGTGAGATAGCTGACGCCCTGGGCGGCAACCCTCGGGCCGATCAGGTCCCGCACCAGTTCGGGCGGCACGTTCCAGTACGGGTTGACGCTGGCGAAGCGGATGTAGGCGGCCATCATCGGGGTCGCCGTCTCGGCCTTGCCGACCACGACCTTCATGCTGTCGACCATGCGGCCGTTTTCCCACAGGGACAGCCGGGCGCCGCCGGAGTCGACCAGCGCGTACTTGCGCTGCTCCTCGGGGGAGGGAAGGCGCTTGGCCCGCTCCATGTTGATGATGATCAGCCGTTGGTAATATTCGGCGCCGCGGTTGAGGCTCTCGATCGTGCCCGCGCCGGCAAGGCCATCTGCCTTGATCCCGTGGACCGACTGAAATTCCTTGACCGCGTTGGCCAGCGAGGCGTCGTACTTGTCGCCGCCTCCTAGCCCGAGCCGGGCGCGCAGAGCCGCAACCCGCTCACCCGTGGCGCCGGTCTTGAGCGCGGCGCCTGCGGGCACCGGCACCTGCGGCAGGTCGCCCCAGCGCTGCTGATAGCGCATCAGCCCACGGCGCAGGTCGGTGTAGATGGGGTTGACCGGCAGGAACATGTCGACCGGCGCGCCGCTCCAGTCGTCGAACGAGATCTCGTGAAGCATGCGGTTGTTCTGAACCGCGCGCGGGACCAGCTCCTGGTCGATGTAGATCATGTCCACGCCTTGCTCGATCGCCGGGGGCAGATCGATCGGCTCCAGCTTCGACGAACGGTTTGCGGCTGGCGCGGACCCACGCCAGGGCTGCTGCGCCTGCGCGCCAGGAGGCGGTGCCATCCACGGCTCGCTGCGGACCACCGGCGCCGGCAAGGGCGCTTGAGCGCCCACCGGTGGCATCGGCGGGTAAGGCATGCCGTATTGTGCGGCAGCGGTTCCGGACAGCGTCACCGCTGTGAGGGCGAGGAGGGAATGGCGCATGATCACAAGCTTATACATAGTGATCGAAGCTGAACGAACACCGAATCGTCCGTTCAGCGCGCCGCTCGGCTCAATTGCCCTCGAGGGGAAGCGTTTCCTTGTTGGCGGTCGGCGCGCCTAGCGCCTGCGCCACCCTCTCGACCTCTTCGTCGCTAGGTGGCTCCGGCAACTCCTCGCCCGGCGCAAGCGCCTCGTCCGGGATGCCCGGGCCGGTCCCGGCGATCGGCTCGTTCACAGCCCGCTCGTTGGGGCCAGTCGTAATCTTTTCGCGGCTCTCGGCCATGCGCGCCTCCTCCTGCACGGCGCTACAGCGAGCTTGTCCCCACCAATGTTCCCGGGCTTTGTTGCGATGCCCCGGCGGGGCGCCCATATACCCGCCATGACTCGTTCGCTCCCGATCCTCCCTCTTCGTGACATCGTTGTTTTCCCCCATCGTATCGTCCCCCTGTTTGTCGGACGCGAGAAGTCGGTCGCGGCGCTGGAGTCGGCGATGGCTGCCGACAAGGAGCTATTCCTGGTTGCGCAGCTCGATCCCGGCGAGGACGATCCCGATCGCGACGCGCTTTACGACCTTGGCGTCGTGGCGACCGCGATGCAGCTGCTCAAGCTGCCGGACGGCACGGTCCGCGTGCTCGTCGAAGGCGTGAAGCGTGCCCGCCTGCTCAATCTGGTCGCCAGGGACGGGTTCACGGTCGCCGAGATCGAGGAGATCGAGGACGAGAGCGCGGACAATCCCGAAGCGCAGGCACTGATGCGCTCAGTTCTCGATCAGTTCGAGAATTATGCCAAGCTCAACAAACGGCTGCCGCCGGAAACGGGCATCCAGCTTGCCGAAATCGAGGACCCGTCGGCGCTTGCCGACGCGGTCGCGTCGAACCTGTCGGTCAAGGTTGCCGACAAGCAGGCGCTGCTCACCGAGCTCAACCCCGCCCGCCGGCTCGAAATGGTGTTCGCCTTCATGGAAGGCGAATTGGGCGTGCTCCAGGTCGAGAAGAAGATCCGCAGCCGCGTCAAGCGGCAGATGGAGAAGACGCAGCGCGAATATTACCTTAACGAGCAGTTGAAGGCGATCCAGCGCGAGCTCGGCAACGAGAGCGAGGAAGGCGGCGACGAGTTGCAGGAACTCGCCGAAAAGATCCGCAAGACGCGGCTGTCCAAGGAGGCGAGCGCCCGCGCCAATGCCGAACTCAAGAAGCTCCGCGCAATGGCGCCGATGTCCGCCGAAGCGACCGTCGCGCGCAACTATCTCGACGTTCTGCTCGGTCTGCCGTGGGGCAAGAAGTCCAAGCTCAAGAAGGACATCGCCGAGGCGCAGCAAGTGCTCGACGAGGACCATTATGGGCTGGAGAAGGTCAAGGACCGGATCGTTGAATATCTCGCCGTGCAGGCGCGCACCAACAAGCTCAAGGGGCCGATCCTGTGCCTGGTCGGACCTCCGGGCGTTGGCAAGACCTCGCTCGGCCGCTCGATCGCCCGGGCCACCGGGCGTGAGTTCGCCCGCCAGTCCCTGGGTGGCGTGCGCGACGAAGCCGAGATCCGCGGCCACCGCCGCACCTACATCGGCTCGCTGCCGGGAAAGATCATCTCGAACCTGAAGAAGGCTGGCACGTCGAACCCGCTGTTCCTGCTCGACGAGATCGATAAGCTCGGCCAGGATTTCCGCGGCGATCCGTCGTCGGCGCTGCTCGAAGTGCTC
This sequence comes from uncultured Sphingomonas sp., assembly GCA_902806275.1. Classification (GTDB taxonomy): domain Bacteria; phylum Pseudomonadota; class Alphaproteobacteria; order Sphingomonadales; family Sphingomonadaceae; genus Sphingomicrobium. The sequence goes on along the minus strand of CADCVY010000060.1, from coordinate 13,453 downwards.
GATCCCGAGCAGAACTCCAAGTTCCAGGACCATTATCTGGAGCTGGATTACGACCTCTCGGACGTGATGTTCGTGACCACCGCGAACTCGCTGGACATGCCGCAGCCGTTGCTCGACCGAATGGAGATCATCCGCCTTGAAGGCTACACCGAGGACGAGAAGGTGCAGATCGCCAAGCGGCACCTGATCCCCAAGCAGATGGACGCCCACGGCCTCAAGCCGGAGGAGTTGACCTTCACCGACGAAGGTCTGCGCGGCATCATGCGCCACTACACTCGGGAAGCCGGAGTCCGCACGCTGGAGCGTGAGCTGGCGAAGATCGCCCGCAAGTCGTTGCGCCAAATTCTCGAGACCAAGCTGGAGCGGGTGGAGCTGACGCTCGAGAACCTCGGCGAATATCTCGGCGTCAGGAAGTATCGCTACGGCATGGGCGAGGAAGAGGACCAGATCGGCGCCGTGACCGGCCTCGCCTGGACTGAAGTCGGCGGCGAGCTCCTGACCATCGAAGCCGTGACGGTCCCCGGCAAGGGCCAGATCAAGACCACCGGCAAACTCGGCGAAGTGATGCAGGAGTCGATCCAGGCGGCAATGAGCTTCGTCAAGGCGCGGGCCCCGGCGTTCGGAGTCAAGCCGTCGATCTTCGCCCGCAAGGACATTCACGTCCACTTGCCCGAGGGCGCGGTGCCGAAGGACGGCCCGTCGGCGGGCATCGGCATGGTGACGGCGATGATTTCGACCCTGACCGGCGTGCCGGTGAAGCGCGATGTTGCAATGACCGGCGAGGTGACCTTGCGCGGACGGGTGCTGCCAATCGGCGGCCTGAAGGAAAAGCTGCTGGCGGCGCTGCGCGGCGGGATTACGACGGTGCTGATTCCGTCCGATAACGAAAAGGATCTCGCCGAGATTCCCGCGCCGGTGAAAGAAGCGCTGGAAATCGTCCCGGTCAGCCATGTCGACGAGGTGCTGGCAAGAGCGCTCGCGGCGCCGCTGGTCGCCATCGAGTGGACGGACGCGGACGAGCATGCGGCCGAGCCGCCGGTGCATGCTCCAAGTTCGGACACTGCTGCTGCGGTTCGCCATTAGGTCACTGGACACAACTGCCGAGACTTGCCTTAAGGGCGCTCGCTTCCGCACCCGAGTCTGGCGCGGAGGATCGAGGGAGATCCGGGCGGATGAACAAGCAGGAATTGATTGGTCACGTCGCCGATCGCGCCGGGCTGAACCGCAGCGATGCGGCGCGCGCCGTGGAAACCATGCTGGAAGTCGTCACGTCGACGCTTAAGCGCGGTGACGAGGTCCGGCTGGTCGGCTTCGGCAATTTCTCGGTCACTCGCCGCAAGGCCTCGACGGGTCGCAATCCGCGCACTGGCGAGCCGATGCAGATCAAGGCCAGCGCGCAGCCCAAGTTCCGTCCCGGAAAGGTGCTGAAAGACGCGGTCCAGTAACTGGACAGGCCGGCGAGGTCGCCTATATGCGCCTTCGCCGGGCGGGCGCGTAGCTCAGTGGTAGAGCACACCCTTCACACGGGTGGGGTCGTAGGTTCAATCCCTACCGCGCCCACCACCGCTGCCGGTCAGCCCAAGCGTCCTGCCAGCTGATCGCGTAGCGCGCCAATCTGCGCATCGGAAAGCTGCACGGCGCTGCCAAGCTGCGGCGCCGCCGGCCACCCGGCGTCCGGGAAGGCAAGGCCGTCCCACGTGCGCGGCTCCGAATAGCGCGGGATCACGTGGAGGTGCACGTGGGGGTCCACCATCATCAGCATAAGGTAGTTGATCCGCTCGTATCGGGAGAAACCGGCCAGCGCGCGCTCGATCAGCGCAACGGCGTCCGCTTGTTCGGTGAACGCCTCGCGCGGCAGCTGGTGATAAGCCGTCGCCTCGCTCTTGGCCGCGAGCACCAGCGAGCCGAGCGTCACCTGCCCCGGACGCAGCAGGATAACCCAATGATCCAGCTCCCTGATCAGGGTTCGGGGGAAGCCGAACTTCAGTACCGTCGGGTTCATCCCGGAAGGCCCTTCGCTTGCGTTGTATGGGTTCCAATCCTAAGTGGCGCGCGCGGCTGAGGGAACCGTCCCACAGGCGCGGCGGCGATCGTAGCTCAGCTGGTTAGAGCACTGGTTTGTGGTACCAGGGGTCGCGGGTTCAAGTCCCGTCGGTCGCCCCATCTCATTCTCACGCTTCTTTCAGCGGAAAGCCGATCACCGACCATGACGACGCCCTGGGGCCTGCCTGATTTCGACGCCCACGAACAGCTGACTTTCGTCACCGACGACGCGACCGGCCTCAAGGCCATCATCGCCGTGCACTCGACCCACCTCGGCCCCGCCGCCGGCGGTGCGCGTTTCTGGCATTATGCTGACGATCAGGAGGCTCTAACCGACGCGCTGCGGCTGTCGCGGGGCATGAGCTACAAGAACGCCATGGCCGGCCTGCCGCTGGGTGGCGGCAAGTCGGTGCTGTTGGCGCCGGCCGAGCGGGAAAAGTCACCCGAGTATCTGGCGGCGTTCGGCCGTGCGGTCGAAGCGATCGGCGGGCGCTACGTCACCGCCGAGGACGTCGGCATGAGCGTCAGCGACATGATCGAGATTCGCCGGCAGACGAAGTTCGTGGCCGGCCTGCCGCCGGAAGGCAGCGGCGTTGGCGGTGACCCGGGTCCGCACACGTCGCTGGGGGTGTTTCTGGGCATCAAGGCCGCCGTACGCCGGGCGCTTGGCAAAGACAGCCTTGAGGGGCTGCACATCGCCTTGCAGGGCGCCGGCAGCGTTGCCACAGGTGTCGGCCTGCACGCTGCCGCCGAAGGGGCGCGGCTGTCCATCGCCGACGTCGATGCGGACAAGGCGCAGAAGCTTGCCGAAGCCACCAACGGCACGGTGGTGTCGACGGACGAGATCCTTAGCCTGGAAGCGGACGTGCTCAGTCCGAACGCGCTGGGCGCGATCCACGAGGAGCAGAGCATCGCCGCGCTCCGGGTCCCGGTTGTCGCGGGCGGTGCCAACAACCAGCTGGCCACCCCCGAAGACGGCGAGCGGCTGCATGCGCGCGGCATTCTCTACGCGCCCGATTACGTGATCAACGCCGGCGGCATCATCAACGTCTGCACCGAATATTGCGGCGACGGCGACGCCAGCCTGGTGCGCGAGCGGATCGAGGGCATTCCCGTCCGCTTGGAGCAGGTGTGGTCCGAAAGCGCCGCCAGCGGCCGCGATCCCGCAGCGGTTGCCGACGCAATGGCGCAGCAGCTGATCGGAAGAGGCTGACAAGCACCGCCATGCACGCGCTCGCCAACCCGGCGCGTTTCCTGCGCATCGCTCGTCCGGCATCCAGCTGGCTGCTGGCGATCGGCCTTGCGCTGGCGCTCGGCGGTATGGCCGCGGGCTTGTTGCTGACTCCGCCTGATTACCTGCAGGGCGAGACTGTCCGCATCCTCTACATCCATGTGCCGTCCGCATGGCTCGGCATGGCCGGGTGGGCCGGGATCGCCGCGGCGTCGGTGAGCCAGCTGGTTTGGCGCCATCCGCTCGCGGCGGTGGCCGGCCGCGCGATCGCTCCGGCAGGTGCAACCTTCGCGGCCTTGTGCCTGGTCACCGGCTCAATTTGGGGCCGCCCGACCTGGGGCACCTGGTGGGAATGGGATGGGCGGCTGACCTCGATGCTGATGTTGTTCTTTCTCTACCTCGGCTACATCGCGCTGGGCTCGGCCGAGCGGGAGCGCGGCGGCGAAGGCCGGGTTACCGCCATCTTTGGCCTGGTCGGCGCGATCAACCTGCCGATCATCCACTATTCGGTGCTGTGGTGGCGCACGCTTCACCAAGGGCAGAGCATCGGCGTCACCGGCTCGAGCATCGACAATGCGCTGCTGTGGCCGCTGCCGCTCACCATGTTCGGCTTTACCTGCCTGTTCGCGGCCGCCGTCCTGATGCGGATGCGGGCCGCGCTTGCCGAGGCGAAAATCGAAGCACGCCAGCGCCGGATGACGCAGCCATGAACCCTTGGCCGTTCGTCATCGCCGCTTATGCAGTGACCGTCGGCACCACTGGCGCGCTGCTGATGTGGGCGCTGGCCACCATGCGCCGCGCGGAAGCTGCGGCCGAGGCGCTCAAACGGCGATGAAGCCCAAGAACCAGAGGCTGGTGCTGGTGGCCGCCGCCGCCGCCGCGGTGCTGGCTGCCGTGCTCCTGGCCATGTGGGGTCTGCGCGACCAGGCGTCCTATTTCTACACGCCTGCGGATGTCGCAGCCGGAAAGGCGGAAGAGGGGCGGGCCGTGCGCCTCGGCGGCATGGTGGAATCGGGATCCGTCCGCCGACAGCCTGACGGCGTTACCATCCGCTTCAGCGTGACCGACGGGCAGGCCCGCACGCCCGTCACCTATCGCGGCATTGTCCCCGACCTGTTCCGCGAAGGCAGCGGCGCGGTCGCCGAGGGCAGGGTGGTCAAAGGCACCTTTGTCGCCGACACCATCCTGGCCAAGCACGACGAGCGCTACATGCCGCCCGAGCTCGGCAACCTCGCCGCGGAGCGCAAGGCGGGGAAGACGCTACAGCGATGATGGCCGAAATCGGCCTCGCGGCGCTGTGGCTCGCGGCGGGGCTCGCGGCTCTCCAGTTGGTCTTCATGCCGGCCGGGCTCCGGAGCGCGGTTGAGCTGTCGGGCACCATGCGCCCGGTGGCCGTGGCGCAGGGGGCGCTCACCGCCCTCGCCTTCGCCATGCTGCTCGTGCTGTTTGCGCGCACAGATTTGTCGGTGGCCCTGGTGGTCGCCAACAGTCACAGCGCCAAGCCGTTCGTCTATAAAGTCGCGGGCGCGTGGGGAAACCACGAAGGGTCGATGCTGCTGTGGGTGACCGTACTGGCTGTGTCTGGTGCTTTCATCGCCATCCTGTCGCGGCGCCTTTCGGAAAGAACGCTTGCTGCGGCGCTCGGCGCCCAGGCTGCGCTCGCGCTCGGCTTCTACACCTTCCTGCTGCTGGCTTCGAACCCGTTCGGCCGGCTTGCTCCCGCGCCGCTGGAGGGAAGGGGCCTCAACCCGCTGCTCCAGGATCCCGGCTTGGCGTTCCATCCTCCCACTTTGTACCTCGGCTACGTCGGCCTGTCGGTCGCCTTTAGCCTGGCGTTCGGCGCGCTGCTTACCGGTGAGGTGGACTCCCGGCTTGCCCGAGCAATGCGGCCGTGGGTGCTGGCGGCTTGGGTGTTCCTGACCCTGGGCATCACCGCCGGCAGCTACTGGGCCTATTACGAGCTTGGCTGGGGCGGATACTGGTTCTGGGACCCGGTCGAGAATGCGTCGCTGATGCCTTGGCTTGCCGCGACCGCGCTGCTGCACTCGATCAACGTGCTGGCCGCTCGTGGTGCGCTGAAGGCCTGGACGATGATGCTGGCGGTGATCGCCTTCTCCATGTCGATGGTCGGCACCTTCCTGGTCCGCTCGGGCATCCTGACGTCCGTGCATTCCTTCGCCATCGACCCGGAGCGGGGCACCTACTTGTTGATCTTGCTCGGTCTGTACGTCGGCGCGGCGTTCACCTTGTTCGCGTGGCGCGGCGCCAGCCTGAAGGAAGGGGCGCCGTTCGAGCTGGTGAGCCGCGAAAGCGGGCTGGTGGTCAACAATCTACTGCTGAGCGTCATTCTCGGCACGGTGTTCGTTGGGACGCTCTACCCGTTGTTCGTCGAAGCGCTGAGCGGCGAGAAGCTGTCCGTCGGCGCGCCTTACTTCAACATTGTCGCCGGGCCGCTGGCGCTGCTGCTGGCCGTGCTCGTCGGCGCCGGCCCGCTGCTCAGCTGGCGGCGTGAGCGGCGGCCGGTGCTGAAGCGTCTAGTCGTCCCCGCACTGATCGGGGTTGCGGCGATCGTCGCCACGTTCGTGATCGCGCCTAAGATGGGGTTCCTGCCACGTCTGGGCTTCGGCGTGGCGGCGTTCCTTGCTATTGCCAGCCTGCTGCCGCTCGCCGGGCGCAATCCGCTGCGCGCGCCTCTCGCTACCTGGGGAATGGTCGTGTCGCACTTCGGCATTGCCGTGGCTCTGGCCGGCATGGCAGCGAACTCGGCATTCACCAAGGAAACGCTGGCCGTGGCGCGGACAGGCGAGCGGCTGGCCGTTGGCCCATGGTTGATCCAGCTCGACAGCGTCACTCCGGCAGCGGGCCCGAACTGGACTGCGCTGGAGGCCGAACTGCACGCGTCGCGCGGCCACGGCCGCGAGGTGCTGCGGCCCCAGACGCGCTACTTCACTAGCCCGCAGATGGAGACCAATGAAGCGGCGATCCAGACGTTCTGGGATGGCCAGCTCTACACGGTGCTCGGCAAAGCGGACCCGGCGGGCGGATGGCAGCTGCGCTTGTGGTGGAAGCCCTTCGTCACCCTGATCTGGGCCGGCGGCGCCCTGATCGGGCTGGGCGGCGCACTGTCGCTCGCCGGCCGCGCCTGGCGGACCCGGCGGCGGCGCCCCGAGCCCGAGTGGCGGACCCGCTACGCATGAGCCGAGCGGTCCGCTTCGCGCCACTGGCGCTCTTGCTCCTGGTGATCGCGGGGCTCGTATGGCGGCTGTCGACACCAGCCGATACCAACGTGCGCTCCAGGCTCGCCGGCAAGCCCGTGCCAGCGTTCAATCTCGCCGCGCCATTGCCCGGCAAGCCAGCCTTCTCGTCCCGCGACCTGGCCATGGGCAGACCGCGCCTGGTCAACATCTTCGCCAGCTGGTGCGTGCCATGCATCACAGAGGTGAAGGTGCTCAAGCAATTGCAGAGTCGTGGCGTGGCCATCGACGGCATCGCCATCCGCGACCGTGCCGGGGACATCGCCGCCTTTCTCGCGCGGAACGGCGATCCTTATGCGCGGATCGGCAGCGATGAGCAGAGCGCCTTGCAGATCGCCCTCGGGTCCTCCGGCGTCCCGGAAAGCTTCGTCGTCGATGGCCGCGGCATCATCCGCTACCAGCATATCGGCGCCGTCGAGGCCGCCGACGTGCCGCTGATCCTCAGTCAGCTGGAGCAGGCGCGATGAAAGCCTTGCTGGTGGCGATCGCGATGCTGATCGCTGCGCCGGCCCTAGCCGACAGCAGCCTGCCCCCGGCCTATTGGGCTTACCGCCAGCTGCCGAATGCCAGTCAGGAGGCGCGGGCGCAGCGGCTCATGGCGGAGTTGCGCTGCCTCGTGTGCCAGGGACAATCCATCGCCGATTCCGATGCCGAGCTTGCGGCCGACATGCGCGACCTCGTCCGCCGACGCATCGCCGACGGGGAACAGCCCGCCGCCATTCGCGCGTGGTTGATCGAACGCTACGGCACCTGGATCAGTTATCGGCCGACAGCGGAGCCCGCCACCTGGCCACTGTGGCTGGCGCCCATAGCCCTGCTCGCAATCGGGCTGCTGCTACTCCGGAAGCGCATTCGCACGCGAGCTCGTCCATGATCGGCTGGCTGGCCCTGCTGCTGCTGATCGCCGCCTGCCTGCTGGGCTTCCGCTTGCTCAGCGTGCGGGGCCCATTGCTTCAGGCGAGCGCGGCGGCATTGCTGTTCGGCGCGGGGGGCTATGCCATGCAGGGCCGGCCTGGCCTTCCGTCAGCAGCGGCTCGGGAGGCATCTGCGCGACGGGTGCTGCCACTGAGCGACGCGCGTCATGCGTTCTTCGGCAACTTCGGTTCGGGGGAAAGCTGGCTGCTCATGTCCGAAGCCCTCGCGCGCTCGGGAAGCAGCGAGGACTCGGTCAACATCCTGCAGAACGCCGCCCGCCGGCATCCCGGCGACGCCCAACTCTGGGTTGGCCTCGGCAACGCCTTGGTCGAGCACGGACAGGGGCTGACCCCTGCAGCCGAGCTTGCATACCGTCAGGCCATGCAACTCCCCAGCGGCTTCGCGCCCGGAGCGTTCTTCTACGGTCTCGCGCGGGCCCGTTCCGGCGATCGCAACGGCGCCGTTGTCTTGTGGCGCGAAGTGCTGGCTAAAGCGCCGCCGGATGCCAGCTGGCGACCGCTGGTCGAGGGCGGGATCGCAGCCCTAACCAGCGGCACCCCGCTACAGACTTAGTCACCGCGGCCGGTCTTCTCCTGCAGCTCGTCGATCTTCTTTGACGCGTCAGCCTTGCTGAGTTCGGGCTCGAACTTTTCTCTCGCTTCCTCGCTCAGCGTTTGCAGATAGGATGCTTGAGCGCCCGTCATCGGCTGGTCGCCGGTGACCCAATGGTCCGGGTCCTTGACCGCATTGCCGGTCGGATGCTGCTTGGGATCGTCAGTCACTTCGGTCGACATTGATGCACCTTTTCAATCAATTAGTCAGGCGCATCAACGCCGGTGTTCCCTTTGTGTTCCGTTCAAGCGGCAGCTTCGAACGGGAGGTCCAGAGCCTCCGCAACGGCCTGGTGGCGAATCTTGCCGGCCGATACGTTGAGGCCGTTGGCGAGGTGCGGGTCAAGGCGCATCGCTTCGCCCGCACCTAGGTTCGCGATCTTGAGCGCAAACGGCAACGTTGCGTTGTTGAGGGCGAAGGCGCTGGTCCGGGCAACCGCGCCCGGCATGTTGGCAACGCAATAATGGATGATGCCGTCGACTTCGTAGACCGGCTCGGCGTGGGTAGTCGGATGCGAGGTTTCGAAGCAGCCGCCCTGGTCGATGGCGATGTCGACCAGCACCGACCCCCGTTTCATGGTCTTGAGCATGTCGCGCGTCACGAGTTTGGGCGCCGCGGCTCCAGGCACGAGCACCGCGCCGATCACCAGCTCCGCCTTCTCCACCGCATTGGCGATTGCCGCGCGCGAGGCATAAGCGGTTTTGATCTGGCTCGAGAAGAACATGTCGAGCTCGGCCAGACGCTCCATGTTGATGTCGTAGATGGTGACGTCCGCGCGCATGCCGACCGCCATCTGGGCGGCATTGACGCCGGAAACACCTCCGCCGAGGATAGCGACGGTTGCGGGGGCCACGCCCGGCACGCCGCCAAGCAGCACGCCGCGGCCGCCTTGCTCCTTTTCAAGATAATGAGCGCCGACCTGAACGGACATGCGTCCGGCAACCTCGCTCATAGGCTTCAAAAGCGGCAATGAGCCGGAGTTCGAAGTGACGGTTTCGTACGCGATGCAGGTCGCGCCCGACTCTATCAGCCCCTCTGCCTGAGGCTTGTCGGCGGCGAGGTGGAGATAGGTGAACAGGATGTGCCTGGACTCGAGCAGGGCGATCTCCTGCTGCTGCGGTTCCTTGACCTTGACGATCATGTCGGCGGCCTTGAACACGGCGGCCGCGTCAGGGAGGATCTGCGCGCCCGCCTTTTCGAAACCGCTGTCGGGACAGTCGATGCCCTTGCCGGCTCCCGCTTCGACCACCACTTCGTGTCCGGCGGCGACCAGCTCCGCCACGGAGGCGGGCGTGAGCCCGACGCGATATTCGTGAACCTTGATTTCCTTGGGTACCCCAACGCGCATTACGATCCGGCTCCGATGCTGAAGTTCGCCGCGCCTATAGACGCGCTTTCGCCGCCTGTCCCCACCGATTGCAGGGCCGTAACGGCAGTGGTAGTGGAGCGCTCCCGAGACCACGTCCCGGCCAAGATACCTAGAAGGCTAGCCCCGGTCTGTTCGGTCTGATCTCCACATCATGAACATCACTGCCGCCGGAGCCGCCGAAGCCGAGGCGCCGCAGGACCCTGCGCATGGTCATGCCCAGGGCTCGCTGGCGAAGCTTGCTGTGGGCGCGATCGGCATCGTCTTCGGCGATATCGGCACCTCGCCGATCTACGCGTTTCGCGAGACGTTCGCCGGACACCACCCGCTAACGCCGGATCAGCCGCACATTTACGGCGTGCTGAGCCTGATCTTCTGGTCGATGATGATCGTGGTGACGCTCAAGTACGTCAGCATCATCATGCGGGCGGACAACAAGGGCGAGGGCGGAAGCCTGGCCTTGCTGGCGCTGATCAACCGCTCGACCTCCGACAAACGGCGGTGGACGGCAGGCATCGTGCTGTTGGGCGTGTTCGCCACCGCGCTGTTCTATGGCGACAGCATGATCACGCCAGCGACCACCGTGCTGGGAGCCGTGGAAGGTCTGGTCATTGTCGAGCCGGCGACCCAGCAATTCGTGGTCCCGATCGCGGTGGCGATCCTGATCGGCCTGTTCATGATCCAGGCGCGCGGCACGGCAAAGGTCGGGGCGCTGTTCGGGCCGATCATGCTGGTCTATTTCCTTGTTCTTTCGGTGCTGGGCGTGACCCACATCTTCAGCGCGCCGGGGATCATTCTCGAGACCCTGAACCCGCTCAACGCGGTGAACTTCTTCCTGCTCGATGGCTGGCTAGCGTTCCTGGCGCTGGGCTCGGTTGTGCTCGCTGTTACGGGCGCCGAAGCGCTTTACGCCGACATGGGCCATTTCGGCAGACGTCCGATCGGGCTGTCTTGGCTGTGGTTCGTGCTGCCAGCGCTGATGCTCAACTACATGGGCCAGGGCGCCATGATCGTGACTTCGGACCCGGCGACTGCGGCGGAGCTGATCAAGAACCCGTTCTTCTTTCTCGCTCCGGACACATTGCGGCTGCCGCTGGTCATTATCGCAACCCTCGCCGCGATCATCGCCAGTCAGGCGGTTATCTCGGGCGCGTTCTCGGTGACCCAGCAAGCGATCCAGCTGGGCTTCATTCCTCGGCTCAGGATCACCCACACCAGCGAACGAGCAGCCGGCCAGATCTACATCCCCGTCGTTAACTGGGCGCTGATGGTGATGGTGATCCTGCTGGTTCTCTTCTTCCAGAACTCGAGCAACCTGACCGCCGCTTACGGGATCGCGGTTACGGGCGCGATGTTCATCGACACCTGCCTGCTGGCCGTGGTGCTGACCACCATGTGGAGATGGAGCCGGCCGCTGGTCTTGGCGCTGCTCGCGCTCTTCTTCGTCGTCGATATCGCTTATTTCAGCGCCAACCTGATGAAAGTCCCCGACGGCGGCTGGTTTCCACTGCTGGTGGGAGCGGTGGCGTTCACCTTGCTCACGACCTGGGCCAAGGGCCGCAAATTGATGATCGACCGCATGAACGAGGCCAGCTTGCCGATGGAGATCTTCATCAAGTCGGCCGCTCCCAGCGCTGCCCGGGTGCCCGGCACGGCGGTGTTCATGACCAGCTCGGCCAGCGGGGTTCCGCACGCGCTGCTGCACAACCTCAAGCACAACAAGGTGCTTCACGAGCGCATCTTCCTGCTCACCGTGCGCGTCGAGGACGTGCCATTCGTGCAGCAGGAGAAGCGGGTCGAAATGAGCGATTACGGATCCGGCTTCTACCGAGTAATCCTCCGCTACGGCTTCATGGAAGAGGTCGACGTGCCGACCGCGCTGGCGCAGCTCGAGAACTGCGGCCCGCAATGCAAGATGATGGACACCAGCTTCTTTCTCGCCCGTCAGACGCTGCTTGCATCGTCGCGGCCGGGCATGGCGGTGTGGCGCGAAAAGCTGTTCGCCTGGATGCTCCGCAATGCGGAAAGCGCGATGGAATTCTTTAAGCTGCCGACCAACCGCGTGGTCGAGCTCGGGAGCCAGGTCGAAATCTGAACCTTCCTCGGCAGCCGCGCATTGGCGGCGCCATGGATAATCTCGCTTCCTGGATCGCCACTGCGGCGACCATCATCGCGGCCTGCATGACCGCTTCCAACCTCGGCGCGCGGATCACCGGCTATGGCTTCGCCGTCTTCACCGTGGGCTCCATCGCCTGGTTTGCCGTCGGTGCGTTGACGGGCCAACCGGCCTTGGTTTGGACCAACGTCGTCATGACCTTCCTCAACCTGTTCGGCGTGTGGCGGTGGCTCGGGCGCCAGGCCAAGGTCGAACAGGGGGCCGAGGCTGCGGCCGAAGCGAGCGCCACGACACCCGGCGAGACGCTGTTCGCGGCATCGCTGCTGACCCGTGCCAAGGTGCGCTGCGGCGACAAGGTGATCGGTACCTGCGTTGACGCCATGGTGGGCTGCGGCAGCGGGCGCTTGTCTTACGTCGTAGTGTCGGAGGGTGGCGTCGCCGGGGTCGGCGAGACGCTTCGTCGGCTGCCGTGGAGCGCGGCGAAGATCGAGGGCGATGAGATGGTCGCTAGGATCGCGCCGGAACGGTTTGGCGAGCTGGAGACGGTCAAGCGCGACCAGTGGCCGTCGCAGTGAGCGGGGCGCTGATCGTCACCGCCGAACTGGGACAGCGGGAGTTGGGCTGGCTCGATGGTCTGCGCAAGAAGCATTTTCCGCCCGAGCGCAACCAGTTGCAGGCGCACCTTACCATGTTTCACGCACTGCCACCGAGCGCCGAGGCGGAGGCGCGGGCGCGGCTTTCCTCCCTTGCGCGCCTGCCGCCGCCCAGGGCGCTGGTGGCCGGCCTAATGGATCTTGGCGGCGGTGTCGCCGTTCGCATCGTGTCCGACGAGCTCGACCTCATCCGTGCCGAGCTGGCCGAGTGCTTCCATGGCCTCCTCACCGCGCAGGACAAGGCAGGTTGGCGCCCGCACGTCACGATCCAGAACAAGGTTGCGCCGCGGGTCGCGCGGGAACTTCGGGAAACGCTGGAGCGATCGTTCGAGCAGCGGCCCCTGGCGATCAGCGGCCTCGGGTTGCATCGGTACCTTGGCGGGCCGTGGGAGCGTCTCGCTACCTATACGTTCCGCGGCCGCTAGGAGAGGTCGCCGACGCCCTGGCAGCTGAGGTCGAAGGCGGCGAGCCCAGCTTCCATCACGGAAGCGAGCATCGGCTGATCGAGCAGCTCGTCAATCGCGCCGGTGGCGCCGTCACTGACCAGCGATTGCGCTTCTTCCATCGCCTCGTCCCAATCAGCGGCTTCGTAGGTGCCTTGCCCGACCCAGCAGAAAGCCATCACTTCCGCCAGTTGGTCCTCGCCGAGGTCTTCGAAAGCGGCGCGAAGCTCCTCCTCGACGCTGTCGTTGATCGTGTCGTCCAGCACCGACAGCGCGCCCTCGTCTTCGTCGTCGACGTTATCGGCGGCTTCGCCCCCGTCATAGTCGGTCGCGGTCTGGGCTTCGTACTCGCGCGCTCGGAGAATGATCCGGCACAACGTGTCGAGTGGGGTAAGGGGGTCCATGCATTCCTCGCTGTTCGGACGCTTGAACGAGAGCAGTCGTAAGGGGTTCCTCGCGTTGACCGGGGCGGGGCGTCCACTTATATGCCGCGCCTCGCCGCACCCGGGTCAGGGACGCGGGGCAGCCCGTTGGGGCGGAGTAGCTCAGCTGGTTAGAGCAGCGGAATCATAATCCGCGTGTCGGGGGTTCAAGTCCCTCCTCCGCTACCACTCGCCAGTTGTCAGCCGCCGAGCGCCGCCAGCGCGTTCGCCAAGTCTCGGATCAGATCGTCGGCATCCTCAAGCCCGATGTGCAGCCGGACGAGGTTCGTCGCGGGTGGCTGCGACACCGTCCGGATCGGGTCGACGGGCAAAACAAGGCTTTCGTACCCGCCCCAGCTGTAGCCGATCCCGAACAGCTGGAGCGCCTCGACGAACTT
>CADCVY010000059.1 GCA_902806275.1 uncultured Sphingomonas sp. | reverse complement strand
GGCCCTGGGCGGCGTCCGGCATCCAGCCTTCCATCTCGATAACGCGATAGTCCACGTCGAGGTTGAAGTGGCGGACGAACCAGCGGCCCATCTCGCCGAGCGTCAGGCCGTGGCGCATCGGCATCGGACCGGCGCCGACGAAGCTTTCCCACCCTTCGCGCAAGGTCAGGCCCTCGACCGGCCGTCCGGCCGGATTGGGCCGATCGAGCACCCACACGCTTTTGCCGTGCTCGGCCGCGGCTTCCAGCACGTACAGCAGGGTGGTGATGAACGTGTAGATGCGGCAGCCGAGGTCCTGGAGGTCGATCAGGACGACGTCGAAGGTGCCCATCGACTGCCCAGTGGGCCGACGAACCTCGCCATAAAGGCTGAACACCGGGATCCCGAGCTGCGGATCGGTGAAGTCGTCGGACTCCACCATATTGTCCTGCTTCTCGCCCTTGATGCCGTGCTGGGGGCCAAAGGCGGCGGTGAGGTCGATGCCGGCGGCTGCAAGCGCATCCAGGCTATGGGTCAGGTCCTGGGTGACCGACGCGGGGTGCGCGAGCAAGGCGACGCGCTTGCCTTCGAGCGGCTGTCGCAGGTCAGGGTCAGTAAGGAGACGGTCGATGCCGAACTGGGTCATGGCGGCTGTCTAGGGGAGCTTGGCGACGAAGCAATCCGGGTGGTGGAAATCGGGCTTGTCCGACGGATGCGCAAGCGCCCAGTAGGACTTGGTGCCGTCCTGCTCCTCGAGGATTGCGGAGAGGCCGAGGTGCCAGGCGCAGCCGGACGGCACCGCGATGGTGGCGCCGAGCGTCCACCAGGTGAGATTGTCCTCCATGCGGATGTAGGGAGGAGAGCCGACCTCGGCGTTCCGCATGTCTTCGCGGTAGCCGGTGAAGTCGTAAGCGGCCCATTCGCCGGAAGGCGCGAAATTCCATTCCTGATATGCCTCGCCGCCGCTTGGCCGCAGGAAGGCCTCGAAGCAGGTCGTCCGCCACAACTCGTCCTTGCGGGCATGTTCAGCTGCCTGGGGCAGGACAAAGCGCGTGGCAGGAGCACCCACGCCGAACCAGATGTTGAGCGTGGCCATGGCGCCAAACGCTGCGGAATGCTCGACGCTGGCCCAAAGCTTGAGCTTAGCATAAGCAGGCCATGCGGCACGGTGCGGGGTAAGGTTGAACCGCATCTCCCTAACCCGTTCGTCCTGAGCTTGTCGAAGGATTGTCTTTCTTCTTGGCCAGCGTGGAGATCTGATCCCAGTCGCCTCGGATCAAGGCCAGCTTCTTCGCGCGACCCCAGCCCTTGATCGGGCGTTCGGCCTCCAACGCTTCGGCTCGGGTGATAAACTCTTGAGACCAGACCAACTCGACTGGGCTGCGATCGCTTGCGAAGCCTTTCACCGCGCCGCTTTTGTGCTCGGCAACCCGGCGCTCGAGATCATCGCTGTGCCCAACGTAGAAGTAACCGCGGCGGCAATGAAGCATGTAGGTCCAGAAGGCCACGGGCTGAGGCTAGAAGGAAGGGCAGTCCTTCGACAAGCTCAGGACGAACGGTATTGGTGGCAGGGGCAATCCTTTGTAGGCGGAAACAATGGCTGCCTACCGCTCCGCCCTGCTCCGCCTGCTCGACGAGCGGGAATACATTCACCAGGTGACCGATGCCGAAGCGCTGGACGCCCTGGCCGAGCGGGAGATCGTCACCGGCTACATCGGCTTCGACGCCACTGCGCCGAGCCTCCACGTCGGCAGCCTGGTGCAGATCATGCTGCTGCGCCGCTTGCAGCAGGCGGGGCACAAGCCGATCGTGCTGATGGGCGGCGGCACCACCAAGGTTGGCGACCCGTCGGGCAAGGACGAGGCCCGCAAGCTGCTAAGCGACGCCGATATCGATGCTAACATTGCCGGCATCCGCCAGGTGTTTGAGCGCTTTTTGACCTTCGGCGACGAACCCACCGACGCGATGCTGGTCAACAACGACGATTGGCTAAGTGAGCTGCAGTACATCCCGTTCCTGCGCGAGGTCGGGCGGCATTTCACGATCAACCGCATGCTGACCTTCGATAGCGTCCGCCTGCGGCTGGATCGCGAGCAGCCGCTGACCTTTCTCGAATTCAACTACATGATCCTCCAGGGCTACGACTTTCTCGAGCTGTCCCGGCGCGCCGGTTGCCGCCTCCAGCTCGGCGGCTCGGACCAGTGGGGCAATATCGTCAACGGCATCGAGCTGAGCCGGCGGATCGACGGCACCGAGGTTTACGGCGCAACCACGCCGCTGCTGACGACCGCCGATGGCGCCAAGATGGGCAAGACCGCCCAGGGCGCGGTGTGGCTGAATGCCGACCTCCTCAGCCCCTACGATTACTGGCAGTTCTGGAGGAACGTCGAGGACGTGAACGTCGGCAAGTTCCTGCGGCGGTTCACGGACCTGCCGCTGGAAGAAGTTGCGCGGTTGGAGGCGCTGGAGGGCGCGGAGATCAACCAGGCGAAGGTCGTGCTGGCGACTGAAGCTACCGCAATGCTGCATGGGCGTGAGGCAGCCGAGGCCGCCGAGCGCACCGCTACCGACACCTTCGGAGCAGCTGGCGCCGGCGAAGATTTGCCGACACTGACGGTGAGCGAAGGAATGACGATCGCCCAAGCCTTGACGCAGCTTGGCTTCACCGCCTCCAACGGCGAAGCGAAGCGCAAGGTGGCGGAGGGGGCAGTTCGGCTGAACGACGCGGTTGTGACCGACCCGGCCGGCGCGGCGACCCCCGGCAAGCTGAGCCTGGGCAAGAAAAAACACGGGTTGCTCATGAGCTGATGTGCTCCTGCGAAGGCAGGAGCCCAGTGCTCTTCTGGACAAATGAACTGGGTCCCTGCCTGCGCAGGGACGCTAACCGCTCCGGATCAGCCCTACCGCCTGGTCCCGTTCGAACAGGTAGAGGCAGGTGCGCGCGGCCTGGCCACGCTCACCAGCAAGACCGCCGTCGCGGTCCAGCAGCAGCTGCGCATCGCTCGTGGCGACGGGCGCCAGTTCAGCGACGTCTTCCGCCGTAGCCACCCGGAACCCCGCCTCGCCCGACTGGCGCGTGCCGAGGATCTCACCGGGGCCGCGGAGGCGCAGGTCCTCCTCGGCGATGCGGAAGCCGTCGTTGGTTTCGCGCATCAGGGCCAGCCTGGCACGCCCGACGTCCGTCAAGTTGGCGCCGCGGATCAGCAGGCAGGTGCTCTTGCCCTCGCCACGCCCGACCCGGCCGCGCAACTGGTGCAGCTGGGCGAGGCCGAACCGCTCCGCACCTTCGACGATCATCAAGGTCGAGTTCGGAACGTCCACGCCGACCTCGATAACCGTGGTCGCAACCAGGACCGCGACTTCGCCTGCTGCGAAGCGAGCCATCACCACATCCTTTTCAGGACCCTTCATGCGGCCATGCACCAGCCCGACCTTGTCCTCCCCCAGTCGCAGGCGGAGCACGCGCGCCCGCTCCTCGGCGGCGGCGGCATCGCTCTTCTCGCTCTCCTCGACCAGTGGGCAGACCCAGTAGGCCTGACCGCCGGCGGCCACGTGACGCCCGAGCGCGTCGACCACCTCCGGCAGCCGCTCCTCGCTGATCACCCGCGTTTCCACCGGCGATCGCCCGGGCGGCATCTCGTCGATGCGGCTGACGTCCATCTCGCCATATTGGGTCAGCGTCAGCGTGCGGGGGATGGGGGTCGCCGTCATCACCAGCAGGTGCGGCGGGCGCTCGGCCTTGGCGGACAGCAGCAGACGCTGCGACACGCCGAAGCGGTGCTGCTCGTCGATGACTGCCAGGCCCAGGTTCCGGTAGGCGACCTTCTCCTGGAAGATGGCGTGGGTTCCGACGAGGATGTCGATCGAGCCATCGGTCAGGCCCATCAGTACGCTTTCGCGCGGGCGCCCCTTCTCCCGTCCGGTCAAAATCGCCACCCGCACGCCGATGCTGTCGAGCTGCATGAGCAGGGTCGCATGATGCTGCCGGGCGAGTATTTCGGTGGGCGCCAGTAGCGCTGCCTGGGCGCCGCTTTCCACCGCCAGCAGCATGGCCAACAATGCCACCAGCGTCTTGCCCGAGCCGACATCGCCCTGCAGCAGCCGCAGCATCGGCGCGGCCTGGGCCATGTCGCCGCGGATCTCCTCGAAGACCCGCCGCTGCGCCCCGGTGAGCTCGTACGGGAGGTCGAGCCGCCCCGAAAGTTCGCCAGTACCGGCCAGCGGCACGCCGCGCTTCCGCCGCGAGGCCTGACGCAGCAGCATCATCGTCAGCTGGTTGGCAAAGATTTCGTCATAGGCGAGCCGTTTGCGGGTCGGCCCTGCCCCGGGCTCCCGATGCGCTTCAGCCAGCGCGCCGCGCCAGTCGCGCCAGCCTTGGCGAGCCAGCAATCCCGGTTCGATCCACTCCGGCAGTTCCGGCGCGCGCTCCAGCGCCGCAGCCGCAAGTTCGCCGATGCGGCGGTTGGTCAGCCCTTCAGTGAGCGGATAAATGGGCTCGCGCAGCGCGGGCTCGGGTCCCTTGCCCGGCTCGGCCACCTCGGGATGCACGATCTGCCACTCGTCGCCATAGGCATCGAGCTTGCCCGACACGATCCGCAGCTCGCCCATCGGCAGCGTCTTCTTGGCCCACCCCGGATTGTTGAAATAAATGAGCGTGATGGTGTTGCCGTCGCCGTCGGCAGCAAGCACCCGAAAAGGCCCGCGGCCCGAGCGACTCTGGCGCGTGTCGAACGGGGTGAGCTCCAGGATCACCGTTCGGCCAAGCAGCGGGGCGTTTGCAGCGGGCGCGCGGACCCGCTCGATCGCTCCCGTCGGAAGATGGTAGAGCACGTCGATCAACCGGGTGAGGCCTAGCCGATTCAGCAGCTTCGTAAGCTGCGGCCCGACGCCCTTGAGCGCGTCCACTTCCGTGAACAAAGGGTTGAGAATTTCGGGACGCATAGTTGCTGTTAGCGTGGCAGCTCGAGGCCTCGCAATGCAGCGGCTTTGTTCCTATCTGCCCTGGATGCCGACAGACCCGGAACTCAAGCGCCTGCACTGGCGCGCGCATCATCGTGGCACGCGCGAGGCGGACATGCTGGTCGGCGGGTTCTTCGACGCCCACTGCGGCGAATGGAGCCTGGCAGAGCGCGCGCTGTTCGACCAAATGCTCGAGGAACAGGACGTCGACATCATGGCTTGGGCGCACGGAACCGCGGAGGCTCCAGAACGCTACCCACCATCCATGATCTCGGCCCTTCAAGCCCTCAATTACATCCGGATCGCTCGGTGACCGAGCCGCTCCAGCGGGTCCTCCGCGCCAAGCAGCCGCTGACCTTGGCGGGGGTGCCGGCCGGCTTCCTGCCGTGGCTCGCCGCCGACCTTGCGCGCGCCGCTCACGGCACCGGCAGCGGCGCCCGCGCCATCGTTATCGCTGCGGACGAGGCATCGATGCGGGCGCTTGCCGACACCGTTCCCGTGTTTGCGCCGGAAATGGAGGTGGTGACCTTTCCGGCTTGGGACTGCCTCCCATACGACCGCGCCTCCCCTGCCCTGCGCGTGATGGCCGAGCGGCTGGCGACGCTGAACGCGCTTCAAGAGAAGCGGAAAGGCGCGCAGCTGCTGATCACCACCGCCAGCGCCGCTAGCCAGCGCGTGCTGACCCCGTTCCGCATTCGGCAGCTGACCCGTCACATCGCGGAGGGAGAGCGGGTCGACCGCGAGGCGCTGATCGTCCAGCTGAACGCGCTCGGCTACCAGCGCTCCGACACGGTTGCCGAAGCCGGCGAGTTCGCGGTCCGCGGTTCGCTCATCGATCTGTTCCCCGCCGGCGAACCGACCGCGCTTCGCCTCGACTTTTTCGGCGACGAGATCGAAACATTGCGCCGCTTCGACCCGGCGGACCAGCGATCGACCGAAAAAGCCGAAGGTTTCACCCTGATGCCGGCGTCCGAAGCCCTGCTCGACGAGGACAGCGTCAAGCGGTTCCGCTCGCGTTACCGTGAGAAGTTCGGCGCCGGCGCCACCGGCGACCCGCTCTACCAGGCGCTGTCCGACGGCCGGCGCATGAGCGGCATGGAACATTGGCTGCCGCTGCTCGAAGACAAGCTGGCGACCCTGTTCGACCATCTCGGGGACAATGACTTGATTGTTCGTGAGGCCGCCGCCGACAAGTCGCTCGACAGCCGCCGCGAAGCGATCGTCGACTATCACCAGAACCGTGTCCGCGCGATGGCGGCGGAGCCCGGGAGCTATCGTCCACTGGAGCCCGAGGCGCTGTACCTGCTCAAGGACGAATGGGATCGGGTTGCGGGCGATCGGACAATTCATCTCGCATCGCCCTTCCCGGAGCCTGAGTCCGAGCGGATCATCGCCTTCGAGATCGAGCCGGCGCGCGACTTCGCGCCGGAGCGCGCGCAGCAAGCGAACGTCTACGAAGCCGTCGGCAAGCATATCGCCAAGCTGCGCCGCGAAGGCCGCAAGGTCGTGCTTGCAAGCTACTCGCGCGGCGCCCGCGAGCGGCTGGCGGGGCTCATCGAGGATCACGGCGTCAAGTCGCACAAGATGGTCGACAGCTGGCAAGAAGCCTTAGGCAGCAAGACCCAGCCGGCGTTGATGGTGCTGCCGCTTGAGCACGGCTTGACCACTCCGGACCTTGCGGTCCTGACCGAGCAGGACATGCTGGGTGATCGGCTCGTCCGGCGGCGCAAGAAGCGCAAGGCCGCGGACCTGTTCCTGCAGGAGCTGGCGACGCTTTCGCCGGGCGATCTCGTGGTCCACGCCGACCACGGCATTGGCCGCTACGAAGGGCTGACGCAGATCCCGGTCAGCAAGGTGCCGCACGATTGCGTCGCGCTGGAATATGCCCGCGGCAACAAGCTCTACGTGCCGGTTGAGAATATCGAATTGCTGACCCGCTACGGCAGCGACAGCGAAGGGGTGACGCTCGACAGCCTCGGTGGCGAGGCGTGGCAGCGGCGCAAGGCCAAGATGAAGGAGCGCATCCGCGAGATCGCGGGCGAGCTCATCAGAACCGCCGCACTCCGCGCGACCCGCGCCGGCGTCGTTGCCGAGCCGGACGCCAGCTACCCCGTGTTCGTCGACCGCTTCCCTTATGAGGAGACCGACGACCAGGACCGAGCCATTTCCGACGTGCTGCAGGACCTGGAGGCGGGCAAGCCGATGGACCGGCTGGTGTGCGGCGACGTCGGCTTCGGCAAGACGGAGGTCGCTCTCCGGGCCGCCTTCGTCATGGCCATGTCGGGCAAGCAGGTCGCCGTCGTTGCGCCGACCACCCTGCTTGCCCGCCAGCACTTTTCCAACTTCGTCGAGCGACTCCACGGTTTCCCGATCCAGATTGGCCGCCTCTCCCGCCTCGTTACCGCGGCCGAAGCCAAGAAGACCAAGGAAGAGCTGGCCGCCGGCAAGGTCGACATCGTCATCGGCACCCACGCCATCCTCGCCAAAGGAGTCGAGTTCAAGCGGCTCGGCCTGGTGATCGTCGACGAGGAGCAGCATTTCGGTGTCGCCCACAAGGAGCGGCTGAAGGGGCTCAAGACCGACGTTCACGTGTTGACGCTCACCGCGACGCCGATCCCGCGCACGCTGCAGATGGCGATGTCGGGGCTGCGCGACCTGTCTGTGATCCAGACGCCGCCCGTCGACCGGCTGGCGGTCCGCACCTATGTGACGCCGTGGGATCAGGTGTTGTTGCGCGAGGCCCTGCTCCGCGAGCATTTCCGCGGCGGGCAGAGCTTCTTCGTGGTGCCGCGGGTCGCCGATCTGGCCGACATCGAGGAATGGATCCGCAGCCAGGTGCCCGAGGTCAAGTTCATCACCGCGCACGGGCAGATGAGCCCGACCGAGGTCGAGCAGCGGATGAGTGCGTTTTACGAGCGCAAGTACGACGTGCTGCTGTCGACCACCATCGTCGAAAGCGGCTTGGACATCCCCAGCGCCAACACGCTGATCGTCTACCGCTCCGACCGCTTCGGGCTTTCCCAGCTGTACCAGCTACGCGGCCGCGTTGGGCGCTCGAAGACCCGCGCATATGCTTATCTCACCATGCCGCAGGACCGGTCGATCACCGAAGCGGCACAGAAGCGGCTCGAAGTGCTGGCCGATCTCGACAGCCTCGGCGCGGGCTTCCAGCTCGCCAGCCACGATCTCGACATCCGCGGCGCCGGCAACCTTCTCGGCGACGAGCAGTCCGGCCACATCAAGGAAGTCGGCTTTGAGCTGTACCAGTCCATGCTGGAGGAGGCGATCATGGACGTGAAGGCGGGCGGCGACGCTCGTACGGATGAGTTCACGCCGCAGATCAGCGTCGATGCGCCGATCATGATCCCCGAAGAATATGTACCCGACCTCGACCTCAGGATGGGGCTTTACCGCCGCTTGGGCGACCTGGACGACCGGCAGGCGATCGACGCTTTTGCCGCCGAGCTGATTGATCGTTTCGGGGCGCTGCCCGAGGAAACGGCGAACCTGATGAAGATCGTCGAGGTCAAGCTCAACTGCAAGGCTGCCAAGGTCGCCAAGCTCGATACCGGGGCCAAGGGCGCGGTGGTAACCTTCGCCGAGAGCGGTTTTCCGGACCTCAGGGGGCTGCTCGCGTACGTCGAACGCTTGAAAGGCGCCGCGAAGCTCCGCCCGGACAGCAAGATGGCGGTATCGCGCGACTGGCCGACCCCCGAAGCTCGGCTTAACGGCGCGGTGCAGCTGTCGCGTGGCCTGTCGCGGGTCGCAGCCGCCGGCGCCGCCGAAGCTGCTCCTGAGCCAAGGGAACTCGCGGAGGCTTAGGCGACCTCCGCGTTGGCTGCCCCGACGAAGCGAGCAAGCTCGTCCTCCGTCAGGGCCCCGGCGCCGAGGAAGCCCTGGTAGAAGTCGCAGCCCCAATCGGACAGCAGCGCGAGTTGGCCGGTGCTTTCCACGCCTTCGACCACCACCTGCAGGCGCAGTTCGTGCGCCAGGTCGATCAGGGCGCGGACCACGATCCGGTCGCGTTCGCCGGTGGTCAGGTTGGCGATCAGGCCGCCGTCGATCTTGAGGATGTCGAGCGGCAGGCGCGTCAGATAGGCCAGGCTGGAATAGCCGGTGCCGAAGTCGTCGATGGCGATCCGCACGCCCGCCTCGCGCAGGCGCGTGAGCCGCACCGCGACCGCGTCGGGATCATGCAGGATCGCGTTTTCGGTAATCTCCGCCACTAGTCGGCTTGGCTGCAAGCCGGCAGCCGCCATTTCGTCGATCAGCCATTGCTCGTAGCCGGGGCGGCAGATGTCGGCGGGCAGCAGGTTCAACGACAGGCGCAAACGGACCAGCGCGCCGTCCCACGCTCCAGCGCGGCGTAGCGCGATCCGCTGGACCAGCCGCGACAGGCGTTCATCGAGGTTGGCGGCGGCAGCCCTGGCGAACAAGTCTGTCGCCGATGGTTCGATTTCAGCTCGAGCCAAAGCCTCGGCGCCGACGATGCGCCCGGTGCGCGGATCGATGATCGGCTGGTAGAGCACCTCGATCTGCTCGTTCGCGATCACCCGTTCCAGAGGCCGGTCGCGAACCGGTGCCGCGGCGGCCGGCGCCGGACGGTCCGACCCCCGCCTTCCCCACTCGATGACGTTATCCCATTTCAACATGGTCGGCGGGGTAACGGGACGTTCCGCCAGCGGGAACCAGCCGCGCGCGGCGCGGCCCGAAACGGGACAGTGACGCGGCGCCCGGAGCCGCCTATGCCCGTAGAGGACCGAAGCAGCCTTTGAGGACAGGTTTGAACGCCGACGCGCATCCGCCAGCCGGCGACGGCACCCCGCAAGACCTGCGGCCGCTCCGCATCGGCCTGCTCGCCTCCAACCGCGCCGCCGCCCAGTCCGCCGAGGCGCTGCTGCGGCGGCAATATACATTCGCGCCCGCCGACGATGCGGAGGTTCTCGTCGCGCTCGGCGGCGATGGCTTCATGCTGCACACGTTGCACGGCATGCTGGAGGGGGGCGAGCCTCGGCCGGTGTTCGGCATGAACCGGGGGACCGTCGGCTTCCTGATGAACGACTGGCGGCTCGACTGCCTGGCCGAGCGGATCGCCGCCGCCAAGGCGATCAAGGTGGCACCACTGGAGATGCGCGCCACGACCGTTGGCGGCGAAACCCATGCGCACGCGGCGATCAACGAAGTGTCGCTGCTGCGCGAGACCAGGCAGACGGCCAAGATCGAAGTCCTGGTCGACGGCCGCGTCGCCCTGCCCGAGCTGGTTTGCGACGGCGTGCTGGTCGCGACGCCCGCCGGCTCGAGTGCCTACAACCTGTCCGCCGGGGGGCCGATCCTGCCGCTCCAGGCGAGGATGCTGGCGCTGACCCCGATCAGCCCGTTCCGCCCGCGGCGCTGGTCGGGCGCGCTGCTGCCCGAGGACACAGCCGTGTCGCTGCGGGTGCTGGAGCCGGAAAGCCGCACGGTGTCCGCGGTCGCCGACCAGTTCGAGGTTCGCGACGTCGCCCAGGTCGACATCGCGCTCGACCGCGGCCGCTCGCTGACCCTGCTGTTCGACCCCGAGCATGCCCTCGATGAGCGGATCGCGCTGGAGCAGTTCGCGACTTAACGCGGTTGCTTTCGCGCCCGCCTGCGCTATTTAGCCCGCCACGCTTCGGCAGAGGTGTTCCCCGGTAGCTCAGCGGTAGAGCGTTCGACTGTTAATCGAATGGTCGCCTGTTCGAATCAGGCCCGGGGAGCCAACCCTCACGCGCGCCGCGATCAGCCGTTGCCGGCATCCAGCGAATAGCCTTCCGACCGGACGGTGCGCAGCAGGTCCGGTCCTTCGCCGAGGGCCAAGCGCAGGCGGCGGATCAGCACGTCCACGGTGCGCAGCTCGACATCTTCATTGTGGGTCCACACCGCGTTCAGCAACTGCTGGCGCGAGAACACCCGCTCGGGATTGCGCAGGAAGTGCTGAAGCAGCCGGTATTCGGTCGGTCCAAGCGAGATGGCATTGCCGTCGCGCCGGACGCGGTGGGCGGCGACGTCCATCTCGATGCCGCTGTAGTTCAGCCGTTCGGCGACCAGGTTCGGCTGCGAGCGGCGCAGCAGGGCGTTGGCTCGCGCGACCAGTTCCTTGGGGCTAAACGGCTTGCCGACGAAGTCGTCCGCGCCTGTGTCCAGCGCGCGCACGCGGTCCTCTTCGTCCCCGCGAGCGGTCAGCATGATGATCGGCAGGCTGGCCGTCTGCTTGCCACGGCGCAGCCGGCGGCAGACTTCGATGCCGCTGACGCCCTCGATCATCCAGTCGAGGACCACCAGATCCGGCTTGATCTCGTCGATCAGGATCAGCGCCTCGTCGCCGTCCGCCGTGGTCGTCACGGTGAAGCCGGCGGCGGCGAAGTGATGCTTCAGGAGGTCCGCGATCGGGCGGTCGTCCTCGACGATGAGCAGCCGCTTCAAGCCGTTCTTGCCCATCTTATCGCGCGCGCTTCGTCCTGTCGGCCATATGTTCGCCGGCCGCCGCATAATAGACCATCTCGGCGATGTTGGTCGCATGGTCGCCGACCCGTTCCAGGTTCTTGGCGACGAACAAAAGGTGCGCCGACTGGCCGATATTGTGGGGGTTTTCCATCATGTGCGTGAGCAGCGTGCGGAAAACAGAATCGTAGAAGTCGTCCACCGCGCTGTCGCGCTCCCACACGCGCACGGCCGCTTCGGCGTCGCGCTCGACGAAGGCGTCGAGCACGTCGTGGACCATGCCGGTCGCGATCCGCGCCATTTCGGGCAGCAGCGACAGGGGTTCGATCTTGCCGACATTCTCCAGCAGCGGAACGCGCTTGGCGATGTTCTTGGCATAGTCGCCGATCCGCTCGACCACGCTCGAGATCTTCAGTGCCGCCACCACGTCGCGCAGGTCGCCCGCCATCGGCGCGCGCAAGGCAATCAGCTGCACCGCCCGCCGCTCGGTCTCAACCTCCAGGGCATCGAGCTTCTTGTCTTCGGCGACGACCATCTCGGCGCCTTCGGCATCGCGGTTGACCAGGCAGCGCATTGCCTCGCCGATCGCATGCTCGGCAAGCCCGCCCATTTGGCTGATCAGCGCCCGCAGGCGCTCGATATCCTCGTCGAAGGCCTTGAGCGTATGTCCGCTTGCCTGCTGCATCTGTTCGCTCCGATCAGCCATAGCGGCCGGTGATATAGTCCTGGGTCCGCCGCTCGTGCGGGTTGGTGAAGATCTCCGACGTTTTGCCGTACTCGACCATTTCGCCGAGATGGAAGAAGGCCGTCCGCTGCGAGACGCGCGCGGCCTGCTGCATGTTGTGGGTGACAATGGCGATTGCGTAGCGGCCGCGAAGCTCGTGGATCAGCTCCTCGATCTTGGCGGTGGCGATCGGGTCGAGCGCCGAGCACGGCTCATCCATAAGGATCACTTCGGGATCGACGGCGATCGCGCGGGCGATGCACAGCCGCTGCTGCTGGCCGCCCGACAGGGCGGTGCCGCTTTCCTGCAGCCGGTCCTTGACCTCTTCCCACAGGCCGGCCCGCTTAAGCGATTTTTCGACGATCTGCTCGAGATCCGGCTTGGACTGCGCCAGTCCGTGGATGCGAGGACCGTAAGCGACATTCTCGAAAATCGACTTGGGGAATGGGTTGGGCTTCTGGAACACCATGCCGACACGGGCGCGCAGCTGGACCACGTCCATCGCAGTCGAGTTGATGTCTTCGTTGTCGAGCTCGATCTGGCCGGTCACGCGGGCCGAAGGGATGGTGTCGTTCATCCGGTTGAGGCACCGCAGGAACGTAGATTTGCCGCAGCCGGATGGGCCGATGAAGGCGGTGACCCGGTCGTCATGGATGTTGATGGAGACGTTCTTGAGCGCCTGCTTGTCACCGTAGAAGACGCTGACCTCGCGCGCCGACATTTTTGGCGCGCGGTTCGTGTCCGGCTCCGAGGCCGTCGCGTTGACGTCCAGGCCGGAGTGCATGCCCTGCACCTGCGCCGGGATGCGGGGCTCCTGTTCGGCCTCTTCGGGCGCCGGCGTATCTAGCCTGCTGCCTTCATGCTCTTCGTGCGGCAGCATCGCCTCCTCATCGGAGGTCGATGGCCCCCGTGCCTTGGCATCGGCAGCGATCGCCGCAGATGTCGTCGGCACCGGCGTCGTGGATGTAATCGGCATTTTCTCTTTCATCAGGGTCACCAGCGGCGCTCGAAGCGGTTGCGAAGGTAGATGGCGAGGCCGTTCATCAGCAGCATGAACAGCAGTAAGACGATGATTGCCGCGCTGGTCTTTTCGACGAACGAACGGTCGACTTCATCGGACCAGAGGAAAATTTGTACCGGCAGCACCGTCGCCGGCTCGGTGAACCCGCCGGGCGGCGCCGCGATGAACGCGCGCATGCCGATCATCAGCAGCGGCGCCGTCTCGCCGAGCGCGCGGGCGAGGCCGATAATGGTGCCGGTCAGGATGCCGGGCAGTGCCAGCGGCAGGACGTGGTGGAACACCACCTGCATCTTCGACGCGCCGACCCCGAGCGCGGCGTCGCGGATCGACGGCGGCACCGACTTGATTGCGTTGCGGCCGGCAATGACGATCACCGGCATAGTCATCAAGGCCAGCGTCAGGCCGCCGACCAGCGGCGCCGAGCGCGGCAGGTTCATGACGTTGAGGAAAACCGCCAGGCCAAGCAGGCCGAAGATAATTGACGGCACCGCCGCAAGATTGTTGATCGAAACTTCGATAGCGTCGGTCCAGCGGTTCCGCGCCGCGAACTCCTCCAGATAAACGGCGGCAAGCACGCCGATCGGGAACGCCAGCAGCATGGTGATGACGATGGTCAGAAAGCTGCCCTTGAGCGCTCCCCAGACGCCGACCGAAGACGGGTCCGTCGAGTCCGATGAACTGAGGAACTGCGAGTTGAAAGCACGGCGCAGCGCGCCCTTGGACTGCAGCCTCTGCACCAGCTGCTCGCTGGCTGCGTCGCCGTCGCTCTTGGCCGCGACGTCGATGTTGCTTGCGACCGGCAGCCATATCGTGGTCCGGCCGCGCAGGATCTCAGGGTCGGCGACGATGGCCTTTGTCAGCGCGCGCACCGCCGCATCGCCGAACAACTCGGCTGCCGGCTCGCCATAGGCTGCCGTCGCCGACTGCGAGATCGCAGTGGCGAGGTCGGCGCCGGCAACCGCCTGCTCCGCGTCGGGGCCGCGGAGGGTTGCCGGATCGAGGAACAGGTCGGTGCGCGTGAAGTCCATCGGCAGCGCCGCCTGGTGCTGGCTGAAGCCGCCGAGCCCCTTGGCGGCCATGGTGACCAGCAAAAAGGCAAGGAAGAGCACGGACAGAGCGACAGCCGAAAAGCCGAGCATGCGGAAGCGCCGTTCCGCAGCGTAGCGCTTGCGGACGCGTTTGAGCATGGCCTCCTCGGACCAGCGGGAGCCCGGAACGCTACTCATACTGCTCCTGATATTTGCGCACGACGTGCAATGCGATGAGGTTCAGCACCAGTGTGATCAGGAACAGCGCCAGGCCGAGCGCGAACGCCGCCAGCGTCTTGGCGCTGTCGAATTCCTGATCGCCGGTCAGCAGCTGGACGATCTGCGTCGTCACCGTGGTGACACTTGCGAACGGGTTAGCGGTAAGATTGGCGGCGAGACCGGCTGCCATCACCACGATCATAGTTTCGCCGATCGCCCGGCTCACAGCCAGGAGGACGCCGCCGATGACGCCGGGAAGCGCCGCCGGGAGGACCACCTTGCGGATTGTTTCCGATTTGGTTGCCCCCATCGCCAAGCTGCCGTCGCGCATTGCCTGCGGAACCGCGGCGATGGAATCGTCGGCCATCGAGCTGATGAAGGGGATGATCATGATTCCCATGACCAAACCGGCGGCAAGCGCGCTTTCGCTGCTTGCCGAGCTGACGCCGATCGCAAGTCCGAAGTCGCGAACGACGGGCGCCACCGTCAGCGCGGCGAAATAGCCGTAGACGACAGTCGGCACGCCGGCGAGGATCTCGAGGATCGGCTTGAGCCAGGAACGCACGCGCGGATGCGCATATTGGGTGAGGAAGATGGCGCTCATCAGCCCGAGCGGCACCGCCACGATCATGGCAATGATCGCGCCGATGAAGAACGTGCCCCACAGCAGCGGGATCGAGCCGAAGGCGCCCGAGGAGCCAGCCTGGTCGGCGCGGATCGCGGTTTGCGGGCTCCATTCGGTACCGAACAGGAACGAGCCGACGGGGTAGAGATTGAAGAACCGCAGGCTCTCGAACATCAGCGACAGCAGGATGCCGAGGGTCGTGAGGATCGCGATCAGCGACGCTGCGAGGAGCAGAATCATCAGCCATCGTTCGACCCCGCGCCGGGCGCGGAACTCCGGCTTGGTGCGGCGGAGCGCGAAGGCGCCGGCCAGCAATGCCAGCAGGATCGCTGCAGCGCCACCCATCAAGGCAAAGCGCGACTCTTCAGCGCGGATGCGGGGGGCGAGCGTGGAAGACTCCGGATTGAAGCCCTGCTCCCGCTGGCCATAGGCGATTTCGCGCGCTTCCGACAGGATCGACTCGCGCTGCATGTCGAACGCCGGAAGCGACCGGCCTTCGGGGCTCGACAGCACCGCCCGATCGACCAGCCTGGACTGCATCGGCGACCAGGCGGCAAGCAACAGCAGCGCCGGGATCGCCGCCCACAGCGCCGCATAAGCACCATGGTAGGACGGCAGCGAATGCAGCCGGGTGGCGGTCCGCAGCCGGGCGGCGCGGCTGAAGCCGTGCCAGCCGACCACGGCTGCTACCGCCAGGATCGCGGCGAGCGCCAGCGTCAAGCTCATCTCGCCCGCCCCGGCCCGATGCTTATTTCAGCGCGCCGGCGTCGAGCGGCTTCAGGTCGGTCGCCTGCTGAGTGGCGGCGCTTGCCTCGCCACCCGCGAACGGAACCAGGCCGC
>CADCVY010000058.1 GCA_902806275.1 uncultured Sphingomonas sp. | reverse complement strand
AGACGACGCGCTTCGACGCGGCGGGCGCGATCCTGCTGGCGAGCGAGAGTGCGGTGAAGGTCGCGAACGAGGCGGTGCAGGCGCTGGGCGGCGCGGGCTACACCAAGGACTGGCCGGTCGAGCGCTATTACCGCGACGCCAAGCTGCTCGACATCGGCGCCGGCACCAACGAAATCCGCCGCATGCTGATCGGACGCGAGCTGGTCGGCGCATGAGCGCACCGCGCATCGACACCAAGGTCGACGTGAACGGCGACGAGTTTCGCGCCCGCGCCGCGCACAACCGGGCGCTCGCCGGGAAGCTCCGTGCCGACGTTGCGCGGGCGGCGCTTGGCGGACCGGAGAAGCATCGCGAGCGCCATGTGGCGCGTGGCAAGCTGCTGCCGCGTGACCGCGTCGAGCGGCTGCTTGATCCGGGCTCGCCGTTCCTCGAGATCGGGCAGCTCGCCGCCAACGATCTTTACGACGGCGAGGTACCCGGCGCCGGCATGATCGCCGGCATCGGCCGCGTGTCCGGACGGCAGGTGATGATCGTCTGCAACGACGCGGCGGTCAAAGGCGGCACTTACTATCCCATGACGGTCAAGAAGCATCTCCGCGCCCAGGAGATCGCGCTCGAGAACCGGTTGCCGTGCATCTACCTGGTCGACAGCGGCGGCGCCAATTTGCCGCACCAGGCCGAGGTCTTCCCCGACCGCGACCATTTCGGCCGTATCTTCTTCAACCAGGCGCAGATGAGCTCGAAAGGCATCCCGCAGATCGCGTGCGTGATGGGCAGCTGCACAGCCGGCGGCGCCTACGTGCCAGCGATGAGCGACGAGAGCGTGATCGTCCGCAACCAGGGCACGATATTCCTCGCCGGCCCGCCGCTGGTGAAGGCGGCCACGGGCGAGGAGATCAGCGCCGAGGACCTGGGCGGCGGCGACCTGCATGCTCGGCGCTCGGGGGTCGTCGATCACCTGGCGGAGAACGACGAGCACGCATTAACTATCGTTCGGGACATAGTCAGCACGCTGCAGCAGCCATCGAGCGCGATTGTCCTGAAGGAACCCCGACCACCGGCCCACGACCCGGAAGAACTCTACGGCATCATCCCGGAAGACGTCCGCGCGCCCTACGACGTGCACGAAGTCATCGCCCGCATCGTCGACGGGTCCGAGCTGCACGAGTTCAAGCCGCTGTATGGCACGTCGCTCGTCACCGGCTTCGCGCACATCCACGGCATGCCGGTCGCGATCCTCGCCAACAACGGCGTCCTGTTCAGCGAAAGCGCGGTCAAGGGCGCGCACTTCATCGAACTCGCCGCGCAGCGCCGCGTGCCGCTCCTGTTCCTGCAGAACATCTCCGGCTTCATGGTCGGCGGCAAATACGAGGCAGAAGGCATTGCCAAGCACGGCGCGAAGCTGGTCACCGCGGTCGCGACCGCGCAGGTGCCGAAGGTCACGGTGCTGATCGGCGGCAGCTTCGGCGCCGGCAATTACGGCATGGCGGGGCGCGCCTACAGCCCGCGCTTCCTGTTCACCTGGCCCAATGCGCGCATCTCGGTCATGGGCGGCGAGCAGGCGGCCAGCGTGCTGGCGACCGTGCACCGCGACGCCGACAAATGGACGCCGGAACAGGCCGAAGCCTTCAAGCAGCCGATCCGCGAAGACTACGAAGCGCAAGGCAACCCGTGGCATGCGACCGCCCGTCTGTGGGACGACGGCATCATCGATCCCGCGCAGACCCGCGACGTGCTCGGCCTTGCCTTCGCCGCCTGCCTCAAGGCCCCGATCCCCGAACGCCCGCAGTTCGGCGTGTTCCGGATGTGATGATGGCAGGGGCGTCCAGACAAGGACCTCCCCGGAACGGGGAGCGGGACCGCTCGGCGCAGACGAGTGGTGGAGGGGTCCTGACCGCCAGCGATGCTGCCTTTAGCCTTGCCAGGAAGGAGCGCCGCTCCGGCAACCTTCCCGAGGTTCTGCTCTGGCGAGAGCTTCGCAACCGGCCCGGCGGATACAAGTTCCGGCGCCAGCATCCGCTCAGCGGCTGCGTTCTTGATTTCGCCTGTCTCGACCACCGCCTCGCGATCGAAGTGGATGGCGAAGTCCATTGTCGCGGTGACCGTCCGCAGCGCGATGCTGCACGCGATGTGTTTCTCCGCTCGCGCGGCTTCCAGGTGCTTCGTATTCCCGCGCCCGACGTTCTGAGCAACCTAGAGGGAGCCATCCCTGCGATCGTAGATGCTTGTGACAGACGCGTACCCCTCCACCATTCAGCTGCGCTGAATGGTCCCCCTCCCCGTGCCGGGGAGGTTTCTTGATCACCTCACTTCTCATCGCCAATCGTGGCGAAATCGCGTGCCGGGTGATCCGCACGGCGCGCAAGCTCGGCGTTCGAACGGTCGCGGTCTACTCCGACGCCGACGCCAAGGCGCTGCATGTGCGGATGGCGGACGAGGCGGTGCATATCGGGCGTTCGCCGGCGCGGGAAAGTTACCTCGTCGGAGAGAAGATCATTGCCGCGGCCAAGCAGACCGGGGCGGAGGCGATCCACCCTGGCTACGGCTTCTTGTCCGAGAACGCCGACTTCGCGCAGGCGGTGATCGATGCCGGGCTGATCTGGGTCGGGCCCAAGCCGGACAGCATTCGAGCGATGGGTCTCAAGGACGCCGCAAAGACGTTGATGGCGAACGCCGGCGTGCCGGTGACTCCCGGTTACCTTGGCGAAGACCAATCGCCCGAGCGGCTCAAGGCCGAAGTCGACGCAATCGGCTATCCGGTGCTGATCAAAGCGGTCGCGGGCGGTGGCGGTAAGGGGATGCGCAAGGTCGACGCGCCGGACCAGTTCGAGGACGCGCTCTACAGCTGCAAGCGTGAGGCGGCGTCCTCGTTCGG
>CADCVY010000057.1 GCA_902806275.1 uncultured Sphingomonas sp. | reverse complement strand
GAGTTCGGGGAGCTGGGCGTGGACAACGACCTCGTCGTGGATGCCGACGAGGAGGTGTTCGAGATGAACAACGGTTGCATCTGCTGCACCGTGCGCGGCGACCTCATCCGCATCATCGGCGGCCTGATGAAGCGCAAGGGCGACCTGGACGGCATCATCATCGAGACCACGGGCTTGGCCGACCCGGCGCCGGTCGCGCAGACCTTCTTCGTGGACGAGGACGTGAAGGCGCGCACCCGGCTCGACGCCATCGTGACGGTGGTGGACGCCAAGAACCTGCCGGCGCGCCTCGCCGACTCGCGCGAGGCGGAGGAGCAGATCGCCTTCGCCGACATCGTGCTGCTGAACAAGATGGACCTCGTGTCGCCGGACGAGGCGGCCGAGGTCGAGCGCCGCATCCGCGCCATCAACCCGCAGGTGGAGATCCGCCGCAGCACCAAGTCCGACGTGCCGCTGGAGGCGGTGCTGGGCCGCGACGCCTTCAACCTCGCCCGCATCCTGGAGCGCGAGCCGGAATTCCTCTCCGGCGACGACGACCATGAGCACGACAGCGAAATCCAGTCGCTCTCCTTCGAGGCCCCGCGCCCGATCGACCCGGAGAAGTTCAACGCTTGGATCAGCGGGCTGCTGGCGCAGAAGGGCCAGGATTTGCTCCGCACCAAGGGCATCCTGCACTACTGCGGCGAGGACCGGCGCTTCGCCTTCCAAGCGGTCCACATGATGGCCGACGGCGACTTCGTCGGCGAATGGCGCGACGGCGATCCGCGCCGCTCCAAGATCGTCTTCATCGGCCGCGACCTGAACCGGCCGCAGCTTCGCCGCGGCTTCGAGGCGTGCCAAGCGGACGACCCGGCCGCCGCGGCGAGCTGAAACTTCGAGGGTCCCGCTTCGGCCGTCCGATGCGCGGCGCGGATCAGGCGCGCGGCGCCCATTCACCGCTCGCGTCGTCGAGCAGACCGCCCGGACCAAAGGTGACCGCGGCAGGCGTCTCGAACAGCTCCGGGTTGACGCCTACCGCCGGCCTCTGGCGGACGGGCGTCGGTAGCGTCGTGGTGGGGCCGACTGCCGCGGGCGTGCCCTTGATGCTAGGGCATTCCAGCAACGGCGCCACGGCCCGGGTGGCCAAGGTGACGCCGATGCGTGTGTCGCTGGGGTAATGCAGGCCCAGCACTTCCCGGCTGCGGGCGATCCGGCGCGCTAGGCGGCGCAGCGGCCCGTGCTCAGGCACGGCGGCCGCGCCGACGACCGGGATGACCGCTCCGGGCATTACCTGCTCCAGCACCAAAGCGATGAGCATGGCCTGAGTCGCGTGCCCGCTCGGAAAGGCCGCGTGGCCTGGCGGGCGCAGGTAGGTCAAGAGGGCCGGTGAGAGGCGTGACGGCCGTGGTCTGTTGAACCTGCGTTTAAAATGCGCGGCTAGGAAGCTGCCGACCAGCAATGCCGCGACGCAGAGGGCGGTGGTCGCCGGGTGAGAAGCGCGATTGAAGGCGAGCACGCCCTGGAAGTAGTGCAGGATGCCGGCGCGCTGCGCCAGAGCCTAAGCCTGCACGCCGGCCCGGTACTCCATCAGCGCCTGCAACTCCGCAATCTCCGCGCCGACGTCCGCGTAGCCCAGGCCTGTGAGGATGGTGTTGAAGCCGTTGTCGGCCGCTGCCGGCTCCGACACGACGTCCAGGAGCGTCGTCCATGCAGGCGCCGCCGCCAGCCCCGCCGCCACTGGCGTGCAAAATTCGCCAAGGATAGTTTGCGCGAGGTACGCCGGCGACCAAGCGCCGAAGCGGAAGACCGGCGGGGCCGCGGCACCCGAGCGGTCGAATGTCGTGGCGTCTGGCGCGCGGCCCCAGGTGACGCCTGCCGGCAGCGGCGGCGGCCAGCGCTCGCCCTCGAAGATGAGCGGGGCGCCTGCCGGAAGGCCCGGCACCGGTTGCACCGAAGGCGACACAAGCATTGGGCGGTATAGGCTGCCTACGCCCCTGCTGCCGCCCGCCCCGGTTCCACCGGTCCCGTCCGTCCCGTCGGTGCCGTCTGTCCCATCAGTGCCGTCAGTCCCATCGGTACCGTCGAAGCCGCTCATTGCTTGCCTCTCCCGCTTTGTCAGATCGGTAGACCAGCTCCCTCGAGATCGCGTTCGAAGCGAACGCGGAGCGCCGGATCGCGCATCGGCATGCGTTCCTTGACGTATGTTTGCAGCCGAAAACGCGGCTCGAGTTCCAGCATGCGTCGCGCGGCTTCCGACGCCTCGGCCCTCCGCCCGAGGGCCGCGAGCACTGCGGCAAGCACCCGCCAGCTGGATGCATGACCCGGATTTGCGCCGATTGCGACCGAACTGGAGCGCTCCGCTTCCGCGAGATGCCCGCTCGCGTAGTGCGCAATGGAAAGGAAGTGCTGCTGCGAGAAGCGCAGCGGATCGTAGGGTGACAGGCGCAGGCCGCGCTCGGCGTTCCGCACGGCCTCCTTGCCCCTGCCGAGGTAGCTCAGCGTGCAACTCGACAGGGACCAAGCGATCGCGCTGTTCGGGCAGGCGGCTAGCGCCTGTGTGAAGCAGTCCATCGCGGTGTCGCAGTCGTGCTGCAGGTAGGCGGCGAGGTGCCCGTAAGTCGCCAACGCCAACGCGCTGCTGCGGTTGAGGGCGATGGCGCGCTTCGCCAGCTCAATCGCCTTGGAGTTGTCGGTCGCTGGATCGGACGACCAGCCGCGGCCGATGTTGAGGCTGTGCCAGCGCGCCGCCCAGGCCCGCGGCAGGGCGAAAGCAGGGTCCTCGTCGATGGCTTGCTGCAGGTACTCCCGACCCCGCCGGAATGCGTCGCGGTCGAGCGCCGCCAGCGCGTGCAACCCGCGCAGGGTCAGGTCGTAGGCGGTTAAGTTTTCCGGGCGCTTGCGCATGGCGTCGCGGAGCGTGGCAGCA
>CADCVY010000056.1 GCA_902806275.1 uncultured Sphingomonas sp. | reverse complement strand
GCATGGTCCTAGTGTTGCTGCGCGCCGTCCCGCGCGGGGGTTCTGTCAGCGCTCGCGCCAAACCTGACGGCGCGAGCTGCACGACGAGTTCAGGCTACGCGGCTTCGAGGATTGCGAGCGCAGCGGTGGCACGACGGAGGTGAAGCAGGCGACGGCGGTCTGCGGGGACATGCTGGTGTAAGCGCCGGAGGAAAACTCCCTCACTGAAGCGGCCGGGCGGTCTGGTCGCGCCGGAGCGAAATTCCGGCGGCAGGCAGGCTCTTCGCGGTGATTGCGAAGGGCCGGGGGATGAAGCCAGTGGAGCTGTATGCGAAGGTCCGCTACGCGGTGCGGATTGAGGGGATCAGCCAGCGCGAGGCGGCCCGGCGGTTCGGCATCGACCCGCGGACGGTGGCGAAGATGCTGACGTTCTCGGTGCCGCCGGGGTATCGGCGCAGCCAGCCACCGGTGCGTCCGAAGCTGGGCCCTTATGTCGGGATCATCGACCGGATCGTGGAGGCGGACGCGCAGCGCCCGGCGAAGCAGCGGCACACGTCGAAGCGGATCTTTGAGCGCCTGCGCGACGAGCATGGCTACACCGGCGGCGTGACGGTGGTGAAGGATCATGTGCTGGAGCTGCGCCAGCGTCGGCGCGAGGTGTTCGTGCCGCTGCGCCACGAGCCCGGCCACGCGCAGGCCGACTTCGGCGAGGCGGTGGCGGTGATCGGGGGCGTGGAGCGGAACATCCACTTCTTCGCAATGGACCTGCCGCACAGCGATGCGGGCTTCGTGCAGGCGTATCCGGCGGAGACGACGGAGGCCTTCTGCGCCGGGCACGTCGCGGCTTTCGCGTTCTTCGGCAAGGTGCCGTCATCGATCCTGTATGACAACACGCGCCTGGCGGTGGCGCGGATCCTGGGTGACGGCACGCGCGAGCGGACGCGCGTGTTCAGCGAACTGCGGTCGCACTACGTATTCGCCGACAGGTTCGGCCGCCCGGGCAAGGGCAACGACAAAGGGAAGGTCGAAGGCCTGGTCGGGTTCATCCGCCGGAACTTCCTGGTGCCGGTTCCGCAGGCGGAGAGCTTCGAGGCGCTGAACGAACGGCTGCTGGCGGACTGCCGCCGCCGCCATGGCGAGCGTCTTCGTGGCCATGCCGAGACGATCGGCGAGCGGCTGGCGCGCGACCTGGCCTGCTTTCACGAGCAGCCCGCGGTGCCGTATGACGCCTGCGACAAGCAGGCAGGCCGGGTGAGCTCGCTGTCGCTGGTGCGCTACCGTGGCACTGACTATTCGGTGCCGACCGCCTTTGCTCACCGCGAGGTGCTGGTCCGCGGCTACGTCGATCGTGTGGTGATCGCGTGCGGTGCGGAGGTCATCGCCCGGCACGTCCGTTCCTATGAGCGGGAGGACTTCGTGTTCGAGCCGCGCCACTACCTGGCGCTGCTGGAACGCAAGACCGGTGCGCTCGACCAGGCGGCGCCGCTGGCGGGCTGGAGTCTGCCCGAGGCGTTCGCGACGCTGCGCCGCCTGCTGGAGGCACGCATGGGCAAGCAGGGCAGGCGCGAATACGTCCAGGTGCTGCGGCTTCTGGAGGTGTTCGAGACGGCCGACGTCGCGGCCGCCGTGTCTGCGGCGATCGCGCGCGGCGCGGTCGGCTTCGACGCCGTGAAGCACCTGGTACTGTGCCGGATCGAGCGTCGCGCGCCCCGGCTTGACATGACAGAATATCCCTATCTGCCGCGCGCCACTGTCGCCGTCACCTCGGCCCGCTCCTACCTGACCCTGCTGGACGGAGCGGCGACATGACCGACACGCCGCAGGTCCTGCTCGCCCATCACCTGAAGGCGCTGAAGCTACCGAGCTTCCTGCGCGACTACGACAAGTTGGCCCGGCAGTGTGCTGCCGAGGCGGTGGACCATGCCGGCTACCTGCTGCGACTGGCCGAGCTGGAACTGATCGAGCGCGAGCGGCGGATGGTGGAGCGACGCATCCGCGAGGCGCGGTTCCCGGCGGTGAAGAGCCTGGACAGCTTCGACTTCCTGGCCCTGCCGTCGCTCAACAAGGCGCTGGTGCTGGAACTGGCGCGCTCGGAATACGTGCTGCGGCGGGAGAACGTGATCGCGGTGGGCAACAGCGGCACGGGAAAGACCCATGTCGTGCTCGGCCTCGGACTGGCGGCGTGCCAAAAGGGGCTGTCGGTGGCGTTCACCACGGCCGCGGCCCTGGTGCACGAATTGACCGAGGCGCGCGACGAGAAACGGCTGTTGCGCCTGCAGCGCCAGCTCGCCGCGATCCGCCTGCTGGTGATCGACGAACTCGGCTACGTGCCGTTCTCGCAGACCGGCGCCGAGTTGTTGTTCGAGGTGTTCAGCCAGCGCTACGAGCGCGGCTCGACCATCGTCACCAGCAACCTGCCGTTCGACGAATGGACCCATGTGTTCGGCTCGGAGCGCCTGACCGGCGCGCTGCTCGACAGGCTCACCCATCACGTCCACATCGTTGAGATGAACGGCGAGAGCTATCGCCTCAAGCAGAGCAAGCGACGCCAGCGCGCCGACCGCGCTGCCGCACCACCAGAAGGTCCTCCCGCCGACTGATCGACCCACAGCGAGGCGCCCCGTACAGGGCGCCTCGCTGCCGTCCTCCGTGATGGGTTTTCTCTCCGGCGCGCCGATGCATTTTCACCCCGGCGTTGACACTTCGTACCGAGTTGCCCCGCCGCCTTTTGCCGCTGATCGGCCTTGTTGCATGGATAATTCTGTTCAGCAGCAATGGCTTATGCTGCATTCGCGACGGATTTTTTGCTCAAATTCGGCCAATTCCGAGGATCTTCTGTGTGATTGCAAGTGAATAGCAGATAACGGGACCAGTAAGCCTTTGATTCGGCTCGGCTATCCCTCCGTCTATTTTTCGGATCCATGCAACAAGGTCGCGCTACGGTCTACCGCCACCGCGGGGCGGCCGGTGCCGAGGCACCGGCCCG
>CADCVY010000055.1 GCA_902806275.1 uncultured Sphingomonas sp. | reverse complement strand
CTGACGCGCATCGAAAAGTTCACGGTCAATCGGTCGCCGCACGTCGACAAGAAGTCGCGCGAGCAGTTCGAGGTCCGGACCTACAAGCGGCTGCTCGACATCGTGCAGCCGACGCCGCAGACGGTGGACGCGCTGATGAAGCTCGATCTCGCGGCCGGCGTTGATGTGGAGATTAAGCTCGCCTAGGCGAGGATGGCTTCCCAATCCCGCTCATTCTGAGTAGGGCCTGCGGCGAAGCCGAAGACCCGTATCGAAGGACGTGCTTCGATACGCTACTGCGCAGCTACTCAGCATGAGCGGCAAGGGTCTGAGATAACGAGGATACCGCCGGAGATTTGCTCCGGGCTGCGTCCCCGCCGCCCCGCTGATGCGGGGCACTAGCCCAGGCGGGGCACGCGATATTTTGATGGGCTGCATGCTCCCGAAATGGTTCGGGAGCCTCTGTATGAGGAGTCTGGTCATGCGCACTGGCGTGATCGCGAAGAAGGTCGGTATGACCCGCCTGTTTCAGGCCGATGGGCGCCATGTGCCCGTAACAGTCCTGCAGCTGGACGAATTGCAGGTGGTCGGGCGGCGCGAAAGCGACCGTGACGGCTACACCGCCGTCCAGCTCGGCGCCGGGCGGGCGAAGGCCAAGAATGTCGCCAAGCCGCAGCGCACCGCCTTCGGCAAGGCCGAGGTCGAGCCCAAGCAGAAGGTCGCCGAGTTCCGCGTGGCCGACGACGCGCTGCTGGACCTCGGAGCCACCATCAGTGCCGAGCATTTCATCGCCGGCCAGATGGTGGACGTTTCCGGCGTGACCCAGGGCAAGGGCTTCGCCGGCGCCATGAAGCGTTGGGGCTTCGGCGGTCTGCGGGCGACTCACGGCGTGTCCGTGTCCCACCGCTCGCACGGCTCGACCGGCAATCGCCAGGACCCCGGCCGCGTGTTCAAGAACAAGAAAATGGCCGGCCATATGGGCGCGCGCAATCGCACCCAGCAGAACCTCGAGGTCGTCCGCACCGATCCGCTGCGCGGGCTGCTGTTCATCAAGGGCTCGGTTCCCGGGCACAAGGGCAGCTGGCTGACGGTCACCGACGCCGTGAAGCTGGCGCGCGCGGATGGCGTTCCGTATCCCGCGGGCATCCTCGACACCCGCAAGCTGGACGAGATCGAAGTGCCCGAAGCGGGTCTGGTCGACGACGCGGCGGTGCACGAGATGCCGGCGCTGCCGGGCGACGATGAAGTCGCGGCGATTGCGGCCGAGCAGGAAGCTGGCGCCGCTGCCGACACCAACGACACCACCGACGCTCCGGCCGGCGAGCAAAAGCCCGCCTCGGACGAGAGCAAGGAAGGCTAAGCCATGAAGGTCAAGGTACAGAGCCTGAGCGACGGCTCGGCCGCCAGTGGCGTCGACATCGAACTCAACGACGCAATCTTCGGGCTGGAGCCGCGCGCCGACGTGCTGCACCGGGTCGTCACCTGGCAGCTCGAGAAGCGCCGCGGCACCGCGCGCGGTGCCCGCGAGCGCTCCGAGGTTGCGCGCACCGGCAAGAAGTTCGGCCGCCAGAAGGGCGGCGGCACGGCGCGTCACGGCGACCGCCGCGCCCCCATCTTCGTCGGCGGCGGCAAGGCGCATGGTCCCCGCGTCCGCGACTTCAACCCGTCGCTTAACAAGAAGGTTCGGGCGCTGGGTCTGCGCATGGCGCTGTCGTCCAAGGCCAAGGCCGGCCAGCTGCTAGTAATCGAGAACCTGGATCTCAACGAAGGCAAGACCCGCGAGCTCAAGGGCCGGCTTGGCCAGCTCGGCTTCGGGCGGACCGCGCTGGTGATCGACGGCGACGCCCTAAACGTCGGTTTCGCCCGCGCTTCGTCGAACCTGTCGGCAATCAACCTGATGCCGGCCGTCGGCGCCAATGTGTACGACATCATGCGCCACGAGACCCTGGTCTTGACGCGCGCAGCGATCGAGAAGCTGGAGGATCGCTTCAATGGCTAAGAGGCCGCAGAGCCAGGCGCCCGACGTGCGCCACTTCGACGTCGTCCTGGCGCCGCACATCACCGAGAAATCGACCTTGATGGCGGAGCAGAACGCCGTGGTGTTCAAGGTCGCCAAGACCGCGTCGAAGCCGGAGATCAAGGCCGCCGTCGAGGCGATCTGGGGCGTCAAGGTCACCAACGTCAACACGATGGTCACCAAGGGCAAGTCGAAGCGCTGGAAGGGCAAGCCCTACGAGCGTTCGGACGAGAAGAAGGCGATCGTCACGCTGGCCGAGGGTCAGTCGATCGACATCACCGAAGGGGCGAGGGCGTAATGGCACTCAAGCAATATAAGCCGACGTCGCCGGCGCGCCGCGGCCTGATCCTGGTCGACAAGGCGTCGCTGTGGAAGGGCAAGCCGGTCAAGGCGCTGACCGAAGGCAAAGTGAAGACCGGCGGCCGCAACAACAAGGGTCACGTGACGTCGCGCGGCATCGGCGGCGGTCACAAGCAGCGCTATCGCTTCGTCGACTTCAAGCGCCGCACCTGGGACGTCGCGGCGACCGTCGAGCGGCTGGAGTACGACCCGAACCGGTCGGCGTTCATTGCGCTTGTCACCTACGAGGGCGGCGAGCAGTCCTACATCATCGCGCCGCAGCGCCTTGCCCCCGGCGACAAGATCATCGCCGGCCGCAAGGTCGACGTGAAGCCTGGCAACGCGATGGAAGTTGGCCAGATGCCGGTCGGCACCATCGTCCACAATGTCGAGCTCAAGCCCGGCAAGGGCGGTCAGATCGCGCGTGCCGCCGGCACCTATGTTCAAGTCGTCGGTCGCGACCGCGGGATGGTCATCGTCCGCCTGAACTCGGGCGAGCAGCGCTACGTCCGCTCCGATTGCATGGCAACCGTCGGCGCGGTGTCCAACCCGGACAACGGCAACCAGACGCTGGCCAAGGCTGGCCGCACCCGCTGGATGGGCAAGCGCCCGCTGACCCGCGGCGTCGCGAAGAATCCGGTCGACCATCCTCACGGC
>CADCVY010000054.1 GCA_902806275.1 uncultured Sphingomonas sp. | reverse complement strand
AGATCCGCTGGCGGTGCGACCCCAGCCTCGCGTCGGAAGCGGTCCCCGACACCGCCGTCTTCCAGTTCGCCAACGGCCTTGCCGACCACCTCGCCGAGCAAATCGGCGAGCGCCCCACGGTCACCAACCAGCCCTTCACCGGCAAGCAGGCGTTTCCAAACGACCAGGGCAGCGCCGAATGGGCGGTCGCCTGGCCGCTCTACAGCGACGGCTCCGAATCCTATTACTGCAACACCATCCCGACCCCCGACGGCGGCACTCACGAAGCGGGCCTGCGCGCCGCGCTGACCAAAGGCATCCGCGGCTTCGGCGAGCTGGTCGGCAACAAGCGCGCCAAGGACATCACCGCCGACGACGTGTTCAACGGGGTCGAGCTGATGCTGTCCGTCTTCATCCGCAACCCGCACTTCCAGAGCCAGACTAAGGACCGGCTTACCAGCCTGGAAGCCGCCCGGTTCGTCGAGGCCGCGGTGCGCGACCATTTCGACCATTATCTCGCCGGCAACATGGACCGCGGCCGCGCCTTGCTCGGCTCGGTCGTCGAGCGGATTGAAGAGCGCCTCAAGCGCCGCGCCGAACGCGAGGTCCAGCGCAAGACCGCCACCAGCGCCCGCAAGCTGCGCCTGCCCGGCAAGCTCACCGACTGCGCCAACGACGACGCCAAGGGCACCGAGCTGTTCATCGTCGAGGGCGACAGCGCCGGCGGCTCGGCCAAGCAGGCGCGCGACCGCAAGACCCAAGCGATCCTCCCAATCCGCGGAAAGATCCTCAACGTTGCCTCCGCGACCGCCGACAAGATCCGCGCCAACAGCGAGATCGCCGACCTCGGCCTCGCGCTCGGCTGCGGCACCCGCGACAAGTGGAACGAGGACGCGCTCCGCTACGAACGGATCGTCATCATGACCGACGCCGACGTCGACGGCGCCCACATCGCCACCCTGCTGATGACCTTCTTCTTCCAGGAAATGCCCGAGCTGGTCCGCCGCGGCCACCTGTTCCTCGCCCAGCCGCCGCTCTACCGCCTGACCGCCGGCGCCAAGACGCTTTACGCCCGCGACGACGCGCACCGCGCCGAGCTCGAAGCGACCGAGTTCAAGGGCAAGAAGGTCGAGGTCAGCCGCTTCAAGGGCCTGGGCGAAATGAACCCCAACCAGCTCAAGGAAACCACCATGGACCCGGCCACAAGGTCAATGCTCAAGGTCACCCTGCCCAGCGCCTACGAAGACCGTCAGCCGGTCAAGGACCTCGTCGAGCGCCTGATGGGCCGCGACCCGGCGCAACGCTTCGAATTCATCCAGAACAGCGCGGCGGCGGTCGACGAGGACGCGATCGACGCCTAAGCCTCACCTTCGCCGTTCACACAGCAGCCGCTCGAATTCGCGGTCGGCTATTGGGCCTTTGCGGCCGCCTCGATCTCGGCCCTGGTCATCGCGAGCACGAGACCTTTGTCGCTCTTTGCAAAGCTGGAGACCGGGATGGTTGCCTTGACCTTCCCGGTGGTGCTGACGACCGCGTTCTGTCCACTGACTGAATCAACCGTTCCAATCCGGTCACCGTTCTTGTCGTAGACTGACCGTCCTTTCGTCACGTCGGCGGCCGTTGCAGCCGTTGTCGATGCCGCCTGATCCGACGCCGTCGTAGCCTCCGTCGTGCTCGTCTTGATTGCACTCATCGAGCTTTGGTCCGACGCCGCAGCCGTTCCGGGCGCGCTTTGATCGGCGGTCGAAGGTGATGTGGACGATGGCCTTTGCGTCGTAGCTGACTCGCTTGGCATGGGGGTCTGTTGCGCCGTATTTATCGTCCCCGTCGCGGTCGTGGAGGTTGCTGGCGCGGGCGTCTGCTGCCCCATGTCCGATGTCGTGGTTGTGGGCGTCGTCGACGCAGGAGCTTCTTGCGACATCGCAGCTGCGGCTTGCTCCGTCGTCACTGCTGTGGCTGGTTGATCTTGCCCGTCGGTGGCGCACGAGCAAAGCAGCAGCATACCTACACCGGCGAAGTTCATGGCTTGCAGTCGCATATGTGATCTCCAGCGATGATGAGGGCTGGGGCGGCAACGTGTCAGGTTACGATCTGTTCAATTTTCGTGGGACGTAGGTCGCCAAGTTCACCAATTGGAGCTCAGGTATTTCGACGCGCCGCCATCCTACAACCGCACCCCAAACCGCGGCCCAGCTCACACCATCGCGCCATACAGCAGCACGTCACCCTACGACCATGCTTGCTGACCGACTTCCCGCCGCCGCCCGGCTTCACCAGCTACGAAAGCCGGCCGTACGACGAGGACTCGGTCGCGCACTACGAACGCGCCGGCACGGCCGAGGAAGCCGCGCTGCTGGACGCAACAGCGGACGCCGAGTGGCAGGAAGAGCGCGCCTATTAAGAGCGGCTGCGCGAGGCCTGGTTCACCATGCTGTGCGCCCGCGGGCAAGCCGGGCCGACCGGCTGGAGGACCAACGCGAGGAGGAGCAGGGCGAAGACGACGATGTCGAAGATGACCCCGCCGACGAGAGCGCCGCAGACTCATGCCCAACCCTCAGCGGCGGCCTCGCTCTAGGTACAGATACGCCGGATCGAACTCCGCCGCCCGCTTCAGCGCTTCCAGATCCTTGATTGTCGCCAGCGCGCCGGCGAACTCGAGCCAGCCGTTCTTGCGCAGCTCCTGCAGCGTCCGGTTGGCGTGCACCGGCGTGATACCAATCATCTCGGCAAGCTCCTGCTGGGTGATCGGCAGGTCGAAGCTGTCGCCGCGGGTGAGGTCTACGATGCCGAGCCGGATGTGCAGCTCGCAGAACAGATGCGCCATGCGGGCAAGGGCGCTGCGGGTGCCCAGCGACACGACCCATTCGCGGTGGATCGCCGCATCCATGTTGGTGCCGAACCAGTAGACCCGGGTCAGGTGCGGCTGGGTCTCGGTGATCTGCTCGAGGTACTTGTGGGGGAGGACCGCGAAGCTGCAGGCGCTGAGCGCAACCACGTCGTGGTCGAGCCGCTTGAGCGTGAAGCTGTGCAGGTCGGTGAAGTCCCCCGGCACATGGATTTCGGTGATCTGCCGCTTGCCGTCCGGCATGTCCTTCTGCCGCGCGGCGATGCCCGACAGCAGGATTGTGCAAACTTCGAGCGGCTGGTTGGCCCGCACCACCAGGCCGTCGGCCGGCACCTTGATGACTTCGCGGACGCCGGCGCGGATCGCCTGTTCTTCGGCTGCGCTGATGTCGTCGCGGGCGCGGAGTTTCTTGAGATGGGCGTCGAGCATCGTTCAAGCTTCGGCCTTCAGCTGCACGGCCTCCGAAAAGCGCACCACCGCCAGCGTTTCCCCATCCTCGCCGCAAATGTCGATCCGCCCGTCGAGATCCATCTGCCCTTCGAGGATCTCGGAACTGAGGATGCTGCGGATGCTGCGGATCGCTTCGTCGCGGGCGGCGGCGACATCGGGCAGATCCAGGCCCTCGTCGTCGCGAGTGTGGCCGGTTCGATTGTGGAGGTGCAGTAAATAGCGCGCCATCGGTCGGTGAACGACTGCCGCCTTGGACGGTTTCGACTGTTGTTTGCCTGCTGGCCGCTAGCGCGCCCCGAAGCCGTTCAGCATCGTCTTGATCGTCCGCAGCAGGATCAAGAGGTCAAGCCAGGGGGAGAAATATTTGATGTAGTAGAAGTCGTACTGCAGCTTGCGGTGAACCTCGTCGACTTGCGCGACATGGCCCTGGTTGACTTGCGCCCAGCCCGAAATGCCCGGCTTCACCACGTGGCGGTAGCGGTAGAACGGGATCTCGCTGGTGTACCAGATGGACAGCACCT
Organism: uncultured Sphingomonas sp.; assembly: GCA_902806275.1. Taxonomy (GTDB): domain Bacteria; phylum Pseudomonadota; class Alphaproteobacteria; order Sphingomonadales; family Sphingomonadaceae; genus Sphingomicrobium. The sequence goes on along the minus strand of CADCVY010000054.1, from coordinate 13,284 downwards.
CGGCCTCGGGCCGCGGGCCGATCCAGCTCATCTCCCATTTCAGGATGTTGAGGATCTGCGGCAGCTCGTCGAGGCGCAGCATGCGCAGGGTGCCGCCGACCCGCGTGATGCGGTCGTCGTCGTCGCTGGTCATCGCCGCCACCCGCGCATTCTCGACGGTGACCTCGCGCATGGTCCTGAACTTGTAGACCGTGATCAGCTTGCCGGCATGGCCGACGCGCTTTTGCCGGAACAGGATCGTTCCCGGGCTATCAGCGCGGATCGCCAGCGCGATGCCTGCCATCAGCGGCAGGACGAACGGGAGGATCGCGACCGCAAACAGGAAGTCGCCAGCGGCCTTGAGGTAGAAATAGCCGCGGGCCGGAAGCAGCGAGCCGAAGCTGTTCTCGGAAAGATGCTCGAGCTCGACCCGGCCGCTCAGGGATTCGGACAGCTGCTTGACCTGATAGACGATCCGCCCGGCCAGCGCGGCATCGGCCAGGAAGGCTTCCCATTCGTCGGGCAGATCGGCGCTGAAGTCGGCGACGATGGCGTCGCACCGCCTGGCGTCGTGGAGCTGCGGCCGCGACAAGGTCAGCCAGTCGACCTCCTCGATGGCGGTCAGCGCCGCCGTCTCGCCATAGGGCACCACCGCGATCCGCCGCCGCACCCGCCGCTCGGCATAGACATACAGGAGATACAGCCACACCACGTGGAACAGGAAGCCCAGGGTGAGCGCCAGGCGATCGTACGGCAGCCGCGTCATCGTGAACCACACCAGTGTTAGCCCATGGCCCGTCAGCGCCGACGGCAGGATCACGTAGGAGCGGCGGATGCCTGGATAGGTTTCAATCGACAGCCGCATCCAGAAAGCGATGCCGATGGCGATGGCATTGGCCCACAAGGCGTTGGTGCTGGCCGCTTCCAGCAGCCGGCCGGGCAATGGTCCGCGCAAGGCCCAAGGCAGCAGCGCGCCGGTGGCCAGCGCGCCGGCGAACACAAAGCGCTTGCGGGTCAGCAGCGAGCGGTTGCGGACCCGGGGCAAGCGGTCGTGACGCATGTCAGCCATCCACCGCGATCGCGAAGACAGGAGCCCGGCACTTCATATGGTTCAACTTAACATAGACGCCTTGTTTCGGATGCATAAACATCCAGAACAGATGTGGTTAAGCGGCGGTTCGCTGCCGCCCGCGGCCGATGCCATGATATTCGAGACCGGCTCGCTCGACCTCCTCGCGGTCATACACGTTGCGCAGGTCGACGAGGACCTTGCCGCGCATCGCGCCGGCAAGCTCAATGAGATCAAGGGCGCGGAACTCGTCCCATTCCGTGACGATGACCAGGACGTCGGCATCCTTCGCCGCGCCATCGGCATCGGCGGCGAAGGTGATCCCATCGAGCATCTGCTCCGCCTGGTGCTGCGCCACCGGATCGAACGCGGTCACCTCGGCGCCGCGCTTGAGCAGGCCCTGGATCAGCGGGATCGACGGCGCGTCCCGCATGTCGTCGGTGTTCGGCTTGAAGGCGAGGCCCAGCACGCCGATCCTTTTGCCTGCGAGGTCGCCACCGAGCGCGTCGGCAACCCGGTCCGCCATGGCGGCTTTCCGTTGATCGTTGACGGCGACCGTGGTGCGCACGATCTGCTGGTCGACGCCGGCGGCATCGGCCGTCTGCAGCAGCGCCAGGGTATCCTTGGGGAAGCAGCTGCCGCCATAGCCGGGCCCGGCGTGGAGGAACTTGGGGCCGATGCGGTTGTCGAGACCGATGCCGCGGGCGACGTCCTGGACGTCGGCATCGACCGCTTCGCACAGGTTGGCGATCTCGTTGATGAAGCTGATCTTGGTGGCCAGGAACGCGTTGGCCGCATATTTGGTCAGCTCTGCCGTCCGCCGGCCGGTGATCAGGATGGGCGCCCGGTTGAGGAACAAGGGCCGGTAGATTTCCCGCAGCACGTCCTGCGCCAACTGGTCCTCGGCGCCGACGACAATCCGGTCGGGGTGCTTGAAATCCGCGATGGCGGCGCCTTCCCGCAGGAACTCCGGGTTTGAGGCGACGGAGACCTGCTCCACCCCCTCTTCCTTCAGAATGCGCTCGATCTCGTCGCCGGTGCCGACCGGAACGGTGGACTTGGTGACCACCACGGTGCCCGGCTTGATGACCTTGGCAAGCTCCCGCACCGCCGCGAACACGAAGCTCAGGTCGGCGTGGCCGTCCCCGCGCCGTGCCGGCGTACCGACCGCGATGAACACCGCCTCAGCATCGGCAACGCCGCTCGGCAGGTCGGTCGTGAACGTCAGCCGCCCGCGGTCGGCATTGGCCTTGACCAGCGCCTCGAGGCCGGGCTCCCAGATCGGCATCCGCCCCTGGTTCAGGCCGTCGATCTTGCCAGCGTCCTTGTCGACGCAGCACACCTGGTGGCCGAAGTCCGCGAAGCACGCGCCCGAAACGAGGCCAACATAGCCGGTGCCGATCATCGCGATGCGCATGCTTACTCCACTGGTTCCAAAAACGAGCGGGTCTTAGCCAGCGCTTTCGCCATTGGCCAGCGGCACTCCGGCTGACTAAGACATGGTCATGACCCCCCAGTCGCCGCAATCGGTTCCACCTCAGCGTTGGAATCTCGATCCAATGCACATGACTTTGAAGCGGCAGCCAAGGCTGCGGCCATGGGTCCAGTTCGCCATCCGCATGTCGATCATACTGGCCATGATCGTGTTCATCGTCGCGTTTCACTGGTTTGAACGGGATGCGCTCAAGGACCAGATCGACGGGCACGTCAGCTTCGCGGACGTCATTTATTTCACGATGATCAGCGCCACCACGACGGGCTACGGCGACGTTGTCCCGGTGACCGAACGGGCGCGACTGTTCGACGCGCTCGTCGTCACCCCGATTCGTGTCTTCTTCCTGCTGCTACTCGCGGGTACGGCCTACACCTTCATAATCAAACGAACCTGGAATAGGTGGTTGATGAAACTTATTCAGAGAAACCTGCGCGACCACATCCTGCTTGCCGGCTTCGGGGTCAGCAACGACAAGGCGCTTGAAGAGCTGCTGTCGCGCGGCATCGACGCCAAGCGAATCGTCGTCATCGACAAGAACCGTGAGGCGCTCGACCGCGCCAGCGAGTGCGGAGTGGCCGTGCTTTTGGGCGATGCCAGCCGGGACGAGACCCTGTGCGCCGCGCATGTTGACCGCGCCGCGGCCCTGCTGGTCTCCACCGGCCGCGACGACAGCAATATCTTAGTCGTGCTGACCGCGAGAAAGCTCAGCAGCAGCGTCAAGATCAGCGTGACCATTCGCGAGACGGACAACGAGGATATTGCCCGGCAAGCCGGTGCCGATACCGTCATCAATCCGGTCAGCTTTACCGGCCTGCTCCTGGCGAGCTCGCTCGAAGGGCCGTACCGTGCCGATTACCTTGCCGACCTGGCGACCTCGGCGGGACGGGTCGAGCTGCGGGAGCGGGTTATCAGCGCCGACGAGGTCGGCCGCTCACTGCAGGAGATCTGCACCGGGCAGGCGGTGCGGCTGATCCGCGACGGCAAGCCGCAGGCAGCCAGCGACGCTGATTACCAACGGCTGCGGCCCGGTGACCGCATTCTCGAGATCATTGACAGCACCTGACCTGAGGCCTCGATTTCGCCGCAAAAATCCGCTATAGGCGCGGCCCTTCCGATGAACGCGACCACTCTCCCCAAGCCGCCCCGCGTGGGCCTGGTTTCGCTCGGCTGTCCCAAGAACCTGGTCGACAGCGAGCGGATCATGACCAAGCTGCGCGCCGATGGCTATTCGATGTCGCCCGATTATGCCGGCGCTGACGTCGTGCTGGTCAACACCTGCGGCTTCCTCGACAGCGCCAAGGAGGAAAGCCTCGAAGCCATTGGCGAAGCGATCGCCGAGAACGGCCGCGTGGTCGTCACCGGCTGCATGGGCAAGGAAGCCGAGGTCATCCGCGCCCGCTTCCCAGACGTGCTCGCCATTACTGGAGCCCACCAGTACGAAGAAGTGGTCGCCGCCGTTCACGAAGTGGCCCCGCCGATCGCCTCGCCGTTCCTGGACCTGGTGCCGGACGCCGGCCTCAAGCTGACGCCGCGGCACTACAGCTATCTCAAGATCTCCGAAGGCTGCAATCACCGCTGCGCCTTTTGCATCATCCCGAACTTGCGTGGCGACCTCGCCAGCCGCCGCCCCGACGCGATCCTGCGCGAGGCGGAGAAATTGGTCGCGGCCGGCACTCGCGAGTTGCTGGTCATAAGCCAGGATACGTCGGCCTATGGCGTCGACCTCCGCCATGCCACGTACCCGCTTAAGGGCGGGGGCGAGGTGCGCGCGCACATGACCGACCTGGCGGCCGCGCTGGGCAGGCTCGGCGCCTGGGTCCGGCTCCATTACGTCTACCCCTACCCCCACGTCGACAACGTCATCCCGCTGATGGCCGAGGGGCTGGTCCTCCCCTACCTCGACATCCCGTTCCAGCACGCCAGCCCCAAGGTGCTGCGGGCGATGCGGCGGCCGGCCAACGATGCCAAGGTGCTGCAGCGAATCCGCAGCTGGCGCCAGGTCGCGCCCGACATCGCGATCCGCTCCAGCTTCGTGGTCGGCTTCCCGGGCGAGACCCAGGAAGATTTCGACTATCTGCTGAATTGGCTCGAAGAGGCGCAGCTCGATCGCGTCGGAGCCTTCCGCTTCGAGCCTGTGGAGGGCGCGGCTGCGAATGCGCTGCCGGACCAGGTGCCCGAGGAACTCAAGGAAGAGCGCTATGCCCGCGTGATGGATCTGACCGCCCGCATCTCGGCCGAGAAGCTGGCCGCCAAAGGCGGAGCGACGCTCGACGTGATCATTGATGCGGTGGATCCGGAAAGCGGCGGCGCCAGCGGCCGGTCGAAAGCGGACGCCCCCGAGATCGACGGCGAAGTGCACCTGCGCGATGCTGGAGCGCTGCACCCCGGCGACATCGTGCGAGTGCTGGTCGAGGACAGCGACGAGCACGACCTGTTCGGCGTGCCCGTCAACTGATCACGAAAGGGAGCGGAAGGGACGCACTGAGCGTACCTCCCTCGTCGGTTCAGGAATTGGTTGTGCGCTGACGGGTCGAGCTATGACCGCCATTGCGGTACAGGATCTCGCGGGCTTCATCGATCGATCCGCCGGCGCGGTCGGCATCAACCGAAACAAAGATACCGCCGTCGTTGATGCGGCTTTCGTAATATTTGGAGTCCTCGTCGCTAACGCCATGCTTGGCGAGCAGGCCCGAAACGCCGCCGGCGGTTGCGCCGACCGCAGCGCCGATCGCGGCGGCTTCGGGAACCGCGCCGGCTGCAATCGCGCCGGCAGCCGCCAGCGGGCCGACACCGGGGATCGCCAGCGCCGCAACGCCGAGCAGCGTGCCGGCTGCCGCTCCGCCAAGCGCGCCCTTCACGGCGCCGCTCTTGTTGACGCCGTCGTCGTCGCCATCGTTGCTGCTGTCGGTGACCTTGCCGCTTTCGGAGCGGCCGACGATCGACACGGACTCTTCGCGGAAACCGGCCGAACGAAGCTCGGAAAGCGCGCGTTCGGCTTCTTCGCGGTTGTCGAAAACGGCGGAAGCGATACGATCTGACATCAAATAGTCTCCTGTTGAAATCGGAAACGGGACAGCTGGTGCCCGGCACAGGAGAACGGGGCGACGCGAATGCTGTTCCTCCGGCGAACGCATTTACTTGCGGCTTGTCTCGCCGGCGCTTCGATTAGTTGAGCTGTACGCCAAAACGGAAGCTGCGCCCGGACAAAGGCAGTCCAAGCTGAGGCGTGATTACATCGTCGGTCAAATTATCTACGCTAGCTGTCAGGGTGAGCCGCTGACCGCTTCGGAGTTCGGTGATCGCCCAGCGCCCGCGCAAGTTGACCTCGGTGCCGGGCGGAAGCCGCGCACGATTGCCGCTGGGGTCCAGGTCGACCGCGGGACCGGTGTGCCGAACTTCGGCGCGCACATGCAGCCGAGCGGTCGGATCGATCGTCACGGCTCCACCAACTTCGATGCTGGGGCGTTGCGGCAGCCGGCGAAAAGGGGCGGAGCCCGCATCGGCCAGCGCCCGTAAGACAATTGCACTCGCCTCGACGCCGATCCGCTTGCTCACACGGGCGTTCATTGCGGCATCGATGCCGTAGGTGAATGATCCGGCGAGATTGTATCGTTGCCGCAAGCGGCGCCCGGCGACCGCGACCACTCGCTGGGCGATCGTGTCGGTCGCGCGGGACAGGAACGGGTTCACCTGCACCCCCATCCCCGCCTGTGCATAGGTAAGTTCAAGATCTCCGAGCCACGCTTGTTCGGGACGCAGGGCCGGGTTCGGGAGGAAGCGCCCAAGCGCCTCGCCGAACAGCTCGCGCGCGGTCGGGAAGCGGTTCCGCCGTCCGCCAGACGCAGCAACACTCCAGCCGCTGCCAAACGGAAGCCGGTAGGCGGCCGAAAAGGCAGCAGCGCCGCGATCCGGCTGGCCCGGCTTGTCGCCGGTGCGCGGGTTGGCGAAATGGTCGTAAGCAAGGCCTAGCGTGCCACGGCCCGCCCCGACCGGCGCGTCGGCCTCGGCGCCCAGCGTATAGAGATTCTGGCGATAAATCAGCTTCGGCGCCGCCGTGACCACCGGCACCGGCTGGTCCACCTGCGTATGGCGGCTGGTCTGCGCGCTGCCGACCAGCCGCAAGGTGAAGGGCTGCACTGCGGTGCTCAGCACGAAACGGCCACCGAGCGTGTCGTCCTTGTCGTCCTGGCGGGCGCGGACCGTGTCGTAGCTTGCGTCGGTGAACTGTTCGATCGTCTGGCCGAACCACTGCCGCCAGCCGACCAACCGCACCGCCGCGGCATCGGACAGCTCCAGCCGAGAAGACAGGTTCAGTTGGGTCTGTCGGATGTCGGGGTAGCGCCAATAGCGAGGCGCGGCGAGGCGCGGGTCGCGGTCGGACTCCGGCGCGATCCCACGCTCGGCGTCGAAGTGGAGCAGCGACATGCGCGCAACCAATGGGCCGTACGTGAGCGACACCGCGCCGAAGCCGCTGACCGAGCGCAGGTCGCTATTGACGCGGCGGCCGCTATCGGGCTGGCTGAACGGCAGCGCCTCCAAGCTCGCGACCGGCTCGGCGTCGCGGGTCAGCGCCGACGCCGCCAAGGTTAGGTCGAGGCCGCCAGCCGGCAGCGTGGCAATGGCCGAGCCGTCCGCAAAGCCGTGCCGTCCGACGCTGCCCATCGCTCGCCACCCCGCCGGGCCGCCGGAACGCGTTTCGAGGTCGATCGCGCCAGCGACAGCGTTCGCCCCGTATTCGATCGGCACCGCTCCCTTGGTCGCCCGCACCGTGCCGATCAGCCCCGCTGGGAGCACGCCAATGTCGGCCCGGCCGTCCCACGGCACGGCGAGCGGCGCGCCGTCCAGGAACAGCTGCGTCTGCCGCTCCTCGCTGCCCCGCACCCTCGCAATCGTCTCCCCGCGCGAGTTGGTCCGCACCGAGACGCCGGGAAGCTGGTCGACTGCGTCGGCCGCGGTGCGCGGCTGGCGCTCCAGCAGCGCGGCGTCGCCGAGCTCGGTCGTCGGCGGCAGCACCCGCGACGGGGTCCGCTCGGCGGTGATGACGATGTCGGCGGGAGCCTCTGCAGCGGCTGCGGACATCACCGCCATAAGCACATGCAAGATCACGTTTTTTTTGGCCTGCCCTTCGCCCTGCCGATGAAGTGTGGCGGGTCGCTGCGGCACGGGCAAGGGCTACAGGCTTGGGAGCGGTGCGAGGCTCCGCTACAGGCCGCCCGATGACCGACCTCACCCCTTTGCTGATTGCCGACCGTGGCCAGAAGGCCCGTCCCATCCACCTCGTCGACGAGGCCAGATACCCTGACTGGCTCAAGGCGCGGTCAGCGGAGGACCGGGTGCTTCTCGCCGCTCACCGCTTCGACGGTAACAGCGCCGGCAGTTTTGCGCTGCTGCCCCGGGGGGGCGAGTTCGAAGTGGTCGCCGCGATTAAGGATGCTTCCGCGCTTTCACCCTGGTGCCTGGCCAAGCTTGCCGAGAGCCTGCCCGAAGGTACCTACAAGCTGACATCGGGCGAGCCCGGAGAGGCGGCACTCGGCTGGCTGCTCGCCCAGCATCGGTTCGATACCTTCCGATCCAGGAAGGAAGACACGACGTCAGGCCCGCGCGTGCTCCTCACCGGCGCCCCCTCAAGGATCGACAGACTCGTGCGCCTCGCCGACGCGACCGCCCTCGTCCGAGACCTCGTCAACACCCCCGCGGGCGACCTCGGGCCCGCTGAGCTTGAGCGCGCGGGGCGAGCCGAGGCCGCGCAAGCGGGCGCATCGGTGACCGTGACTTCGGGTGAGCAACTGGCCGACGGCTATCCCCTGATCGCCGCCGTGGGCGCCGCCGCCACGGCTGAGCGCGCGCCGCGATTGATCGAGCTGGAATGGGGCAGGCCCGACGACCCGCGAGTCGCCATCGTCGGCAAGGGCGTCTGTTTCGACACCGGCGGGCTGGACCTCAAGCCGGGCAGCGGCATGCGGCTGATGAAAAAGGACATGGGCGGTGCCGCCCACGCTCTGGCGCTGGCCCGGCTAATCATGGCCGAGCGTCTGCCCGTCCGGCTCCACCTGCTGATCCCGGCGGTGGAGAACGCAGTGTCCGCGGCCGCCTACCGGCCCGGCGACGTCATCAAGTCGCGCCAGGGCCTGTTCGTCGAAATCGACAACACTGACGCCGAGGGTCGGCTGGTGCTTGCCGACGCGATGACCAAGGCCGCGGAAGCTTCGCCGGAGCTGATCGTCGACTTCGCGACCCTGACCGGCGCCGCCCGCGTCGCCCTGGGCCCGGAGCTGCCGGCCATGTTCGTCAACCAGGATGAGCTTGCCGCGGAGATCGAGCGCGCGGCGCGCGAGGCCGAGGACCCGCTGTGGCGCTTGCCGCTGTGGGAACCCTATGACGAAATGCTCAAGAGCGACGTCGCCGATCTGGCGAACTCGGCCAATTCGCCGATGGCCGGTGCGGTTGTCGCGGCAATGTTCCTGAAGCGCTTCGTTGCCGACGAAACCGCCTGGGCGCACCTCGACACCTATGCCTGGCGGGACAGCGCCAAGCCGGGCCGCCCCAAGGGCGGCGAAGCGCTTGGACTGCGCGCCATCTTCACTCTGCTCGAGCGCCGTTATGCGCGGCCGGCCGGTTCCTAGTTAGCGAGCAAAGCCGACTTTCTCGTCGCGGCCCTGCAACAATTCCGGAACTGACCGGTTTAGAAACGACGCTAAGCGGCACGGGAGACGAGCGGCAATGGGCGAGGTTTCGCTAATCGGATGGATGAAGGCGTTGATTGCCTATGTCCGTTCGGGCGAGCCCGATCTGACCAACCGTCAGATGGCTTTGCTGATGCTGGTTTACCTCACGCCGGGGCCGCATACGGTGCGTGGCCTGGCCCGCGTTCTTGGCGTCTCGAAGCCGGTGGTCACCCGCGCCTTGAACACCCTCGGCGCGCTCGGCTATCTCCGGCGCGAACGGGACCAAGACGACCGCCGCAACGTGTTTGTCGTCCGAACCAGCAGCGGGGCAGATTTCCTTGAAGGGTTCAAGCGCAACCTCCGCGAAGGCGACGGACGGGACCCCGCCCACCGCCCGATCATCGGACAAGCCCCGGCCTTCGCGCACCAGCGCTGAGTCGTTTGCGCTGACCGGGCCCTCGGACCCGCCGAACCCGAAATTCAGCGCCTTCCGCAAGGACCTTGCCGATGTCGCGCTCGCGGGCTCGGTCCTCGCGTCGCACTATGCGGAGACGATCGAACGGGTGGTCACGTCGCAAGCGTCGCTCTTCGACGCACCGGGCGACGATCAGCGGATCATCGGCATGTTGACGCCGGGCGAAGGGTTCGCCGTCGTCGAAGACAGTGTCGGCTGGGCCTGGGGCTATGCCGGCGAGCGCCGCCGGGTCGGCTATGTGCGCTCGGCCGCGCTTGGCCCTAAAGTGCGGTCCTGAGCCAGATCAGCTGGTAGAGGCAGCTGAGCACCAAGGCTGCAAGTACCGCAAGGATCGCCCAGTCCCGCAGCGGCTTTCGCGGCCGCCTGGCGGGGAACAGCAGCCAGGCCGACAGCGCCGCCAGCGCCAGGGTGATTATCGCCGAATTCCGCAGCATGGTGACGACCGTGCTGCGAACGTGCTCCGTTCCTTGGGCGGTCGAGGTGCCGTGCGGGCTGATGCCCACGGCCGTGCCCCAGGCGATCACCGCCGCAAACAGCAGCAGCCCGCCCATGAACATCCGGCCGCGTCCAATCCCCCGGTTCCTCACATCTCCCCCCGCTGGCGGCGCAGGGCGAACCATTTGGCGACGTTCGCCTGATGCTGCTGCAGAGTTTCCGCGAACACATGTCCGCCGGTGCCATCGGCGACGAAGTACAAAGCCTTGGTCGCGGCCGGATTGAGCACCGCCGCGATGCTCTCCTTGCCGGGGTTGGCGATCGGCCCCGCCGGCAAACCCGGCCGGCGGTAGGTGTTGTAGCCGTTGTCGGCGTTGAGCTCCGAGCGCAGGATCCGGCGCCCGAGCGGTTTCCCCTTGGTCACGGGGTAAATAACGGTCGGGTCGGCATCCAGCTTCATGCCGATCTCCAAGCGGTTGCAATAAACGCCGGCGATGGTCGGCCGCTCCGCCGGCTTGCCCGTCTCTTTCTCGACGATCGAGGCGAGGATCACCGTTTGGTCTCGCGTGGCTACGGGACACGCATTGGTCCGCTTGGGCCACAGCTGTTCGAGCGTACGGGTCATCGCCGCCTGCATGCGCTTGACCACCGCCGCGCGGGTTTCGCCGCGTTCGAAGCTGTAGCTATCCGGGAGCACCGACCCTTCGGCGATGGGCGGCGTCGGCCCCGTCAGATAGGCGTTGGCCGCGAGCTTCTCGCCTACGATGATCGACGGCATACCCTCGGTGACCGTGATCAGCCGCTGCACCGGGCGCCCATGCTGCAGCAGGTCGAGCACCGCGGCGCCGCCGAGCCCGTTCGGGATCTCGAACTCGCCTGCCTGAATGGGATCGCCGGAGCCGAGTACGCGGGCGATCAGCGAGAAGGTGCGCGCGCTGCCGGGGATTGCACCCTTCGCCGCGAGCTCGCGCGAAACGCTGCTGAGCGTTGAGCCCTCCTTCACGGTGATCGCATGCGGCCCCGGCTTCGGACCGGCGGCCCACCACAGGAAATACAGCGATAACAGCGCGGCCAAGACCAGACCGGCCGCGCCGGCGACCAGCAGCCGCTTCACACCGGCTTCATGATCAGGGAGGCGTTGGTGCCGCCGAAACCAAAGCTGTTGTTGAGCACGGCGCGGACGGAGCGTTCCTTGGCCTGATGCGGGACCAGGTCGACGCCCTCGACGCCTTCGCTTGGGTTATCGAGGTTCAGCGTCGGGGGGACGATCTGGTCACGCATGGCGAGAATGCAGAAAATGCTCTCGACGGCGCCGGCGCCGCCGAGCAGGTGCCCGATCGCCGACTTGGTCGAACTCATCGACAGAGTAGCGACCGCGTTGCCGAACAGCTTGCGAACCGCGCCAAGTTCGAGCTCGTCGCCGAGCGGCGTCGAGGTGCCGTGCGCGTTGATGTAATCGATGTCAGTCAGGTCGAGACCGGAGCGCTTCATCGCGACTTCCATCGCGCGATAGCCACCCGCGCCCTCCGGATGCGGCGCGGTGACGTGGTAAGCATCGCCCGACATGCCGTAACCGATCACCTCGCCATAGATCTTGGCGCCGCGCTTCTTGGCGCGCTCATATTCCTCGAGCACCACCACGCCCGCGCCCTCGCCCATCACGAACCCGTCGCGATCCTTGTCGTACGGGCGGCTCGCCTTCTCCGGCTCGTCGTTGCGGGTCGAGAGCGCCCGCGCCTGCGCGAAGCCGGCGATTCCGAGCGGGCATAGCGCGCTTTCCGCGCCGCCCGCCAGCATCACATCGGCATCCTCCAGCTGGATCATCCGCGCCGCGTCGCCGATCGAGTGCGCGCCGGTCGAGCAGGCGGTCACCACCGCATGGTTGGGACCCATCAGCCCGTATTTGATCGAGACCTGCCCCGAAACGAGGTTGATCAAACGCCCATGCACGAAATGGGGGCTGACCCGGCGCGGTCCCTTTTCATGCAGGACCAGCGATTCCTTCTCGATTCCCGGCAGCCCGCCGATGCCCGATCCGATCGACACGCCGGCGCGGTAGCGATCCTCCTCGCTCATGTCTGCGAGTCCCGCATCCTCGATCGCCTGGCCGGCGGCATCGATGCCGTAAACGATGAACGGATCGACCTGACGCTGCACCTTGTGATCGACGCGCTTCCCCGGATCGAACCCCATCTCGTGCTCGGGCGGCTTGATCTCGCAGGCGATCTGGCAGGCCTGGTCGGACGGATCGAAGCGCGTGATCCGCCCCGCGCCGCTCCGACCGGCGATGATGTTACGCCAGCTCGTCTCGACATCGCCGCCCACCGGCGTCACCAGCCCGATTCCTGTCACCACCACGCGGCGCATCTGCGAAACTCCTCGGCATTCCCTAACGGCAAACGGCTCCACGCCCTAGGACGGGGAGCCGCTGATGGTCAAATCAGACCCACCAGGACGGCGGGGCCGCAAGCTTCAGGCTTTGTTCTGCTCGATATAGTCGATCGCGTCCTTGACCGTTCCGATCTTCTCGGCGGCATCGTCGGGGATCTCGACCCCGAACTCTTCCTCGAAGGCCATGACGAGCTCGACGATGTCGAGGCTGTCCGCGCCGAGATCGTCGATGAAGCTCGCCTCCTCGGTCACCTTCTCGTTCTCAACGCCCAGGTGCTCGACGACAATCTTCTTCACGCGTTCAGCGGTCTCGCTCATTCCTGTGCCTTTCACTCAAGTTTTGCCAGCCGCCCTAAACCCACGTGCGCCTTGCTGGCAAGGGCCGTTCATCCGCGCGACAGGTGATCAGATCATCGCCATGCCGCCATTCACGTGCAGCGTCTGCCCCGTGACGTAAGCGGCCTCGCGGCTGGCGAGGTAGAGCGCCGCCGCCGCGATATCCTCGCCAGCGCCAAGCTTGCCCGCCGGGATGCGTGCGGTGAGCGCTTCCTTCTGGGCCTCGGGCAGCGCATCCGTCATCGCCGATTGAATAAAGCCCGGTGCGATGCAATTGACCGTGATCCCGCGCGAGGCGACTTCCTGGGCGAGCGCCTTCGACATGCCGACCAGCCCGGCCTTCGACGCGGCGTAATTGGCCTGCCCCGGATTACCAGTCGCGCCGACCACCGACGTGATCGAGATAATCCGCCCGAACCGCGCCCGCATCATCGGCTTG
>CADCVY010000053.1:727-17085 GCA_902806275.1 uncultured Sphingomonas sp. | reverse complement strand
TCCGATCTAGCGCACCGCCGGGGAACGCGAGCTTGGGAATCGACTGGTAGCCGCCCTCGTTGATCGCCCGCGCGCCATAGGATACCCGCCGGCCGCCTTCGAGCATCTCCCTAACTGCCGGGTGGTGCTTCCAACGCTGCATCTCATCGAATGGCGACAGGTGCGGGTTGCGGTAGGACAAGGCGACCACGAAGCCGATTGACAGCTGGTTGTTGTCCTGGTGGTAGATCCACCCCCCGCCCCAGGCATCGTCGAGCGGCCAGCCCTGGGTGTGGATGACGCGCCCGGGCTGGTGCTTGGCGGGATCGATATCCCACAATTCCTTGATGCCGATCCCGTAGACCTGCGGCTGGCAGTCGCGCTCCAGGTCGAAGATCTGCTTCAGCCGCTTGGTTAGATGCCCCCGGGCGCCTTCCGCGAAGAGGGTATAGCGGGCGTGCAGCTCCATGCCCGGCTGGTAGTCGCCGCGGTGCGAACCGTCCCGGGCGATGCCCAAATCGCCGGTGGCGACGCCCTTCACCGCACCATCCTCATGGTAGAGGATTTCGGCGGCGGGAAAGCCGGGGAAAATCTCGACTCCGAGCGCTTCGGCCCGGCCGGCAAGCCAGCGGCACAGATTGCCGAGGCTGCCGGTGAACGTCCCCTTGTTGTCGAGGAAGCTCGGCATCATCAGGTGCGGCAGGTTATACTTGCGCCTGGGGGTCAGCACCCAATGCTCGTTGGCGGTCACCGGCACGCGGGCGAGCAGGCAGCTGTCGTCCTCGCGCCAATCGGGCAGCAATTCGTCGAGCGCCTTGGGGTCGATCACCGCGCCTGACAGGATGTGGGCGCCGATTTCGCTGCCCTTCTCTAGGATGCAGACAGAGAGCTCGCGTCCGGCGGCCTCGGCGAGCTGCTTGAGGCGGATGGACGCGGCGAGGCCGGCCGGACCGCCGCCGACGATCACCACGTCGTACTGCATGGACTCGCGTTCGCTCATGGTTCTCTCGTCGCAGCGGAAAAACGATCTGACTCATCCGCCCTGCCAATTCCTTGACCGTGCCGTCAATGGCGGGGAGTAACGGTCGCGTGGGTGGGCTAGCGGACGAACTTGACGTGGCGGAGGCGCGTAGTGCGCTTGCCTGGTGGCTCGAGGCGGGCGTCGATGTCGCCGTGCAGGAAGAGCCTCGCAACTGGCTGAAGCCCGCTGGGCCCGCCGCCAAGCCGACGCTGGAGCCGCTGCCCGAACCCAACGTCGCCCAGCCCAGCCACGAAACTTTGCTAGGGTTGCGCGACTGGCTCGCCAGCAGCACCCAGGTGCCGCTGGCGTCGGCAACCGCCCGCCGGATACTTCCTCACGGGCCGGAAAATGCCGCGGTGATGCTGCTCAGCGACGCGCCCGCCCTTGAAGATTTCACCGCCGGCCAGCCGATCGGCGGCGAGGCCTGGCAATTGGCGCAGCGCATGCTTGCAGCGATCGGGCTGAGCGGCGAGGACGCCTACAGCGCCTCCCTGTCGTGCTTTCACTCGCCGGGCGCCCGGATGAGCGAAAAGGACCGTGCCGCTTGTGCCGAGATCGCCCGCGATCACATCCGCCTCGCCACCCCGCAGCGTCTGCTTCTGCTTGGCGACGGCCCGTGCATGGCGCTGCTCGGCAAGCGGCTCGTGGAAGCGCGCGGGCACGTCCACAAACTCGAGGGCCTTCGGACCGTCGCGACCTTTCACCCGCGCCATCTGATTAAGCGGCCATTAGACAAATCGCTGGCATGGCGAGACTTGCTGCTTCTGATGGAGGACGGATCTTGAAGGCTGGGTTGCTTGCGTTCGGAGCGTCGATCGCCGCGTCGCCGGCCCTGGCGCAGGACCCGCTTGGGCCCCTGCCCGCACAACCGGCCCCCGTGCCGGTGGTGGCCCAGCCAGCGCCTCCATCCGCCATGCCCCTGGCGCCGCCTGCGCCCATTATCATGGTG
This sequence comes from uncultured Sphingomonas sp., assembly GCA_902806275.1. Taxonomy (GTDB): domain Bacteria; phylum Pseudomonadota; class Alphaproteobacteria; order Sphingomonadales; family Sphingomonadaceae; genus Sphingomicrobium. The sequence continues at coordinate 15,136 of CADCVY010000053.1, read as the reverse complement.
CCCAAGGACTGGCGCGGCGTGTTCGATGCGATCGACTCCGGCAATTGGGCGTCCGCCCGCGCCGGGATCGCCACCCTGCCGCCAGGCGTGCTGACGCCGCTTGCCAAGGCCGAGCTGTACACCGCCAAGGGCTCGCCTACGATCGAGCTTTATTCGATCGAGGCGCTGGTTGCGCAGGCACCGGAACTGCCGCAGGCCGATCAGCTGGCGCGCATGGCGCTTAGCCGCGGCGCCACGACCCCGCCGCTGATTCTGCCGGCCAAACGCTTGTTCGACCTCGGCTCGCCTCCTGCCCGCTATCGAGCCAGGCCAGTCCAAGGAGAGCATGCCGCCGACCAGCTACGCGCCGCCCTTGAACCCTTGGTCAAAGCCAATGACGCCGCGGGCGCCGAAGCGCAGCTCCTGATCTACGCGCCGCAGCTTTCGTTCGAAGCCCGCGCCGAGGCGGCCCAGCGCGTCGCCTGGATCAACTATGTGCTGGGACTCGACACCGAAGCACGGAGGGTCGCCGACACCTGGCGGCAGGGCGCCAACGGCGAATGGGCGTCGCATGCCGCTTGGGTTTCCGCGCTCGCCTCTTGGCGCCTCAACGATTGCGAGTCGGCGTCCCGCGCCTTCCGGCAGACCGCCTCGCTGGCGGCGCAGCGGGAGCTCAGGACCGGCGCGCTCTACTGGGCCGCTCGTTCCGAACAAGCCTGCCGCCGCCCCCGTTCCGTCGAGCCTTTGCTGAGAGCCGCCGCGGGCTCGGCCGAAAGCTTCTACGGCCTGCTCGCCCGCGAGACGCTGGGGATGGAAACCCGGCTTGCCGCCGACTCGCATGCTGCGCGCGACCCGGCGGTCGACCACCTGCCGAACGTGCAGCGCGCACGGGAGCTGGTGCGGATCGGCGAGCCGGCGCTTGCCGAGCAGATGATCCGCCACCAGGCGAAGATCGGCAACCCGGCCGAGCATCACGCCTTGATCCAGCTCACCAAGCAGCTCAACCTTCCCGCCCTGCAGCTGTGGCTGGCTAACAATGGACAACATGGCGCGGTGGCAGACGCGGCCGACCGTTATCCCAACCCGAATTGGGCGCCCGTGCGTGGCTGGCGAGTCGAGCCATCGCTGGCCTTCGCGCATGCCATCCAGGAGTCACGCTTTCAGGCCCGCGCCGTTAGCCCGATCGGAGCCGTCGGCCTGCTCCAGGTCCGTCCCGGCACCGCGGCGGACATGGCGCGCGGCGCGGGCATGCCGTTCGCGCAATCGCAGCTGACCCAACCGACTTACAACCTCGAGTTCGGGCAGAGCTTCATTGAGATGATGCGCCGCAACTCGGCCACGGCTGGCCAGCTCCCCCGGGTGATCGCGTCCTACAACGCCGGGCCGCTGCCGGTCGGCCGCTGGGCCAGCATCAACGACAAGGGCGACCCTCTGCTGTGGATGGAATCGATCCCTTACTGGGAGACGCGCTATTATGTCCCCGCCGTGCTCCGCAACATGTGGGTGTACCAGGGGCTCAACCGGCAGCCGACGCCGACCCTGAAAGCCATGGCCGAGCATCACTGGCCGGCCTTCCCGACCGGACAGACGGGCCTAGCGCGTTAGGCTAGCCCCAGGCGATCGTTACCGTTCCGGAACTCACCGGCGCCGCGACCCGTTGACCCCTGAGTTAACGAGGAAGGACCCCGGTCATGTACATCGGTCTTGGCGGACTCATCTTGTTGATCATCGTGCTGGTGATCCTGTTCTAACTACCCCAGCGGATCGCTGATTCGTTCTTGTTATGTTCCGGCATGCGGCTTAGTGTCGCCGCGTGCCGGTCGAGTCGAACCACGGACGCGGGGCAACCCGCAATGCCACTCCCACCCGCTTCAACCTGAAGGAGCGGGGGGTCGAAGGCGAATGGCTCGACCAGGTCGAAGCGCTTGACGGTATTGTCCGGCGCCGCACGACCGTGACCCTCGAACGCCCCAAAAGCATCCTCACGCGCAACAGCTCGCCCGACATCGGCTTTGACCGCTCGATCAACGCCTATCGCGGCTGCGAGCATGGCTGCATCTATTGCTTCGCCCGGCCGACCCATGCGTTTCACGACTTGTCGCCCGGCGTCGATTTCGAATCGCGCCTGTTCGTCAAGCCAAACGCGCCGCAGCTGCTCCACGCTGCGCTGTCGCGCCCCGGCTACGAGTGCCGCTCGATCGCCATGGGGACCAACACCGATCCCTACCAGCCGATCGAGGGTCGCTGGAAAGTCACCCGCTCGCTCATCGAACTGCTGCTCGAGACCCGCCACCCGTTCAGCATCACAACCAAGTCCGACCGGGTGCTACGCGACCTAGATTTGCTCAAGCCGGCGGCAGAGCTCGGCATCGTCACGGTGGCGATCTCCGTCACCTCGCTGGATCCCAAGATCGCGCGCACTCTCGAACCGCGGGCTCCGCAGCCCGCCAAGCGGTTGGCGGCAGTCAAAGCGCTGAACGAAGCGGGCGTCCCGTGCTGCGTCGCCATTGCTCCGGTGGTGCCGCAGATCACCGACCATGAGCTCGAACACATCGTTGAGGCAGCCGTCCAGGCCAGGGCCACCGGCGGCTTCTACCTCCCCGTGCGCCTGCCCCATGAGGTCGCGCCTTTGTTCCGCGCCTGGCTCGACCGGCATTTCCCAAATCGCGCGGCCAAGGTCATGGCCACCATCCACTCGCTGCGCGGCGGGCGCGACAACGACCCCAACTTCTTCAGCCGCATGCGCGGGCAAGGGCCGTGGGCCGACCTGCTGCGCACCCGCTTCGACATCGCATCGAAGAAGTTCGGGCTGCGCCAGGCCAAGTTCCCGCACCGGACCGACCTGTTCCGTCCGCCGGAGGGCAATCAGATGCGGCTGCTTTGATCGAAGCGGCAGCAGTTTTTGTCGACCAACCTCGTGACTTGCGTCTCTGCCCTCCTTAGGCGCGGCGATATGAAGAGATTTCTGCTCCCCGCTGCCTTGCTTGCGGTCGCTTTGCCTGCTGCTGCCCAGCAGGCCTCGCCACCGGCCGTCCCGGCCTACGTCGCCGCTTTGCGCGACCAAGCGCTGAGGGACGATCATGCCTGGAACATCACCGAAGGCCTGACCACCGAAGTCGGCCCGCGCCTCGCCGGCACCGAAGCGGAGGCCCGTGCCCGCAACTGGGCGGTGGCTAAGCTGCGGACGATGGGGTTCGCCAACGTCCGGGTGGACACGTTCGACATGCCGGTATGGACGCGAGGCGCGGAAAGCGCTGCGATCGTCGCCCCCTTCCCGCAGCCGCTGGCGATCGCCGCGCTCGGCAACAGCGCGTCGACGGGCCCGCAGGGCATCACCGGCGAAGTCGTCGGGTTCGACAATTTGGCGGCCCTCGAGGCAGCGCCCGACGCGCTTGTCCGGGGCAAGATCGTGTTCGTCAGCCATGCCATGACGCGCACGCAGGACGGCTCCAGCTACGGCTTTTTCGGCGGCGCGCGGCGGCAGGGCCCGAGCATCGCCAGCCGCAAAGGCGCGATCGGCGTCGTCATCCGCTCGATCGGCACCGATTATCACCGCAACCCGCACACCGGCGTCCAGAGCTTCGCCGCCGGCGTTCGCCCGATCCCGGCGGGGGCGCTCAGCATTCCCGACGCCGAGCAGCTGCAGCGCGTGCTCCAGCGGGGCCGGCTGGTTCGCATGCGCCTGACGCTGGTATCGCAGACCAGCCGCGGGGGGTCGGGCAACGTCATCGCCGAAGTGCCCGGACGCGACCCGCGCGCGGCTCCGGTGCTGGTCGGATGCCATCTCGACAGTTGGGATCTGGGGACTGGCGCGGTGGACGATGCGGCAGGTTGCGGCATCGTCACCGCGGCCGCCAAGCGCATCATGGATGCCGGGCGCCCGCTCCGCCCAATCCGGGTGCTGTGGTTCGGCGCCGAGGAAGTCGGCCTGTTCGGCGGCCTCGACTACCAGAAGCGCTACGGGGCGCTGCCCCACCACGCGATCGCCGAGAGCGACTTTGGCGCCGGTCGGGTGTGGAACGTCGATAGCAAGCTCGGCAAAGACCGCGAGGCTGAAGCGCGGCTACTGCAAGCAGCGGTCGCGCCGCTCGGTATTGTCGGCGGTGGCCTCGACGAGGCCGGCGGCTCCGACATCGGGCCGATGATCGCGGCAGGCGTGCCTGCGGTGGAACTCAGCCAGGACGGCACCGACTATTTCGACCTGCACCACACGCCGGACGACACGCTCGACAAGGTCGATCGCGAAGCGCTACGCCAAAACGTTGCGGCATGGACGGCGATGCTGGCCGTGCTCTCCGGTGGCATCGAGCCGGGCCCGAGACGCTCCCGCCGGCGTTGAGCGGTTCAACAACACAGGGAGGCCCGATCATGCGTATCGCTCTTGCACTGCCGCTTCTGCTCCTCGCGTCCGCCTGCAACGTCAGCAGCGAAGGTAATGGCGTAACCGTGCAATACGACCAGAACACCGCCGAAGACGCCGTTGCTGACGTGTCGAACACGGCGCAGAATGTCGGCGGCATCATCGTCAACGACGTCCAGGCGACCGGCGAAAAGGTCCAGGACAAGGTCGGCAACGCCGATGTGGACGTGGACGTCGACACCAACACCCAGTCGAATACGCAATAGCGTGATATGGTCGGCCGGACGTCCATCGGGCGTCCGGCGGATCGATGGTCGGGGAGACAGGATTCGAACCTGCGACCCTCTGCTCCCAAAGCAGATGCGCTACCAGGCTGCGCCACTCCCCGCCTTCGCCGTTCGGGCTTCGGCGGGCAAGCCCGCCAAGGCACGATGCCTATACCAAACCCGACCCGGCTTGCCAGCCGAAGCTCGCGTCCGCGAGCGAAGGCTGGTGGGCCCGGAGGGATTCGAACCCCCAACCTAGCCGTTATGAGCGGCCGGCTCTACCGTTGAGCTACGGGCCCTGCCCCGGTGCCCAAGCGATAGCCGCGCCGGTGGGCTGCGCCAAGTCAGGCCCGCGGGAACAGCAATGTGAAACCGGCAGGCGCGACTGTCATGTCGCCGCCGGCAATCCGCGCTAGGCCGCGCACTAGGCGCAAGGAGAAGGCGGCGCCGCCGTCGGCGCTCGCCGCATCGATCAACTGCCGGTCCGACAGGCCCCGCAGAGCCGCCGGCCGGCTGATCGCGTATCGGCACTGGTCGGCGGCCTGGTCCACGGACAGCCGCAGCCGCTCGCCTGGCTGCGCGGTGCCGATTACGGCGGTCGACATACGGAAGATGAGCCGGTCGGCGATCTCCGGCTCCACGGCGGCGGCGGCGCCCTGCGGCGACACGGCAAACTCCAGCTCCACCTGGCGCTCCCGCGCAAGCGCGCGTAATTGGTCCGCGGCGCGATCGATCAGGTCGGCGAGGTTGACGCGCCCGCCGCTCGCGCCCGAATGCACCTTGGCCGCGAAGTCGAGGTCGTCGATCGCCGCCAGCAGCAGCCGGGCCTGCTCGACGATCTCGCCCGCCCGCTCGCGGTAGCGGCGGTCGGCCGGTCCGAGATACTGGCCGTCGATGATCTCGGCGAAGCCGATGATCGCATTCAGCGGCGTCTTGATCTCGTGCACCAACTCACGCAGCGAATCGGGGTCGGACAGGATTTCCGATGCTCCCGCGGCAACGGCCGGCATGTCCCTGAGGGCGATGCCGCGATAGCCGGCAAAGCGACCGTCGGTCGGCTCAAAGGCCGGCACGCCGCTGATCTTCCATTCGCCGGCAACCAGCCCATCGCCCGCAAGCAGCAGCGCTCCGTCGCGGAACGGCGCCCGCATCGCGAACGCGCGCACGACATCCTCGTCGATCCGGTCGCCTTCGACCTCCTGGGTGCGCGCGATGGAGCGCCCGATCAGCGGCCCCCGCGGTGCCCCCTCGACCCAGGCGATTTCCCCGCTCGGGCCGCATTCCCAGCGGAACAGCGCGGGCGCTCCGGCGGCTGGCGGCGGCGCGGAGCGATCGCGGGCGGCCGGCTGACGCAGCTCGCGCTGGGCGCGGCGCCGCTCAATCCGGGCGACCACTTCGCTCAACGACGATTGGATGGACGGCGCCGCGGGCGGCTGCGGCGGCGGCGGCGGCGGCGGGGCTTCCGGAGCAGGCTCCACCAGCGAAGTGGTCAAGTCGGCTTCGGCGCCCGAAAGCTCCGGGTGCAGCGTCTCGACAAAGCGCCGGGTCTCTTCGTCGGCGGCCGCCAGGATCGCCCGCCACTGCCCCGCCTCGAGCGTCGCCGCCGCCAGGACCGGCGCCGCGACCGACAATTGGTCGGAAGCGAAATATTCCAAAAGGGCGAGCGGCAGCGGCAGCGCGGCGACTGCCCGGGCGGCCGCAGCCCGCAGCGGTTCCTCGACATGCGCCGCCTCGTCCCGGATCTGCTCAAGCGCCTGAGCAACAACGGGGCTGGCGCTGTTGGAGCCGGCGCGCGCGACGAGGTCGACCAGCTGCCGCCAGCGAACGGCCGCGTCGTGGCGGTCGCTCGCGGGCTGGTTCAACACGGTTAGCAGGCGATCGTCGAACCGCACCGGTGTCCTGTCCTCCAGACGCAAGGAGGACAGGCTCTATGCGGCGGATCGGCGCGCGCTAAGACCAAGCATGTGAACCGCCCCGAAACGGGACAATGCCGGATTCCCGGATCGCCCGTCGCTAAGTCGAGCGCTCTAGCCGCGGTTCTGCAAGTGGAGCAGCCACAGCTGGGCAACGCCGGCCCGGGCGCCCTTGACCGCCTTCAGCTCGGCCGTTGCGCCGGCCTTGTCTCCGGCCATCGCCAGCGCGATGCCGGTGCGGAGCTTGACCAAATTGGCGTCGGCCCCCTTGGCGGCGGCGGCGCGAAACGTCTCGGCCGCCTTGGCGTAGTCGCCAAGCCCGTAGAAGCGGTCGCCGATGCGCAGCAGCGCCATGCCGCTCTGCGCCGACTTGGCAGCCGAGGTCAGCTCGGCCGCCGTCACCTTGGGCTTGCCCGCAACCGTCGCCCGCAAATTCTGGATGCCGGATGCGTCGACGTCCGGAAGCCGGGCGACCTGTTCAAGCGCCGACTGCGCTTCGATGAAGTTCGACTGGCCGATCAGCGCGTTGACGTAGAGCCCGAGCTCGTTGCCCCGGGTCAAAGCGTTGTTGGCGCGCATCAACCGCATCAGGTCGACGGTGCTCTCAATGTCGGCGTTGCTGCTGTTGCGGTAGATGGCGATCGAGTTCCGCCAGCTATCGGCGCTCGGATAAGCGGCGACCCACTGCCGGGCGAGGTCTGGAGCGCTAGGCAACTTGGCATCGTAGGCCGCCTGCACCGCGCGCCGGTACAGGCTTTCCTCGGCCTTCTGCCCGCGGGCTTGGCTAGCCTTGAGCACGCGCTGGTACACTGCCGCCGCGTCGCCCTTGCGGCCTTCGGCCAGGCGCACGTCGGCGATCAGCAACTGCAGGCTCTGGTCTGCCGGCGCCAGCGCCGACGCGCGCTCCAGCTGCGCAACGGCCGGGCCAAATTGCTTTGCCTTCAGGAACGTGCCGGCAACGCTCTTGTGGAGCTCGATCGTGCGGGCGGTATCGAGAAAGCGGGAAGCGGCCACGGCATTAGCCGCGGCGGCTACAGCCGTCAGGTCGTTGGCCGCCAGAGCGGCCTTCAGCTGCAACTGGCCAATCACGTACCGATCGTCGGCGGTGGACGCCGCTGCGTTGGCGGCCGCCACCAGCGCGGGGATGTTGGCCACGTCGTTCGCGTTGACCGCGGTCTGCAGCGCCACCAGCGCCGGGCGCACTTTGTTCGATATCTTGGGCTGCGACGCTGCGGGCTGTACCGGGGCGGGGGCGGTAGCGGTCTGGGCGAGAGCGGGCGCGGCCGCGCCAAGGGCCAGAGCCGCGGCACTGATAATAATCTTCATAGGGAAAACTCCTGGATCGCTCAAAGGCGCAGCTGAGCACGCAATGCGGACGCGCTGATTAGTGCGGCAGCGCCGACGCGCCAAGCTCCATGGCGATTGCCCATGAACGCGCTTTGAACCGGCCTTTCACTGCCAACTCCGCGCGCGCGCGCGCGCGCGGGGCTGGCGCTTTGGCTGGCGAACGGCTAGACAATGGCGGAACCGGCGCCTCGCCGCTCCATCTGCGCATGCACTCATAACGACAGGATCACACTTGGCTTCCGAACCGCCGGTCACCGACCGCCGTGACAGCGAAATCGCTCCCATCTCCATCGTCGACGAAATGAAGGCCAGCTACCTCGATTACGCGATGAGCGTGATCGTCAGCCGGGCGCTTCCCGATGTCCGCGACGGCCTCAAGCCCGTCCACCGCCGCATTCTCCATGCTTGCCAGGAGGCCGGCTATATCGCCGGACGGCCGTACCGCAAGTCGAGCCGCATCGTCGGTGACGTCATGGGTAAGTACCATCCGCACGGCGACAGCGCGATTTACGACGCCCTCGCGCGAATGACGCAGAGCTGGTCGATGCGCGTGCCGCTGATCGACGGCCAGGGCAATTTCGGATCGATGGACCCCGACCCCCCGGCGGCGATGCGCTACACCGAGGCGCGGCTCGCCCGGGTCGCCAACTTCCTGCTCGGCGACATCGACAAGGACACAGTCGACTTCCAGCCGAACTACGACGCGTCGGAACGCGAGCCGCAGGTCCTCCCTGCCCGCTTCCCCAACATCCTGGTCAACGGCGCCGGCGGCATCGCGGTCGGCATGGCGACCAACATCCCGCCGCACAATCTCGGCGAGGTGCTGAACGCCTGCCGCGCCTTTATCGACGATCCGGCGATCTCGTCCGAGGGGCTGATGGAGCACGTGCGCGGGCCAGACTTTCCGACCGCGCCGATCATCCTCGGCACCGCCGGCATCCGCTCCGCCTACACCACCGGCCGCGGGTCGATCATGATGCGCAGCCGCCACCATGTGGAAACCGGCCGCGGCGAGCGTCAGTCGATCGTGCTGACGGCGATCCCCTACCAGGTCGGCAAGAACGGGCTGGTCGAGAAGATCGCCGAAGCCGCCAAGGACAAGCGCATCGAGGGCGTCAGCGACATTCGCGACGAGTCCAACCGCGAAGGCGTTCGCGTCGTCATCGAACTGAAGCGGGACGCGACTCCCGAAGTCGTACTGAACCAGCTGTGGCGCCACACGCCGGCGCAATCGTCGTTCCCGGCCAACATGCTGGCGATCCGCGGGGGCCGTCCCGAGACGCTGGCGCTGCGCGACATCATCGAGAGCTTCGTTAAGTTCCGCGAAGAGGTCATCACCCGCCGCTCCAAGCACGAGCTGCTCAAGGCCCGCGAGCGCGCCCACATCCTGCTCGGCCTGGTGGTCGCGGTGACCAACATGGACGAGGTCGTCCGGCTGATCCGCGGCTCGGCCAGCCCCGCCGCCGCCCGCGAGGCGCTGCTCGCCCGCGAATGGCCCGGTGAGCAGATTCGCCCGTACATCGCCCTGGTCGAAGCCGTCGAGCCGCAGGCCGCCGGCGAAACCTACCAGCTGTCCGAAGCGCAGGTAAAGGCGATCCTCGATCTGCGCCTCCACCGCCTCACCGCGCTTGGCCGCGACGAGATCGGCAACGAGCTCGAAGGTCTTGCCAGAAGCATCGGCGAACTGCTTGAGATCCTGGCCAATCGTGCCCGTCTCTACGAGGTCATGCGCGAGGAGTTCGACCAGGTCGAGGCCGAGTTCGCCAGCCCGCGCCTGTCGGAGATCGCCGCCGCCTTCGACGGTATCGACGACGAGGATCTGATCGAGCGCGAGGACATGGTCGTGACCGTCACCCTTGGCGGCTACATCAAGCGCACGCCGCTGTCCGTCTTCCGCGAGCAGAAGCGCGGCGGCAAGGGCCGCGCCGGCATGGCGACCAAAGACGAGGACGCGGTCACCAACCTTTTCGTGACCTCGACCCACAATCCGGTGCTGTTCTTCTCCACCGCCGGCAAGGTCTACCGAATGAAGGTGTGGCGCCTGCCCGAAGGCGGCCCCAACGCGCGCGGTCGGCCGATGGTCAATTTGCTCCCGCTGGCCGAAGGGGAGACAATCTCGACCGTGCTGCCGCTCCCGGAGGACGAAAGCAGCTGGGGCGCGCTCCACATCATGTTCGCAACCGCGCACGGGACCGTCCGGCGCAACAGCATGGACGCATTCACCAACGTGCCCACCGCCGGCAAGATCGCCATGCGCTTCGGTGTCGCCGAGGAAGGCGAGGACGCCGGCGACCCGACCGACCGCCTGATCGGGGTCTCGTTGCTGACGGAGGACGATGACGTCCTGCTTGCGACCCGGTTCGGAAGAGCAATCAGGTTCGAGGCGACGGCGGTGAGAGAGTTCCAGTCACGTACCGCCAGCGGCGTCCGGGGCATTCGCCTTCAGCAGGGCGATGAGGTCATTTCGATGTCGGTTCTTCAACGCGTTGGCACCAACTCAGAGGAACGCGAGGAGTATCTCAAGTTTGCGCCCTGGAAACCCGAGAAGGAGGGGACTTGTACTCTGCCGGAGGATCGGTTCGCACTCATGGCTGAAAACGAGCAGTTCATCCTTACCGTTACCGAGAACGGGTTCGGAAAGCGCAGTTCGGCCTACGCGTACCGGCGAACTCATCGCGGCGGTCAAGGCATCACGAACATCAATCTGAAAGAGGAATTCGGGAAGCGGAATGGCTGCGTTGTGGCATCCTTCCCTGCCAAAAGGGGCGAACAGATCATGCTGGTCACCGACCAGGCGAAGCTGATCCGGATGAGCGTGGCGGACATCAACGTAATCGGCCGCGGCAGTGCCGGCTCCCGCCTCTTCCGTGTCGGCGCCAACGAGCATGTGGTCAGTGTCGCCAAGATCGACGAGAGCGACGAGGAAGAGATCGAACTCGAAGGCGGCGAGGAAATCTCCCCGGTTGAGGATGCGATCACCGACGCCGACGAGCACAATCGTCCAGTTGATCCGGAGCCGCGCTCGTTGGGCGAGGAGTAAAGGAACGGGGCCCCCGCCGTTGGCGTTCGTTCCTCAACAATCAGGAGGATATGAATGCCGCTTTCCAACAACGCGCTCGTGCTGGTGATCGATGGTCGCAAGATGCTGTTTTTCCGCAACCACGGCGATGCCAACCAAATCGACCTGCGCACCGAAGCGCATGACGAGCGCGAGGACGCCTACGACCGCGACCTGAAGACCGACTCACCGGGCAATGCCGCGACGGGTATGAAGGGCGGCGGGGACACCCACCGGCCGGCCTATAGCGAAACCGACTACCACCAGCAGGAAGAGGACATCTGGGTCAAGGACGCCGCCGAAGAGCTCAAGAAGCGCGCGCTGCGCAACGACTTCGACGCGCTGGCGATCGTTGCCCCGCCCAAGGCGCTCGGCGTGCTCCGCAAGGAATTGCACAAGGAAGTGGAAAAGCGGGTCGTCTGCACGATCAACAAGGAAATGAGTGGGCGGCCAGTCCCCGATATCGAGGCGCTACTGGTTTCGGAAACCCAGAACGACGAGCTGCCGACCGTCTGACTTGGATGCTCGCGAAAAAGGGCCCCGCAGCGCGAAACTGCCGGGCCCTTTGTTTCTCGGCCGACGTGGGTTAGCCGCGTTCGCCCGAGCGGCCGACCGGCGGCGGCGCCGGAGGGGGCGGCGGCGGCGCGACGCTGACCGACTGTGCGTGCTGCAAGTGCATCTGGATAACCGGCACGATCTGGCCGGCGACGGTCCGAAGCGCCGGTACGTCGCCCTGAGCGCTGTAGTTCGTATGCAAAGCCAGCGCCTTCTGGTGCGCCGTCAGCTGCGCTTGCTGGAACGCCATGTCGAAGCCCGGCCCGGATCCGGCAGCGCGCAACTGGTCGAGCAGCGCCTGATCCTCCGGCAACAGCGTCGGCGGCGGCGGCGTCAGTCCGGCCGATTGCGCCGCGGCCATCAGCATCTGCGTGCTGCGCGTATGGTCGGCGATCAGCATGTTGGCCATGTTGCGCACTGCGGGATTCTGCGACGCCTGCAGCGCCAGCTGGCTGGACTGGATTTCGAACTGATCGCTGCTGCCCGCCATGGCCATGTAGCCCGGCGCCATCAGCGGGTTGTTCGGGTCGGCTGCGACTACTTGCGTAGTCGGCTCGGCCGGTGGGTTGTTCGAACAGGCTGCGAGCAGGGCCGCGCCGCCGAGCATGACTGCTAGTTTCCTCATCGAAAGCTCTCCAGGGTTGAATGTTGCGTTCCGGAAACCAGCCAGAAATGGGGCGGTTCCTACGGCTGATACTGGCCTTCGGCGTAGAGATGAAGGACTTGCGCCGCCGGCGCGACGGCATCGAGCAGCAGTGTCCGGTGGCACTGGGCGGGATCGCGTTCGAAGCACAGCAGCGCGCTCGGCTTCTCGGCGGCAAGCTCCAGCATGACCGCGCCCTGCGCGATGGCCTCGGGCAGCTCCAGCTGGCCAGCGTAGATGCGCTCAAGCTCCGCGTGGCGCCCCGCCCGCGCCGCGGCGCGCCCATCGGCCGGGGTGCCGAGCGCCTTCAGGTGCACGTAGTGGATGCCCGCTAACGCCAGCGCCGCGCTTAGCGCCGATTTGGAGAATCCCGGTCGGCGCGACAGCGGCAGGGCGCGGACGTCGATCACCCGCTGCACCCCGGCCTGTTTCAGCGCGGCAATGAAGTCCGGCACCGTTGACGCTTCGTAGCCAATGGTGAAAATGCGCATGCGGCTGGATTTATGCGCGTCTGGCCGTCATTGCGAGCGCCGCAGGCACGCGGCAATCCAGCCGCGCCATTGGATTGCTTCGCTTCGCTCGCAATGACGGCCGGTTTCGACATCCACATCATCGGCGGCGGCCTCGCCGGGTCAGAAGCCGCCTGGCAGCTGGCCGAAGCCGGCCTGCGCGTACGGCTGTCGGAGATGCGCGGCGGCGGCGGCAGCACGCCTGCGCACGAGACCGATGCACTGGCCGAGATGGTCTGCTCCAACAGCTTCCGCTCCGACGACGCGGACAACAATGCCGTTGGCCTGCTGCATCAGGAGATGCGGGCGCTCGGCTCGCTGATCATGCGCTGCGCCGACCGGCACCGCGTGCCGGCAGGCTCGGCGCTCGCCGTCGACCGCACCGCCTTTGCGCAGGAGGTCACCGGCGTCATCGGGAGCCAGCGGAACATCATGGTCGTCCGGGAGCGGGTCGACGCGTTGCCCGACCACCCGGCCATCGTTGCCACCGGGCCGCTAACCGGGTCCAACTTAGCCGATGCTATCGCTGCCGAGACAGGTCAGGACGCCCTCGCCTTTTTCGACGCCATCGCCCCGATCGTCCACCGCGACAGCATCGACATGGATGTCGCCTGGATGGCCGCGCGCTGGGACAAGGGCGGCAAGGATTACGTCAACTGCCCGATGACCAAGGAGCAGTATCTCGCCTTCCACCAAGGCCTGCTTGACGGCGAGAAGACCGACTTCCGCGAGTGGGAGAAAGACACGCCCTATTTCGAGGGCTGCATGCCGATCGAGGTGATGGCGGAGCGCGGCGTCGACACCCTGCGCTTCGGCCCGATGAAGCCGGTCGGCCTCGACAATCCCCGCACCGGTCGCTGGCCACATGCGGTGGTGCAGCTCCGCCAGGACAATGCGCTCGGCACCTTGTGGAACATGGTCGGCTTCCAGACCAAGCTCAAGCATGGCGAGCAGGTGCGCCTGTTCCGCACCATCCCGGGGCTCGAAAATGCGGAGTTCGCCAGGCTCGGCGGCCTTCACCGCAACACCTTCATAAACAGTCCCAAGCTGCTCGACGAGACGCTGCGGTTGCGGGCGGCGCCGCACATCCGCTTCGCCGGCCAGATCACCGGCTGCGAAGGCTATGTCGAGAGCGCTGCGATCGGCCTCCTTGCCGGACGTTTCGCCGCGGCTGAGCTGGCCGGACGGACGCTTGCGCCACCTCCGCTGACCACCGCGCTGGGCGCGCTGCTCTGCCACATCACCGGCGGCGCCGCAGCAGACAACTATCAGCCGATGAACGTCAATTTCGGCCTGTTCCCGCCGGTGGAGGGCAAGCGGAAAGCAGATCGGAAGGCGGCTTACACGGCGAGGGCGCGGGAGGCGCTTGCTACGTGGCTGAACAATATCGTCCCCTCAGCGCAGGCTGGGGTTCTAGCGATTGAAGATGCGGAGCCTGTGTCGGCCTGAAACCCAGCCTACAGGGTGACTCGGATCAACAATTGCACTTCGGCTTCGGTCGAGCCTTTGGCTTCGTCTTCTCATATTCCTGCGGAGTGAGCGCGCCGTTCCCGTCCCCATCCGCGCCGGCGAACTTCTCGGCCGTCCTGACCGTCCATTCTTCGAAAGATAGATTGCCGTTCCCGTTCACGTCGAGCTTGGCGAACGCTTTGCGGCGCGGCTCCGATAGTTCGGCGCGGGTGATCCGGCCATCGTCGTCCTTGTCGGCACGGGCGAAACGCTTTTCCTCACGCGACTTGGGGCTTGCTTCGGGCGGCGTCTCGAGGCGCTGCGGCTTAA
>CADCVY010000053.1:0-717 GCA_902806275.1 uncultured Sphingomonas sp. | reverse complement strand
ACGGGGCGGGCGCAGGCGGTATCAGCTCGTCGGTTTACGCCCGGCTCTTCCAGATGAAGAACCCCGCCGCCACGAGCAGCAGCATGGACATCGCGCCTGCCACGAATCGAAGCATCTGCCCCTCCGCCGTTTCGGACGCGTCACGCTAGATCAGGATCAAGCGGAATCCAACGGGGTTCAGCGGCCGGTCAGCCGGTGGCGGAACATGCGAGCCATGCGGGCCGGGGCGCCCTGCTGCTCGCGGGCCTCAAAGCCTCGCTGCGTGTCTCGGAATGCGAGCATCGCGAGCATGCCGAGCGGCCGGAGCGGGCTTGGCCAGCGCTGGGCAGTGACGTCCGACAGTCGCTCGGCCGCGGCGGCGAGCGCCGCCTGCGCATCGACCTCGTTGCTGTGACGGGCAAGATCGGTGAGCGCCCAGCCCTCCCCTGCTCGCTTCACCCGCTCATTAAGCTGGAAGCCGAGCAGGCTCGAGCTGAACCGGAACAGGAGTGCGCCGCGCCCGAGCGCATATCGCGCAAGGTCGTCAGGGCTCAAAGCCTCTTCTTGAGTCAGCAGAATCGACCAGGCCTCCTCAAGCCGAGCAAGCTGGTTGCCTTTGATCCCGCTCGGAAGGATGTGCGTGGCCGCCTCCTTCAGTACCGGCTCAGCGGGCGGGCGCCCCTCGTCCAGCTTGGCGAGCGAATCCCGCCACCAGACCAGCTTGATCTGGCTCAGCAT
>CADCVY010000052.1:368-17112 GCA_902806275.1 uncultured Sphingomonas sp. | reverse complement strand
AAAGCCAAGATCACCTACGAAGCCGCTGTCGCGCTGTCGCAGCACGGCACCGTTGCCCCCGTCACGCTTCACCACCGCACCGACTTCGCGGCATCGATGATCGACGGACGCACGGTCATGGAGATCGACCCCAAGGGCCGCTCGGCCAAGGAAGTTACGGAGCTGTGGGAGTATATTTCTGACCGCCTCGAAAAGAATTTCCGCCGAACCGTGTTCGCGGCTCCAGGTGCGTCGCCGGGCATCGCTTCGGCCAGTCCGCGTCCGGTCGGTGGCTTCGGCCGCCGCGTCGTCGGCCAGTAGGAGGGCGGCAGGTGGCAACCGAAGCCAAACCCTTCGCCTCACTCTCTTCCGGGCTACTTGCCCGCAAGGGCGCCGCTCGTCCCGCCATGAAGCCGCAGGGTTTCGGCCAGATGGGCGGCGGCAATCTCGAGGACCTCGGCTGGAACGACATGGGCTTCGAACCGCCCAAGCCCGCTCCAGCGCCGGTCCGCGACGAAGATCATGACGCCTTCGGCGAACAGGTCGTCGAGCATCCGCGCGCGCACCCGACCGGGCTGACCCCGGTCCACTCGCCGGTCCACAGCCAGCACGCCGAGCTTGCCGACCGGTTCGGTGCATCGGAGGCCGAGGAAGCCGACGAGACCGCTGAGCTGTTCGAACCGGAGGTTGCCGGTGAGCTCCCGCAGGCACTGCCGGCGTTCGTCGCGCCGACCGAACCCGCACCAGCGGCGCAGACCCCAAAGACGCGGGCGGCGCCGGGCAGCAAGGCCAAGGCAGCGTTCACGCTTCGCCTTGATCCCAAGCGGCACCTCAAGCTGCGGCTTGCCTGTGCGGTCACCGGCCGGTCGGCCCAGCAACTGGTTACCGACTCGCTCGATGCATTGCTCGCCGGAATGCCGGAACTCGACGCCATGGCCGCCAAGGCCAACCGCAAGGGATAGTCACCATGCCCAAGTCCTTCCGCTTCGCCACAGCTGTCGCGCTAGGCGCGATGAGCACGGCGATCGCCGGCTGCGCGACATCGCAGAAGCAGTCCGTCACGACGTCCGGCTTCGGCGGGCAAGCGAATGGGGAGGTGGGGCTGGCTACGCGGGCGCTTGCTGCGCTCAATGCCAACGACTTCGCGACGGCGATCGGTTTTGCCGAACGTGCGGTCGCCAGGACGCCAGACGACGCGGGCTTCCGCTCCATCCTCGGCGATTCCTACTTCGGCGCCGGAAGGTTCGCGTCGGCGGAGTCGGCGTACAAGGATGCGCTGGCGATTTATTCCAACCAGCCGCAGGCGGTGCTCAAGCTCGCTCTTGCCGAGATTGCCCAGGGCAAGAACGGCGAAGCGCTGGCTTTCCTCGAGGCCGGGCGCAATGTCCTGGACCCCGCCAATTACGGGCTTGCCGTAGCGCTTGCCGGACGCCCCGTCGAGGCGGTGGCGGTGCTCGAAGCGGCTGCCCGTCAGCCAGGCGCCGACGCCCGCGTTCGGCAGAACCTTGCGCTTGCCTTGGCGCTGACGGGCGACTGGTCCAAGGCGCGCCTGGTCGCGGAGCAGGACGTGCCCGCCGGCCAACTGAACGAGCGCCTGCACCAGTGGATGCAGCTGGCCAAGCCGGCCCGCGCCTCCGACCAAGTGGCCAGCCTCACGGGCGTGACGCCCGCTGCCAAGGATCCCGGCCAACCAATTCGCCTGGCGCTCGTAAAGCCCGGCACCCGCCAAGCCGAAGCGGCGCCCGTGCCGCAGCCGCAGGTCGCTTATGCAGCAACAGCGCCGGCTCCCGAGCCGCCGCAGGTCGCTTATGTCCCGGAGATGGCGCCCGAGCCGCAGGTTGCCGAACTCGCGCCACCGCCGTTCAATCCCGACCGAGTCTCCGCTGCGGCTGTTGGCCAGATCACCGTCAAACTGCCTCGGGCGCGCGAGGTCGGCGAAGCGCCACCGGCGTTCACCGCCGACTATGTGCAGCCCAAGCCCAGGCTGCGGCGCGGCGCCGCTCCAACCCAACGTGCGGTGGCTCGCCCAGCCGCCGTTCGCCACGGCAATTCGTCGGCCGTCGTCCAGCTTGGCGCCTACGGCTCGCCGCAGCGTGTCCTGGCCGCGTGGAACGCAGCGGCCCGGCGCCATTCTGCACTGCGGGCCTACAAGCCGACCAGCGCCCGCTTTGTGAGTGCCCGTGGGCCGGTCTACCGCCTCGCGGTCAAAGGGTTTGCCAGCAGCGGCGAAGCGGTTTCGCTGTGCGCTTCGCTCCGTCGCGCCGGCGGCAGCTGCTTTGTCCGCAACGTCGCCGGCGACTCGCCGGTGCAGCTCGCGTCCCGCTAAGCGAGCAGCATTTCGAGGCAGGCCATGCGGGTGGCCACGCCCATCGCCACCTGCAGGTTGATCAGCGATCGCGCCGCATCGTCGGCGATGGCGCTGTCGATCTCGACGCCGCGGTTCATGGGACCGGGATGCATGACCAGCGCGCCGGGCGCAGCCCTCGCCAGGCGCTCATCGGTCAAACCATAGAGCCGCAGATATTCGCCCGGCGCATCGCCGAACTCCTGGTCGAGCCGCTCGCGCTGCACCCGCAGCATCATGACGATGTCCGCGCCGGCGATCGCTTCATCGACCGAGAGACATGCGCCACTTTCCGGCATGAGCTCGGGCGGGCCGGCGAGCCGCACCTCCGCGCCGAGGCGGGGCAGCAGCTTGGCGTTCGAGCGCGCCACCCGGCTATGCTTGATGTCACCGCAGATGGCGATTTTGAGGCCGTCGATGCGGCCCACCCGCTGCCGCATCGTCGCGGCATCCAGCAATGCCTGCGTGGGGTGCTCGTTGGTGCCGTCGCCGGCGTTGATCACCGGGCAGGCCATGATCGCCGCCGCGCTGGACGCCGACCCATTCTCACGATGGCGGATCACCACGGCGTCGGGGCGCATTGCATCAAGCGTCCGCGCGGTATCGTCGAGCGTCTCGCCCTTGCGGACCGAGGATTGCTCGACCGGAAGGGTGATCGCCGTCGCGCCAAGCCGGTGGGCAGCCGTCGCAAAGGACATCAAGGTGCGCGTGGACGCTTCATAGAACAGGTTGAACACGATCCTGCCCTTGAGCCCGCCGACCTGGTGGCGACCCTGGTGAAGCCGGACGGCGCGATCAAGAATCCATTCGACCTGCGCGTCGCTGAGATCGTCGATCGAGATGAGGTCCACGAGCGAACCGCCTAACCGGAGTGCGGGAGATTGGCCAGCGCGTCGATTGCGCCCTGAAGGATGTGCGCAGCGGCGAGTGCGTCGACCTTCTCCGCGCGCCTGGCGCGGCTGACGTCGGCCGCGATCATCGCCCGCTCAACCGCCTGCGTCGACCAGCGCTCGTCCCACAACAGCAGCGGCAGCCCCAAAGGCGCCAGGTTGCGGGCAAAGGCGCGGACCGACTGGGTGCGAGGACTGTCGCTTCCGTCCATGTTGAGGGGAAGCCCCACAACCAGGCCCGCGACCCGCTCCCGTTCCACGAACGCCTCCAGGGCTTCCAAATCTTGGGTGAACTTGGTTCGGCGGATTGTCTCGGCAGGGCCGGCGAACTGCCATCCGGCATCGCAGGTGGCGAGGCCGATGGTCTTTGTACCCACATCCAGGCCGGCGAGCTTGCCGCCACCCGCGATGGCTCCGGCGAACTCGGCCGCCGACGCCGTAATCACCGCTTCCAAGCGGCAAGCCTCCGCTCCGCATCCGCGCGGATCGCGGCCCAGAACAAGGCATAATCGTAGACGTGGTAATTGTTGCCGGGCAGCACGTACGGGCCGAGCGCGGGGATGTCGCCCTCGAGAAGCAGCAAACCCTTCTCGCACCGGGCGCCGACGCGCCCGGGCACGAGCGCCGCCGACCTCAGGTTCGCGGTGGGGACCAAAGTCCCCGGATTGACCTCAGGCGGCGCCACGCCGTTCCGGGTGCCGGTCAGCGGATTGACGCACAGCAGGTCCTCACGTCGGCGCTCGGCACCCGAGAAGCCGGCCGACTCCTCATAGGCGTTGAGCACCAGCTCGGGATTGGCCGGGTCACCGAAGCTCAACCACGACAGCACACAGCCGGTCTGGTCGGCCGCGGCGCACGGCGCCATTGCGAAGCTCGGCAAATCGGCGGTGGTGCTGATCGGCCATCCGGCGACGTAGGCGGCGACCAGGCGCCCCTTCATATTCACATTATGCTCGCGCAGAAGGCGGCTGAGGTGCAGCGCACCCTGGCTGTGGCCGGCAAGGATGATCGGGCGGTCGCCGGCTTCGCTGAGGAAGCGGGTGAAGGCGGCGGAGACATCGGCGTAGGCGAGGTCGAGCGCCTTTTGCGCGTCCTCGCTGTTGAGCAGGAAGGCGCCGAACGCCGCTTGCCGGTAGCGGGGCGCCCAGATTTCGCCGGCGCCGTTGAATGCGCTCGCCTGGCTTTGCGCGAACAGGCGAGTGCGGAATTCGGTGTCGCCGTTGATCTGCAGCGGGGCGTTCCAGCGGTCGCGCTGCAGGTAAGTGGTCGGGTGGATATAGAAGACCACCGCCCTGCCGGCAGGTTGCCGGGCGAAGCCGTTGGGGAGCCACCTCGAGGGCGCGTCCGGCTTACCTGGACGTGCCAGCCAGTTCTTTGCGTCGGCATAGTCGGGACCGGTGCCCGCCTCGGCGGCCTCGAAGCGCCCGGTCGGAACGGCCTGCTCGATCAGCACCCGGCCGCCCCACTGGTAGATCGCGAAAGCCCCCGCCGCGACGAGCAAGGTGAGAACAAAGATGACAATGAGGAAGCGGCGAGCGCACATGGGGCGGCGCGTTAGGGGAGGGTCTTTGTCGGTGCAACTTGATGGGGTCCAATTGATGGGCGTCGTGCAGCGATGACGGACCTGCCGCACGGGATCCCCTTCGCCGACGCTGTGCGGGTGTGGGCGCGGATCGCGGCGCTGAGCTTCGGCGGCCCGGCCGGGCAGATCGCGGTGATGCACCGCATCCTGGTGGAGGAGAAGCGATGGATCGGGGAGGAACGGTTTCTCCACGCGCTCAATTATTGCATGTTGCTGCCGGGACCCGAGGCGCAGCAGCTGGCGACCTACATCGGCTGGCTGCTGCACAAGACCAAGGGCGGGCTGATCGCGGGGACCTTGTTCGTGCTGCCCGGGTTCCTGGCCATTCTGGCGCTGAGCTTCGTCTATGTGCTGCTGGGCGATGCGCCTGCGGTGCAGGGGCTGTTCTTCGGGTTGAAGGCGGCGGTGTTGGCGATCGTTCTCCAGGCCGTGGTGCGGCTCGGCTCGCGGACGCTCAAGCATCCCATGCTGGTGCCCATCGCGGCTGCGGCGTTCCTCGGCATCTTCCTGTTCGGCCTGCCGTTTCCCGCGATCGTGCTCGGGGCGGCGCTGGTCGGCTTTGCGGGCAGCCGGGCAGGCCTGCCGGCGTTCGGCAGCGGCGACGCTCACCGGCTGGGCGGCACGCCGGTCCCGGACCGTGACACCGCCTTGGGCGAAACCCTACCGCCGCACGCAAGGCCGGACCTGCGCTGGTCGTTGAAGGTCGGTGGCACCTTGCTTCTGCTGTGGCTGGCGCCGACTGCCGCGTTGCTGCTCGCGCTTGGCCCGGAAAACGAGTTCAGCCGAATTGCGATCTTCTTCAGCCAGATGGCCGTGGTCACCTTCGGCGGCGCCTATGCCGTGCTGGCCTATGTCGCGCAGGAGGCGGTCGGGACCTACGGCTGGGTCACGCCCGGCGAGATGCTCGATGGCTTGGGCATGGCGGAAACGACGCCAGGGCCATTGATAATGGTCACCCAGTTCGTCGGCTTCCTCGGGGCCATGCGGGCACCGGGAGCACTTCACCCGCTGGTCGCAGCGACCTTCGGCGCCGTGCTGACCACCTGGGTGACCTTCGTGCCATGCTTCCTGTGGATATTCCTTGGCGCCCCCTTCGCCGAGCGGCTGCGCTCCAATCGGGGGCTGGCAGGCGCTCTCACGGCCATCACGGCGGCAGTCGTGGGCGTGATCCTGAACCTTGCGGTCTGGTTCGCTGTCCACACCTTGTTCGGCGAGGTGCAGGAGCGGGGGACCGTCGATGTGCCCGTCTGGTCGACCCTCGACCCCTCGGCGCTGGCGCTGACCGCCCTGACGATCCTTGCAGTGCTCCGCTTCAACGTCGGGGTTGTAGCGGTGCTGCTTGCATCGGCTGTTGCCGGCATTGCCTTACGTCTGGCGGGAGTTGTTTAGCGCCACCGCCGCCGCTATCCGCCCGCCCACATGTCCGTTTCCAAAGACCAGGTCCGCCACATCGCCAAGCTCGCCCGCATCGCCATGAGCGACGAGGAGATCGAGCGCCTGGTACCCGAGCTCAACGGCATCATCGGCTGGGTCGAGCAACTGGGCGAGGTGAATACCGATGGAGTCGAGCCGCTGACGGCGGTGATCGACCAGAAGCTCAGGTTGCGCGAGGACGCGGTCACCGACGGCAACTGCCGGGACGAAGTCCTCGCCAACGCCCCGGAAGCGCAGCACGGCTTTTTCGCCGTGCCGAAGGTGATCGAGTGAGCGAGCTGACGACGAAGACGATTGCCGATCTGCGCGACGGGTTTCGCGGCGGTGACTTCTCGGCCCGCGAGATTGCCGAGCAGTTCAACGCGGCGGTAGCTGCGGCGCGGGTGCTGAACGCTTATACGGTCGAAACGCCTGACGATGCGCTCGCCGCTGCTAATGCCGCCGACAAGGCGCGCGGCAACGGCGATCTTGGGCCGCTCGCGGGCATTCCGCTCGGCATCAAGGACCTGTTTGCAACCGAGGGCGTCGACACCACGGCGGGCAGCAACATCCTCAAGGGCTTCAGGCCGCCCTACGAAAGCACGGTGAGCGGCAACTTGCGCCGCGCCGGCGCCGGCATGCTCGGCAAGCTCAACCTGGACGAGTTCGCCATGGGCTCGTCGAACGAGACCAGCGCTCACGGGCCGGTGATCAGCCCGTGGCGGCGCAGCGGCAGCAACGTCGGGTTGACGCCGGGCGGCTCGTCGGGCGGGTCGGCGGCGGCGGTTGCGGCGGACCTAGCCCCTGGCGTCACCGGCACCGACACGGGCGGGTCGATCCGCCAGCCGGCGGCGTTCGTCGGCATTTCGGGCATCAAGCCGACTTACGGCCGCTGCTCGCGATGGGGCGTGGTATCGTTCGCCTCCTCGCTCGACCAGGCCGGGCCGATGGCGAAAACGGTGCGCGATTGCGCCATCCTGCTCGAAGCCATGGCGGGCTTCGACCCGAAGGATTCGACCTCGCTCGATTTACCGGTACCGCAGTGGGAAGCGGGTTTGTCGAGCGATCTCAATGGCAAGCGCGTCGGTATTCCCAGGGAATATCGCATCGACGGCGTTCCCGAGGAGATCAACGCGCTGTGGGACCGCGGAATCGAGTGGCTGCGGGATGGCGGCGCCGAGCCGGTCGAGATCAGCCTGCCGCACACCAGGTACGCGCTGCCGACCTATTACATCATCGCGCCCGCCGAGGCCTCGTCCAACCTCGCCCGCTACGACGGAGTGCGGTACGGGCTACGCGAGGAGGGGGTGAAAACCCTCGACGACATGTACGGCGCCACTCGCGCGGCCGGCTTCGGCGCCGAGGTCAAGCGGCGGATCATGATCGGCACCTATGTGCTGAGCGCCGGCTTCTACGACGCCTACTTCAACAAGGCGCAGCGGGTGCGGGCACTGATCAAGCAGGATTTTCGCCAGGCGTTCGAGCAGTGCGACGTGATCCTGACCCCGACCGCGCCGAGCGCCGCCTTCGGGATTGGCGAGACGACCGATCCGCTGGCGATGTACTTGAACGACGTGTTCGCGGTGCCGGCGAGCCTGGCCGGGCTGCCGGCGATGAGCGTACCGGGCGGGCTGGACGGGCAGGGGCTTCCGCTCGGGCTGCACATCATCGGAAACGAACTCGACGAGCAGGGCGTGCTCAACGCCGGGCTGGCGATCGAAGAGCGGGCTGGGTTTACGGCACGGCCGGAGAAATGGTGGTAATGGCTGACGCAGGCGCACCTTTCCGCATCGAGGGCGACACCGGCGAATGGGAGGTGGTGGTCGGCCTCGAGGTCCATGCACAGATCACGGCCACCGCGTCCAAGCTCTTCTCCGGGGCGGCAACCGCGTTCGGGGCGGAGCCGAACACGCAAGTGAGCCTGGTCGACGCCGCCATGCCGGGGATGCTGCCGGTCCCCAACAAGGAGTGCATCCGCCAGGCGGTGCGCACCGGCATGGCGCTTGACGCCAAGATCAACCGCTGGAGCCGCTTCGACCGCAAGAACTATTTCTACGCAGACCTGCCGCAGGGCTATCAGATCAGCCAGCTCTACCACCCGCTGGTCGGCGAAGGCGAAGTCGAGGTGCTGGTCGACGACAAGGACGACAGCAGCGCCAAGACGATCGGCATCGAGCGCATCCACGTCGAGCAGGACGCGGGCAAGCTGATGCACGATCAGCACCCGACGATGAGCTACGTCGACCTCAACCGCTCCGGCGTCGCGCTGATGGAGATCGTCTCGCGGCCGGACATGCGTTCGCCAGCGGAAGCAGGGGCTTACCTGCGCAAGTTGCGGGCGGTTCTCCGCTACGTCGGCTCGTGCGACGGCAACATGGAGGAAGGCTCCATGCGCGCCGACGTCAACGTCAGCGTGCGCAAACCAGGGGACGAGTTCGGGACGCGTACGGAGACCAAGAACGTCAATTCGGTGCGCTTCGTCATGCAGGTGATCGAGCATGAAGCGCGCCGGCAGGTCGAGCTGATCGAAGCTGGCGGGACGATCGTGCAGGAGACACGGCTGTTCGACCCCGACAAGGGTGTCACGCGTTCGCTGCGGTCGAAGGAAGACGCGCACGACTACCGCTATTTCCCCGATCCCGACTTGCTGCCACTCGAACTCGACGATGCATTCCTCGAGGAGTGCCGAGGGTCTCTGCCGGAGCTGCCCGACGCCAAGCGCAAGCGCTACGAGGCGCAGGGGATCACGCCCTACAACGCCGGCGTGCTGACGGCCGAGGTGGAGACCGCGCGCTGGTTCGATGCCTTGCTGGACGCGGGCGCAGAGGCGAAGCAGGCGGCCAATTGGGTGGTGGCGGAGCTGTTCGGCGCGCTGAACCGTCGCGGTGAAAGTATCGAGAACAACCCGGTCACGCCTGCGGCGGCGGCCGAGCTGCTCCGGCTTGTGGCGGACGGGACCATCTCCGGCACCATCGCCAAGCAGGTCTTCGAGATCATGCTGGAGAGCGGCGAGGGTGCCGCCGCCATCGTTGAAGAGCGAGGCCTCAAGCAGACCAGCGACACCGGCGCGATCGATGCCGAGATCGACAGGATCCTCGCCGCCAACGCCGACAAGGTCGAGCAGTACAAGGCGGGCAAGCAGGCCCTGTTCGGCTTCTTCGTCGGCCAGACCATGAAGGCAATGCAGGGCAAGGCGAACCCGCAGGTCGTCAACGAACGGCTCCGCGCGAAGCTCGGGTAAGTCAGTGCTCCTGCGAAGGCAGGAGCCCAGTTGTTCTACCACGCGAAGGGAACTGGACCCCTGCCTTCGCAGGGGTACAAGAGTGCATGATCATGCGCATTCTCCTTGCCGCCGCCGCCTTTCTAGCTACGCCATCGCTCGCCACTCCGCCGGTGCCGCCGCCCCCAACCCCAGCCGCCCCGTCGCCCAAATTGCTGCTGGTCATCTCCGTCGACCAGCTGTCTTCCGACCTGTTCGAAGCGTATCGCCAGCACTTCACGGGCGGGCTGGCGCGGATGCAGCTCGGGACGACCTTCCTCAACGGCTACCAGAGCCACGCCGCGACCGAGACGTGCCCCGGCCACGCGACGCTGCTGACCGGCGAGCGGCCGTCGCGCAACGGCATCGTCGCCAACACGTGGATCGCGCAAGCCGCGGCTCGCGAGGACAAGACCATCTATTGCGCCGAGGACGAGCGCGCGCCCGGCTCGACGTCGCGCGCCTACACCGTGTCCGCCGAGCATCTGCGCGCGACCACTCTCGGCGAGCGGGTGAAGGCGCTGACACCGGCGAGCCGCAACATGGCCGTCGCCGGCAAGGACCGCGCGGCGGTGATGATGACCGGCCGCAATGCCGACCAGCGCTGGTTCTGGAATGGCCAGCGCTTCGCCACCGACCGCAAGCAGACGGCGGTGCCGCAGTCGGTTGCGATGCTCAACACGGCGTTGGAAAGGCGGCTCGCCCAGCCAAGCGCGCCGTTGCAGCCACCACCCCTGTGCCAGGCAAAGGCCAAGCCGTACGCGCTGACTCCGCAGCTGACGGTCGGGGCAGGGCAGCTCGCTCGCGCGGCAGGTGACAAGAACGCCTTCAAATCCCACCCCGACTTCGACGGCGCCGTGCTGGCGCTGTCGGCCGGGCTGGTGCAGGAGTTCGCGCTCGGTCGCGGCTCGGCCACCGACATCCTGTCGATCGGCCTTTCGGCGACCGATTATGTCGGCCACGCGTTCGGCACCGGCGGCAGCGAAATGTGCCTGCAGCTGATGGCGCTCGACCGCGAACTCGGTGACTTCTTCGGCGTGCTCGACCGCACCGGGATCGACTACATGGTCGCTTTGACCGCCGACCATGGGGCGATGGACATCCCCGAACGCCTCCGTGACGCCGGCAATTCCGCAGCGCAGCGGGCCGACGCCGCCCTCCTGACGGCCAACGTCTCCAAAACGATTGCCGCGCAGCTGAGCCTGCGAGGCACCGTGCTTCGCGGTCCGGGCGCCGCCGGCGACGTCTGGCTCGACGCTGGGCTGAGCCCGCGCGACCGGGCGCGAGTATCGCAAGCAACCGTCGCATATTACCGGGCGCACCCCCAGGTGGCGGCTGTGTTCACCCGCGGCGAACTTGCGCAAGCACCCGAACCGTCCGGCCACGTGCGCAACTGGGACCTCAGGTCGAGGGTGCGGGCGTCCTTCGATCCGACGCGCTCGGGCGACTTGGTGGTCGTCCTCAAGGAGTTCGTAGCCCCGATCCCGGAACCGGCCGCGGGCTACGTCGCCGGCCACGGCACGCCGTGGGATTACGACCGTCGTGTGCCCATTCTGTTCTGGCACCGCGGGGTGAAGGCCGCCGTCAGCGCCGAAGCGGTCGAGACGATCGACATCATGCCGACGTTGGCCGGGATCCTCGGCGTGCCCACCGCTGCTTCCGCGCCGACCGGACGCTGCCTGCTGCAGGTCGAGGGCGTCACTTGCCCGCCGCGCTAACCGCCTGAAAGGGCGGCTTTTCTTTCATCTGCTATTCAGGCACATGAAGCCATTGTGAATGGAGGGAAGGGCGCTGATCGGCCCCCTGTGGAGGTTTCCTATGCGAAAGTGGGGTCTTGCGCTCGCTCTGGCGGCAGCTGTGCCGATGGGCGGCTGCGTGCAGATGCAGCAATATGCCGACGTTCAGTTCACGCCGCCCCAGGGCAATTACAAGCTGCTGGTGCTGCGGCCGGACGTGACGGTCGGATCGATCACGACCGGCGGGATGATCGAACCGCGGGCGGACTGGACCGAGCAGGCGCGAACCAACATCGTCGCGGCGCTCCGTGCGCAGCAGGCGACTCAAGGCGGCCAGGTGCTGGTGGTCGAGCGCCGCAACGAACTGCAGGGCGTCACCGCGCAGGAACTGGCCGACATCGAGCGCCTGAACTCCGCCGTCGCCCAATCGATCGTGCTGCACAAATATCTCGGTGAAACGCTGCCAACAAAGCGTCGGCGGGGACTGGATTGGACGCTCGGGCAGGACGCGGTCCGCCTCGGTCAGAAGACCGGTTACGACTACGCCCTGTTCATGCATGCCGAGGATCAGGTGGCATCAACCGGACGAGTGCTGCTCGGCGTGCTCGGTGCGGCCGGCTGCTTCGTCGGCTTTTGCGCACCGAACATCGGCGGCGCCACGCAGCTCGATTATGCGTCGCTGGTCGACCTCAAGACCGGCGAAGTGGTGTGGTTCAACGTGGTGCGCGCCGGCAGCGAAGTGCCGGGTATCAAATTCGGCGATCTTCGGACGCCCCAAGGCGCGGCCCAGATGGTTGATCGCCTGCTTGGACGAATGAAGCCGGGCCAGGCCGTCCGCCAGGCCGCAGCACGGGAGAGCCGCTGATGTGCATGCGTTGCTTAGAGCTTAGCCGCCGTTCGCTGCTGGTCGGCGGGGGCGTTGCCGCCGCTGCGCTGACGACCGGGACCGCCCAGGCGCGGGTCCGCCCGCAGGACATGCAGCCGCTGATCGGGCCGGGCTTCAAGCCGACGGACCGCGACGAGCAGGGCCTGTGGCAGCTGATGGAGCGGGCCGAGGAGGAGATCGCTGGGTCCAACCTGCTGATGAACGACCCGGCACTGACCGGCTATCTCAAAAATTTGATCGGCAGGGTGGGTGGCCCTGCCGCGCAGGACATGCGCATCTATCTGGCGCACATCCCCGAATTCAACGCGGTGATGTTCCCGAGTGGCTTCACCGTCATCTTCTCGGGGCTGCTGCTGCGGGCGCGCAACGAGGCGCAGCTTGCCGGGGTGATCGCGCACGAAAGCGGCCACTTCCTGCGCCGCCACATGATCCGCAGCTGGCGCGACCAGAAGCGCAAGAGCGACCTGTTGGCGATCGGGTCGATGGTCGCAGGCGTCGGTGGAGCCGGGGCCGGCGTCTACCTTGGCGACTATGTGCAGCTGGCGGAGCTAGGTGCGATCCTGTCGCTGTTCAGCTACAGCCGCGGCATGGAAGCCGAAGCGGACGCGATGGGCACCAGGCTCATTGCCGAGGCCGGCTACCCGGCAGCCGAAATGGCGAGCGTATGGCAGCAGCTGATCGGCGAGGAATCGGCTAGCGCCCGTTACCGCGGCAAGCGCCGCCGGCGCGGCTCGTTGTTCGATTCGCACCCGTCACCCGACTCGCGCATGGCCGACCTTCGGGCCTCGGCCGCCGAAGTGACGATCCCGGGCCGCCCTTACGACAACGGCCGGGCAAGGTACCTGAATGCGATCGGACCGATCCGGCCCATGATGCTCGACGATCAGGTCAAGCTCAACGACCCGGGCGCCAGCCAGTATTTGATCCAGACGCTCGCGCAGGACGGCTGGAACGGCCTGCTGCGCTTCTACGAGGGCGAGATCTGGCGGCTGCGCAACCGGCGCGACGACGATGACCGCGCGGCGCAGAGCTATGCGGCGGCGGTGGTCTATCCCGACGCGCCGGCTGACGCCTTCCGCTGGCACGGCATTTCGCTGCTCAAGCAGGGCCGCTCCGGCGAGGCGAAGCAGGCATTTTCCCGTTACCTGGTGATGAAGCCAGACGCGCCCGACGCGCCTTGGGTCCGGCAGATGATGGGCTGAGGGGACCAAAGATGAAGAGCATGTTCAAGCCCGCGCTGGTCGCGGCCGCCTTGGCATTGTCCGCTTGTGGCGGGGGCCTTGGGGCAGGCGAGTCAGGTTGGAGTTCGTACAGCCCGGCTCCGGTGCGCCGGCTGCAGGTTGCCGATGGCACCTTGTCCGTGGCTCCGCCGCGGCCGTGGAATCGCCGCCGCAGTTCCTATTTCGAGGACATTCGCCAGACCGAGGACTGGACTCTGAACGGGCCTTACCTCGACGGCATCAGCTTTGTCGGCGGCCTCCGGAACGGGCAGTATCTGATTCGCCAGCGCCGGACGGATAACCAGCAAGTGCCGAAATTCCGGTCGGAAATGACGCCGCCCGAAATCGCCGCGATGCTGGAAAGCCTCTTCCGCGTTCGCGGCGGCGCGGTCGAGTTCCGAACCCTCGGCCTGCAGCCGCGACCGTTCCTCGGCTACAACGGCTTCCAGTTCGACTATGAGCACCTCGACAGCGACGAGCTGTGGCGCAAGGGCCGGGTGGTCGGCGCAACGATCAACGGCCGACTTTACCTGATCCTGATCGATGCCGCGCGCACGCACTATTTCGGCGACACGCTCCCGGACTTCGAAGCGATCGTCGCCTCGGCGCGCCTGCGGCGCTAGCCGACCGGCGAAATCGGGGTCGGCGAGGGCTGGGTGCCAGGGGTGGACGGTGCGGGCACGTCAACGTCGGGCGTCTGGGCCGGCGCCTCTGTCGGCGCTTCGCTCGGCTGGCCCGGCTGCGAAGGCTCGGGCGTTTCGTCGGGGAATGGGGGTAGCTGTTGCATGGCTCGGAAATTCTCCAAACAACGGCAACGCGCCGGTCCGGCAAAGGGTTGCCGGCCCGCCGGTGGGTTGCCGCGCGACGCAGCCTTGCTATAGGCCCCAACCTTTGCGGGCCGCGCGCGCGTGGCGGAATTGGTAGACGCGCTGGATTTAGGTTCCAGTATCGCAAGATGTGGGGGTTCGAGTCCCTTCGCGCGCACCATCGCCACGCATAGGCAGTCCACCGGGATTGCCGCGTGTGGCGATCGCAGCCGACAACTTTTTGTGGAAAGTGGGACGTGACCATCAAGACTGTTGAGACCCAAGCCGAGGGGCTGAAGCGCGCCTTCATGCTCACCATCCCCGCCGAGGATATCGAGGCGCGGCTCGACAAAGAGGTCAAGCGCCTCGCTCCGCAGGTGCGGATGCCCGGCTTCCGTCCAGGCAAGGTGCCGCCCAATCTCATCCGTAAGATGCACGGCGACTCGCTGCGCCAGGACGCGCTCAACAGCGCGGTGCAGGACAGCGTTCAACAGCTCCTGCAGCAACAGAACGTGCGCCCGGCGCTGCAACCGGAGGTCGAGCTCGATCAGCGATACGAGCCGGGCAAGGATGCCGAGGTGCGGGTCAGCGTGGAGGCGCTGCCAGACCTTCCCCCGGCGCAGATCCGCGACCTCAAGCTCGAGCGGCTCACGGTTGAAGTCGATGATGCAGCGGTGGATGCGCAGCTCCAGCAGTTGGCTAGTTCGACCAAGAACTGGACTGACGCGCCGGCCGATCATGCGGCGGACGCTGGCGATCTCGTCGTCATCGATTTCGTCGGCAGCGTCGCCGGCAAGGAGTTCGAGGGCGGCAAGGCCGAGGACATGTCGGTTGAGCTTGGCTCGGGCCGGCTCATCCCGGGCTTCGAGGAGCAGTTGATCGGCGCGAAGGCGGGCGAGAGCCGCGACCTCAACGTCACCTTCCCGGCGGATTACCAGGCGGCCCACCTCAAGGGTAAGGATGCGACGTTCGCGACAACGGTGAAGATCGTCCGGACCGCCGGCGAGAGCAAGATCGACGAGGATTTCGCCAAGGTGCTGGGCCTGCAGAGCCTCGAGCAGCTGCGGACGGTGGTCAGGGACCAGCGGCAGCAGGAACTCAACGGCCTGACCCGCACGCACATGAAGCGGCAACTGCTTGATCAGCTCGCCGAACGCCACGACTTCGCGGTGCCGGTCTCGATGGTCGAGGCTGAATATGAGAACATTCTTCGCCAGCTCCGTCATGAAGCCGGCCACGAGGACGATCCCGAGGCGGCCTTGGCCGAAATCGAAAAGGACGCGGCCGACTATCGCAAGATCGCCGAGCGGCGAGTCCGGCTCGGGCTGCTGCTGTCCGAGATAGGCACCGCCAACGGCATTGCCGTCACCGAGCAGGAGATGAACCGCCTGATCGGGCAAGCGGCGTCGCAGTACCAGGGCAAGGACCGCGAGACTTTCATCAGCTACATCCAGCGCGAGCCGATGGCGGCGGCCCAGCTGCGCGCGCCGTTGTACGAGGACAAGGTGGTCGACTTCCTGTTCGAGAAGGCGGAGATCACCGAGCGCACGGGAACCCGTGAGCAGCTGGAAGCCGACCTCGAGAGCGAGGAAGGGCATGTTCACGGCCCTGGTTGCGGCCACGACCATGGCGCACCGGCGGCAGCGGCGGCGAAGCCGGCCAAGACCAAGAACAAGAAGAGCGCTGCCAAGGGCGACGATGCCCCAGGTGAGCAGGCACCCGCTCCGGCTCCCGAGGAGAAGGCTGGCGACAAAGTAGGAACCAAGCCGGCCAAGGCGGCGAAGGGCAAGGCGGCGCCGGACAAGGCCAAGCTGACAGAGGACGCGTCGGCCAAGCCCAAGCCGGCCAAGCCGCTCAAGAGCGAGCCCGCCAACAAGGCGGCCGCGAAGGCCGCTTCGGAAGGAGAGGCGAAGCCCAAGGTCAAAAAGGCCACGGCGACGAAGAAGTAAGCTTCCGTTCGCCCTGAGCTTGTCGAAGGGCTGCACTTGTTCTTAGGCTAGCTGGCAGAAGGGCAGGCTCAGCCCGATCGGGGGTTTCAGTGGCAACTAACGCGCAAATGCGCATCGCCGTGCTCTTGCCCTGCTACAATGAGGAGGCGGCGATAGGCGCGACCGTCGCCGGCTTCCGCGCCGCGCTGCCCGGCGCCACCGTCTACGTCTACGACAACAACAGCCGCGACCGGACGCGCGAGATCGCCACGCAAGCGGGCGCCGTGGTGCGCACCGAGCGGCAGCAGGGCAAGGGACATGTCGTGCGGCGGATGTTCGCCGACATCGACGCCGACATCTATGTCATGGCGGACGGCGACCTCACCTACGATCCCCAAGCGGCGCCGGCGATGGTCGATCAGCTTGTCGCGGACCAGCTCGACATGGTCGTCGGCACCCGGCGGCACGACAAGGAGGACGCCTATCGCGGCGGCCATGTGCTCGGCAACCGGGTCTTCAACGGCCTGCTTTCCGGCCTGTTCGGGCGCAGCTTCAGCGACATCTTCTCGGGCTTCCGCGTCTTCTCGCGGCGGTTCGCCAAAAGCTTCCCGGTGCTGTCGTCCGGCTTCGAGATCGAAACGGAAATGAGCGTCCATGCGCTCGAACTGCGCATGCCCGTGGGTGAAGTGGAGACGGTTTAT
>CADCVY010000052.1:0-358 GCA_902806275.1 uncultured Sphingomonas sp. | reverse complement strand
CGGCCCGAAGGCTCGGAGTCCAAGCTTTCGACCTATGGCGACGGCTGGCGCATCCTGAACACGATCGTCACCTTGTATCGGATCGAGCGCCCGGTGCTGTTTTATGGCAGCATCGGCGCCTTCCTGCTGGCGCTGGCGATCGTGCTCTCGATCCCGCTGGTGATCACCTATGCGCACACCGGGCTGGTGCCGCGGGTGCCGACCGCCATACTGGTCACAGGCATGGTCATCGTCGCCGTGCTGTGCTTTTTCGCCGGGCTGATCCTCGACACGGTGACCCGGGGCCGGCGGGAGGTGCGCCGGCTCGCCTATCTTGCCCAACCCGGGCCGGGCGCCGCCGCATAGCGGCCTGAACATT
>CADCVY010000051.1 GCA_902806275.1 uncultured Sphingomonas sp. | reverse complement strand
GCGGCGCGGCGGTCGGGAAGAAGCGGTCAGCCGCCCAGCTCCAGCCAAGCAGCACCAAGGCGCTCAGGACGATCGCCAGGACCAAGTTCTTGCTGTCGTTCACTTGAGCCTTGTCCTTCAGGGTACCGGGTCGGGGCCTTGACCGCCCCAAGGATGGCAGCGGCCGATGCGTTTCAGCGCCATCCAGCCGCCGCGCAGCGCGCCATAGCGCTGCAAGGCGGTGATCGCATAGGCCGAGCAGCTCGGCTGGTAGCGGCAGCTGGGCGGCAGCACCTGCGAGGGGCCCTTCTGCCAGCCGAGGGCGACCCAGATCAGCAGTTGCGCCATCATGCGCGGCGCAGCCGGTCGAGCGCGCCGGTGAGATCGGACCGCAGCAGGGCGAAGTCGCGTTCGATCCCGCTCGAGCGGCCGATCATCACATGATCGGCGCCGCTGAAGCCCTCGGCGGGCACGATCTCGCGGGCAAGCGCGCGGAAACGGCGCTTCATGCGGTTGCGGACGACGGCGCCGCCGATCTTCTTGGTGACGGTGAAGCCGACGCGCTTGGCCGGTTCGGCATCCTTGCGGTCGCGCACGAGCAGGACGAACCCGGGCGTGGCTGCGCGCTTGCCGCTGTTGGCGGCAAC
This sequence comes from uncultured Sphingomonas sp., assembly GCA_902806275.1. Classification (GTDB taxonomy): domain Bacteria; phylum Pseudomonadota; class Alphaproteobacteria; order Sphingomonadales; family Sphingomonadaceae; genus Sphingomicrobium. Next base: position 16,729 of record CADCVY010000051.1, on the reverse strand, counting down.
GAAGTCAACGCGTTTTGTTATCGTGATTAGGCGCTGAGCTTCTTGCGGCCGCGGCCGCGGCGGGCGTTCAGCACTTTGCGCCCGCCCGGCGTCGCCATGCGGGAGCGGAATCCGTGCCGCCGTGCGCGGACGAGATTGCTCGGCTGAAAGGTGCGCTTCATCGCTCATGCCTCAAAATCTAAGAAAAAGGGCCGCCGAAAAGGCAGCCGCTGTCAGGCGCGCCGATAGGCAGAGAGCCGGCATAAGTCAATCGGCGCTGCGGGCCGGCGGCGCCTCGCATGGTGCGTCGATGCTCTCGCGCGGCTGCGCCTCGCCAAGCTTGCGCCGCCGCGCCGCTTGCCGCCGCAAGCCCCAGTCCATCCACTGGCCCGCCTTGGGCTGCCAGCGCTTAAACCGGACGTAGTGGCGCTTGGCCCACATGCTGGTCTTGAGCACCATGGCCAGGCCTAGCGCGAAGACGAAAATGCCGCCGGGCCCGGGAATCACTCCGGCAATCGGCGACAGGATGATCAGCAGGACGCCGAGCGCGAAGATCGACCACTCGACCACCGGATGGTCGATGAACCTGCTCCATTGCCCACGCGTGATCATGAGGCTCGATGTGGCCTGCCATGGCCGTTCCCGCAAGGGAGCTTGCGGCGGGACGCAAGTGCGGGTTAGCTTCGCGGTGCCGAGCAAGGGGGAAGTCTGACCAGGGCTAATTATCGGGGGGACGGTGCCTGATGGCCGCCACCGTCGCCACCGTCGCGTATCTCGGCCTCGAAGCCCGCGCAGTCGAAGTGCAGGTGCAGCTGTCGTCGGGCCTGCCGCGCTTCACCATCGTCGGCCTGGCCGACATAGCGGTGGCCGAAAGCCGCGAGCGCGTCCGCGCCGCTCTGACCTCGATCGGCCTGGCGCATCCGCCCAAGGTCATCACCGTCAACCTGTCGCCGGCCGACCTGCCCAAGGAAGGCTCCCATTATGACCTGCCGATCGCCTTGTGCCTGCCGGCCGCCATCGGCGCGACCGACGCGCAGACGCTTTCGCACTATGTCGCGGTTGGGGAGCTCAGCCTCGACGGGCGCATCGCGGGCTCGCCGGGCGTCCTGCTCGCAGCGATCCATGCTTCGGCGGTCGACAAGGGCCTGATCTGCCCCGCAGCGCAAGGCAGCGAAGCGCCGTAGGCCGGACAGCCCGATGTTCTCGCCGCGCCCGATTTGCTCGCGCTGCTCGCGCACCTCAAGGGGACCCGGCTGCTACCCGCGCCCGCTGCTGCCGAGGCCGAACCGCCGGAGGTCGGGCCGAATCTAGTGCAAGTGAAAGGGCAGGAGGTCGCCAAGCGTGCGCTGGAGATCGCCGCCGCGGGTGGGCATAATCTGCTGATGAGCGGCCCGCCCCGATCCGGCAAATCGCTGCTCGCCGCCTGCCTGCCCGGCATCCTGCCGCCGCTGCAGCCGTCCGAAGCGCTGGAAGTTTCGATGGTGGCGGTTGCCGGCGAGCTGAATGGCGGCCGGATCCGCCGGCGGCGGCCGTTCCGGGCCCCGCACCATAGCGCATCGATGCCGGCGCTGGTCGGCGGCGGGCTGCGGGTGCGGCCGGGAGAGATCAGCCTTGCCCACCTCGGCGTACTGTTCCTGGACGAATTGCCCGAATTCCAGCGCGCGGTGCTCGATTCGCTGCGCCAGCCGCTGGAGACCGGAAGCGTCAGCGTCGCGCGCGCCAACACCCACGTCACCTTCCCGGCGGGGGTGCAGCTGATCGCGGCGATGAACCCGTGCCGCTGCGGGCACCTAGGCGGCCCGGCGCTGGCTTGCAGCCGCGCGCTACGCTGCGCCGCCGACTACCAGGCGCGGGTGTCCGGCCCGTTGCTCGACCGCATCGACCTCCACGTCGAGGTGCCCAGCGTGTCAGCCGCCGACCTGACGCTGCCGCCGCCGGCTGAGGGCAGCGGCGAAGTCGCGGAGCGGGTGGCGGGCGAGGGGCTTCCAGGCCGAGCGCTACAATGGCTCCGGTGTGCGGACCAATGCGGAAGCCGACGGCGAGCTGCTCGACCAGGTGGCCACGCCCGACGAAGCGGGGCGCAAGCTGCTCGCCGATGCCGCCGCAGCCATGCGCTTGTCGGCCTGCGGCTTCCACCGGGTGGTTCGCGTCGCGCGCACCATCGCCGATCTTGCCGGAGCCGCCGGGCTCGGCCGCATCCACGTCGCCGAGGCGCTCAGCTACCGGCGGCAAGCGCCGCGCAACTAGCAACTGCTTCGGCCATCCGCCCTTTCACCGACGCGGCAGAGCTTGCCGATGAAAATGGCAGTTTGAGCGCCTAAGTTGCGGCGGTGACACGTCGCCCGCCTTCAGGACGCTCCGGCGCAGGAATCGCTATAATTCTGGCGCTAATTGTCGTTTGGGCGACGTTGGTCGCGAGTCTTGCTCCCTTCGTCGGACGCTGGCCTGTTCTTATTCAGGCGGTATTCTATCTGGTAATGGGAATAGCGTGGATCATCCCATTGAAACCCTTAGTTCGATGGATGCAGACCGGCCGCTTCGGCAAGCCGGTCGAGTGATACGTTGATCGAGCTGTATTAGCTCAGTATAACAGGCGGGCATGACGCAGGCAGTTACCTTTAACCGGCCCTTGCAGGGGCTCAAGGACCAAGCGGCGCAGCTGAACCTGCGCGCGGCCGGCCTGTGGCGCAGTCACCCGCGCGAGACGGTCGGCGCCGGCCTCCTCGGGGTCATCGTCGCCGTGGCGCTCGGCAGCGCGTCAAGCTCTGCTCCCGATACTGCAGTTCAGACGGCAGTTGCCCCGCCGGCACCGCCGCCGCTGCTGATCCGCCAGATCGCGCCCGAGCAGGCAGTCAAGGTCAACGCCGCGATCCCGGTCGCCGACGGCCCCAATCCCGCCGCGCGCCAATTCGTGTTCAAGGGCAGCGAGACAGCGCGCGAGCAGGCGCTGCAGTGCCTCGCCAGTGCCGTCTATTACGAGGCAGGCCGGGAGCCCACCGAAGGCCAGCGCGCGGTCGCTCAGGTCGTCCTCAATCGGGTTCGGCACTCGGCGTTTCCCGGCAGCGTCTGCGGCGTCGTCTACGAAGGTTCGACACGCGCGACCGGCTGCCAGTTCTCCTTCACCTGCGACGGGTCGCTGTACCGGCAGCCCGACGCGGTGCATTGGAAGCGGGCTTACCAGGTCGCGCAGGCGGCGCTGTCCGGCGCCGTTCACGCGCCGGTCGGCAACGCCACGCACTACCACGCGAACTACGTCGTGCCTTATTGGGCATCGTCGCTCGCCAAGAATGCCGTCATCGGCGCGCATATCTTCTACCGCTGGAACGGCGGCTGGGGTCAGCCTTCCGCCTTTCGCAAGGTTTATGCTGGACGCGAACCGAGCATGATGGCTTTGCGCAGCGCAGCCCTCGCTGCCGAAGCGGCAACGGCTCATCTCCAAAAGGATGCGGTCGCGCCTGGCACCGTGGCCGAAGCGGTCGAGGACATTCCGGGAGCAGAGCCGCTGGTGCCGTCCATGCGCGGCGACAAGCGGGTAGCGGTCCGCTTCAACCTCGCTGCCCGCGAGGCGACCGAAAAAGTCGAGCACAAGGGATATGTCGAGAAGGTCAAGGCTTCCGACAATCTCAAGTGGGCGCTGTCTGGCGACGGAACGGCGCCAGCGGAGAAGCCGCTCGGCAAAGCGGCAGCGGCGGCGACGCCGGCAACCGGCGCCTCAGCCGCGACTGGGCAGCGCTAGCTGAAGGAAGCGGGCACCGGGACCGCTCCAATCTACGTGCAACGATGTGAAAAGTGGCGCGAGTGACGGGGCTCGAACCCGCGACCTCCGGCGTGACAGGCCGGCGCTCTAACCAACTGAGCTACACCCGCGTTTTGGCGTGGGCGGCGACTAGGTTGCGGCCTTTTCGGTGTCAACCATGGCCGGCTCCATTTCCCGCCGCTCATCGTCTTCCTCTTCGTCCGGGTCGCCAACATGGGTCAGCGTTCCGTCCTCGAACAGGAAACCGGCAATGTCCGGGGTGCCCGCCGCCGAGAATACCGTCTTCAGGATGATCAGCAGGGGCACGGCCAACAGCGCTCCGGTCGTGCCCCACACCCATGCCCAGAACGACAAGGCGACGAGGATGGACAGCGGACTGATGGTCAGCCGTTTGCCGACGATCAGCGGAGTGATGAAATTCGCTTCCACCAGGTGCAGCCCGACGAAGATCGCGGGCGGAAGCAGTGCCGACCAGGCATCGGGAAAGGTCATCAGACCGCCCAGAAACAGCAGCAGTGCCGCAACGATCGGCCCAAGGTAGGGGATGTAGTTGAGCACGGCGACGATGCCGCCCCACATGACCGGCGAATCCATGCCGAGCTGCCACAGTATCAAGGCGGTAAGCGCCCCCAGCGAGACGTTGATGATGGTAATCGTGCCGAGATAGGTCGAGGTGGCGTCCACTACTTGCTGGATCACCCGGGCGGTGGTCAGCGCCCCTTCGAAGCTGCCGCGGCTGACGATGGTCTGCTTGCGCATGGCGGTCCAGCCAGCAAGGAAGAAAAAGATCACCAGCAGCGCGAAGAACAGCTGAACCAGCAGATGCGGGGCCGAGGTGGTCAGCAGGCCGAGCATGGAATTGGGGTTCTCAAGGCGCACCGTCCGCCCACTTTCCTGTCCGATCGGCACCTGGGCAACGATGCGATCGAGAAAGCGCTCGAAATTCTTGTACAAGTCCATCACGGGTTCGAGCGTCTCGCGCACGCGCCCCATCCGCTCGGGCACCCGTGCGACCCAATCAATCGCGGGCAGCACGATCGATCCGATTGCGAAGATCATGATGGCCAGGAAGATGACCACGCACAGCGCCGCCGACAGTCGCGACGGCACGCCGCGCCGCTCAAACCATTCCAGCATCGGCACCAGGGCAATCGCAATGACTAGCGCGGCGGTGACCGGCATAAAGAATTCGGCCCCGGCGCGAAGCGCGAATGGCAGTGCGATAAGCAGGCCGACGCCACCGATCAGCGTCAGCGATGCCAGCAGGCGGTCGCGCTTGGCGGTGATCGTCTCCGCCAGGAAGCGGGCTTCGTCTTCGTCGTGCGTGTGAGTCTTGCGCGGCCGGGCGTCCATGGGGAAGAGATTATCCGGCGGCGGGGGCGCCGTCACGGAGTAAATCCGTGACGTCGATCGACACGCCTTGCGGCGGTCGTCGGTCGCGCTGCGCCGTCTGTCGCGCTGCTCGAGCCTTGCCCTGCAAGTCTCTCGCTGCGCTCCGCGGCTTAGCAGCTGGTGCCCCTGGTCCGACTCGAACGGACACTCCGGTTAGGAACTCGATTTTGAGTCGAGCGCGTCTACCATTCCGCCACAGGGGCACGCTTCGCGCTAGGTAGCGGGGCACGGCCCCCGGGGCAACCGGCCGAACCGGGTTCAGGCGGTCGCCCCTGTCCGCGATCGCGCAGTCTTGCGCTTGCGCCGTCTGACCAGAAACGGGAGCAGGAACAGGTAGGCGCCGCTTGCCGCCATTGCGATCAGCGTCAGGCCGGTGCCGAACGAGAAGACGTACTTGGCCCAGTCGCCGAGGATGCTGAAATCGTGGATCGTCTCGAGCCAGTCGGAGGTGCGGTAACCGACCTGGAGCACCTTGCCGGTGGCAAGATCGACCTGAACCTCGGTACGGGAGTGGAGGATCACCTTGGCGATGCCGTCGCCGGGACGGACGTCGATCCGTTCGACATCCTGCCAGCGGGTCGCGGCGTGGCCGGGCACGGAGGCGACAGCGGCGACCAAGTCGGATAGCGGCCGTCCGAGGGCGCCCGGCCGGGCGCCCGCCTGCGTCGGCGGCTGGAGGGCGGCGAAGTCTTTCTTGAGCGCCAGCAGGGTGCCGGAAATCGCGATCACGAAGATCGTGAACAGCAGGGGCAGCGAGATCCAATAATGAACCTGGCGAAGGAGTCGGGCGGGGGTCACCGGGATGACATAGCCGGCCGCTTGCACGGCGCGAATAGGCGCTAGCTTAGGAGACGGTCTCCAGCCGCGTGAACCGCACCGGCATGATGTCGCGGGTAGCCGGCTCGCCGGAGGCCTGTTTGGTAACCACGGCCAGCTGCTGCACGTCGTCGCTTCCGACCGGCAGGACCATGCGGCCCTCGGGCTTGAGCTGGTCCAGCAGCGCTGGCAGCGGCTCGGCCGCGGCTGCCGTCACCAGCACCGCATCGAACGGCGCATGCTCGGCCCACCCGCGCGAGCCGTCACCGACGCGGACCTCGACATTGTACCCGAACGCGTTGAACCGGGCGATTGCCGCTTCGGCGAACTCTTCCACCACTTCGACGCTGAATACCTCGGCACCCATCTCGCTCATCACCGCGGCCTGAAAGCCCAGGCCAGTGCCGACTTCGAGGACGCGGTCGCCGGCTTGGAGGCCGAGCAGGTCGACCATCAACGCGCCGATGAAGGGCTGGGAGACCGTCTTGTCGAACCCGATGGGCAGCGGTGTATCCTGATAGGACATCAGCATCATCGCCTCTGGCACGAACATGTGCCGGGGAACGTGGAGGAGCGCCCGGCGAAGGCCTGGCGAGAGCGCGTCCCTGCCGATCTCGTCGCTCGCCAGATCGTAGTGCATGTCGATGATCTCGACCATGTGGCGGCGGTAGATGCTGAGGTGCTGTTCGGTCAGCGGCTTCATGGCTTGGTGCCCCTTCGCCGTCCCAACGGGGCGCGAGCAGTCCGCGTTCCCGTCAGCCGAACTCCTCGATCCCGTCGGGGCTGGCGAAGGCGTGCAGAGGCACGTCCCAGGCCTGGCCAGGGATGATGTCCGCAACTCGCTGCAGAGGCCAGCCGACGCCGACCAGACGGGCGCGGCTCTTCTTCAACTTCACGAGGGCGCGGTCGTAATGGCCCTTGCCGCGGCCGAGCCGGGTGCCGCGACCATCGATGGCGATCAATGGGACCAGCACCAGGTCCGGCTCGACCACCGGCGCCGATTTCCTCGGCTGCATGATCCCGAACGGACCGGGCTCCAGCGGGTCGCCGGCGCGGAACTTGAACGGCTTGGCCGGATGGTCGAACGCCGGAAAGGCGACGATCCGCCCGACGGCGCGGGCCTCTTCCATCCCCAGCAGGGGACTGATCTCGCTGCCGAGCGGTGCGTAACCGCCGACCACCTTGGCGCCGATGCACAATGAGGTGAGATGCTCGGCGAGGCGCTGCTCGAGGCGGGCGCGGTCGGCATCGGACAAGGTGCGGACGAACGCCTTGCGGGCGTCGAGCGCGGCCTTGCGCAGCGAGTCCTTCGTCAGCGAGAAGACGTCCGCCTGGAGCGGGGGGCCGCCAGGGCCGGAGGGAAGTGACGGGACCACCATGGCCGTCTGCCGGAAATCCTCTGACGCCACAAACGTCAGGTGGGGGCCGTGTGATCCAGACCAGGGTCCGGGCAGGGACAACTCCCTAGGAGTATGAATCGCCTCAGGGATATCGAAGGCTCGTACCGGGCAGTACCCGTCAGGACCTATTTAGGCGTTTTGCGCCTCGGTCTCAAGGTGAAGCGCAAGCGATTCGAGGCGGCCGGCGAGCGCTTCGGCGCGGCGGGCGAGCTCCGGGTCGAGCGTCGGCGGCGCAACTGGGGCCGCCGCCGCCGCGGCTTCAGGCCGGCCATCGACCAGCTGGTCGGCCAGCAGCAAGGACGCAAATAGGAATTGGCGCGCTTCGCTCAGGCTGCCCAATCCAGCAACCGCCTCGCGGCATTTGGCGTCGACCAGGCGCGCGGCTTCCTGGAGGCTCGCCTCTTCGCCTTCGCGGCAGGCGACCGGATAGACCCGTCCGGCAATGTTGAGATCGACAAGCGAGGCCATCAGGCCGCCGCCTCACGGATCAGACCATCGAGCTCCTCGACCACTTCGCGCACCTTGGCGCGAAGCTGTTCGTCGCGAGCTGCCGCAGGCTGGCGTGCAGCAAGCGCGCGTTCGACCCGCGCCAGCGCCTGCTCGGCGCGGGCAAGGGCAGTGGAAAGAACCGCATCGTCCATTGCCCGACCGCTACGCAAGTCGGCGAGGGCGGGCAAGCATTGACCCGCAACGGCTCACCGGACAAAGGGGGCGCCCGAGCGCCCGGACCTCCGGGCCGGACCTCTGATCGCCCCAGCCGGAGCCTCGATGCCGCCCACTCAACGCCGCCTCGCCAATGCCATCCGCGCCCTCGCGATGGACGCGGTCGAGTCCGCGAACAGCGGGCATCCGGGCATGCCGATGGGCATGGCGGACGCGGCAACGGCCCTGTTCACGCGGCATCTGAAGTTCGATCCGGCAGACCCGCACTGGCCCGACCGCGACCGGTTCATTCTGTCGGCCGGGCACGGGTCGATGCTGATCTACGCCTTGCTGTACTTAACGGGCTACGATCAGCCGACGCTCGACGATATCAAGCGCTTCCGCCAGCTCGGCAGTCCATGCGCTGGACACCCGGAAAACTTCGAGCTGCCAGGCGTCGAGGTCACCACCGGCCCGCTGGGCCAAGGGCTGGCCATGGCGGTTGGGATGGCCATCGCCGAGCGACACCTCAACGCCACCTACGGCGACGACCTCGTCGACCACCGCACCTTCGTGATCGCTGGCGATGGCGACCTGATGGAAGGGGTCAACCACGAGTCCGTCGGGCTCGCGGGGCACCTCAAGCTCGGCCGGCTGATCGTGCTGTGGGACGACAACAAGATCACCATCGACGGGTCGACCGACCTGTCGCGCAGCGAGGACGTGGTTGCGCGCCATGCGGCTTGCGGCTGGCAAACGCTTGAGTGCGACGGGCTCGACGGCGGCAAGGTCAGCAAGGCGCTCGACCAGGCCGTCGCCGACGAGCGCCCGACCCTGATCCGCTGCAAGACGATCATCGGCTATGGCGCGCCCAACCTGCAGGGCACCGCGGCGACCCACGGCGCTGCGCTCGGCAAGGCGGAAGTCGAGGCCGCGCGCAAGGAGCTCGGGCTGCAACCTGAAGAGTTCGCGATCCCGCAGGATCTCCTCTCCGGGTGGCGGGCGGCGGGCCAGCGCGGCGCGACCGCGCGTGCGCAATGGCACCGCCGGCTCCAAGCCAGCGGCAAGAAGGATCAGTTGCTGGCGCAACTCGGCGGGCAGGCGGACGACAGCTGGCTCAAGCCGCACATCGACGCTCTCGTCGGCGACCCCAAGCCGGTCGCCACGCGCAAGGCGTCAGAGATGGCGCTGGAAGCCATCAACGCCGTGGTGCCGAATACGATCGGCGGCTCGGCCGACCTCACCGGCTCCAACAACACCAAGACGAAGACGCAGGAACCGCTGGCGGCGGACAATTACGGCGGCCGCTACATTTATTACGGCATCCGCGAGTTCGGCATGGCCGCCGCGATGAACGGCATGGCGCTGCACGGGGGCGTGATCCCCTATGGCGGCACGTTCCTGGTGTTCACCGATTATGCGCGGCCGGCGATCCGCTTGTCGGCGCTGCAGCGGGCCAAGGTTATTTATGTGATGACCCACGACAGCATCGGCCTGGGCGAGGACGGGCCGACCCACCAGCCGATCGAGCATCTGCAGAGCCTGCGCGCGATCCCGGGCCTGGAGGTCTATCGCCCCGCTGACGCGGTCGAGACCGCCGAATGCTGGGCGCTGGCGCTGGCGAGCGCGGGGCCGAGCGTACTGGCGCTGACGCGGCAGAACCTGCCGCTGGTGCGGACCCAAGCGACGGCCGAGAACCTGTCGGCTCGCGGCGCCTACCGGCTCAAGCCGGCTGAAGCGACGCGCACCGTCATCCTCCTTGCGACGGGTTCGGAGGTCGAGATCGCGCTTGCGGCCGCCGGGCAGCTTGAAGGGCAGGGCGTCGGTGCCGATGTGGTCTCCATGCCGTGCACCGATCGGTTCGATGCCCAGCCTGCCGAGTACCGCGAGGACATATTGCCGGACGTCAGCAATCGCGAGATCCTCCGCGTATCGATCGAAGCGGGAACGACCTTCGGCTGGGAACGCTACACCGGCCTGCATGGTCTGCGTATCGGCATCGACCGGTTCGGAGTCTCCGCGCCGGCCAAGGATGCTTACGACTATTTCGGACTGACGCCCGACGCGGTCGCCGCGCGGGTGCTCGACTTCATGACACAAAGGGGCATGCGATGACCAAAGTTGCAATCAATGGCTTTGGCCGCATCGGCCGGCTCGTCGCCCGAGCGATCCTGGAGCGGCCCGACTGCGGGCTGGACCTGGTCAGCGTCAACGATCTTGCCGACGCCAAGGCCAACGCCTGGCTGTTCAAGCGCGACAGCGTCCACGGCATTTTCCCCGGCGACGTCGGGGCCGAGGGCAACGACTTGGTGGTCGATGGCAAGCGCATCCGCGTCACCGCCGAGCGTGACCCCGCCAAGCTCCCGCACCGCGAACTCGGCGTCGAACTTGCGCTGGAGTGCACCGGATTCTTCACCGACCGGGAAGGCGCGCAGAAGCATATCGACGCCGGCGCCAGGCGCGTGCTGATCTCGGCTCCGGCCAAGGGGGTCGACCTGACCGTCGTCTACGGCGTCAACCACGACAAGCTGACGGCCGAGCACACGATCGTTTCCAACGCCTCGTGCACCACCAACTGCCTGGCGCCGGTCGCAAAGGTGCTGAACGACAGTATCGGAATCGAGCGCGGGCTGATGACCACCGTGCACGCCTACACCAACGACCAGAAGATCCTCGACCAGATCCATTCCGACCTGCGCCGCGCCCGTGCTGCCGCCATGTCAATCATCCCCACAACCACCGGCGCCGCGCGTGCCGTTGGGGAGGTGCTGCCGGAGCTCAAGGGCAAGCTGGACGGCTCGGCGATCCGGGTTCCGGTGCCGGACGTCAGCCTGGTCGACCTGACGTTCACGCCCGGCCGCGACACCACCCGCGACGAGGTCAACCAGATCCTCAAGGCGGCGAGCGAGAGCGGGCCGCTGGCCGGCATCCTCGACTACACCGACGAGCCCTTGGTGTCGATCGACCTGATGCACACGCCGGCAAGCTCGACCGTCGACAGCCTCGAAACTGCGGTGATCGACGGCAAGCTGGTCCGGGTCGTCAGCTGGTACGACAACGAATGGGGCTTTTCCAACCGGATGATCGACACGGCGGCGGCGATGGCCAAGCTCGGCTGAGCATGCCGGCGTTCAAGACCCTCAACGACCTCCCAGGCGACCTCACCGGCAAGCGCGCGCTGGTGCGTGTCGATTTAAACGTGCCCATGGAAGGCGCGTCGGTGGCCGACGACACCCGGCTACGGGCCTTGCTGCCGACCGTCCTCGACCTCTCCGACCACGGCGCGATCGTACTGCTGCTGTCGCATTTCGGGCGGCCCAAGGGGCAGAACCGGCCGGACATGTCGACCGCGCAGCTGGTCATGCCCTTGTCCAAGCTGACCGGGCGCTCCGTCCGCTTCATCGAGGATTGCCAAGGGCCGCAAGCACAGCGCGCGATCACCACCATGCTGCCGGGCAACATCGGCATCCTCGAGAATACGCGCTTCCACCTTGGGGAGGAGGAGAACGATCCCGAGCTGGCCCGCGGCATGGCTGCCCTGGGCGACGTCTTCGTCAACGACGCCTTCTCCGCCGCGCACCGCGCGCATGCGTCGACAGAGGGCATCGCCCACTTGCTGCCAAGCTACGCGGGGCGGGCGATGGAAGCGGAACTCAAGGCGTTGCAGCGAGCCCTCGGCGAGCCAGAACGGCCGGTCGCAGCCGTGGCCGGCGGCGCCAAGGTGTCGAGCAAACTGGCGGTGCTTGGGCATCTGGTCGGCAAGGTCGACCATCTGATCATCGGCGGGGGGATGGCCAACACCTTCCTTGCGGCGCGCGGGGTCAATGTCGGCAAGTCGCTGTGCGAGCATGACCTCAGCGGCGAGGCGAACGCCATTTTCGAGCGGGCGGACTCCGCCGGCTGCACGATCCACCTGCCTTACGACGTGGTCGTCGCCAAGGAGTTCGCCGCCAACCCGCCGAGTGTGCGCACCTGCAACGTGCATGAGGTCGCGGTCGACGAGATGATCCTCGACGTCGGCCCAGCAGCGGTCGAGGCGCTTGGCGACGTGCTCAAGAACTGCCGCACCCTGGTCTGGAACGGGCCGCTCGGCGCTTTCGAAACGCCGCCGTTCGATGCGGCCACGGTGGCGCTGGCAAAGACCGCCGCGGCGCTGACCAACGACGGTTCGCTTGTTTCGGTCGCCGGCGGCGGCGATACGGTGGCGGCGCTCAATCACGCCGGCGTAACCGGGGACTTCAGCTTCGTTTCGACAGCCGGCGGTGCTTTCTTGGAATGGATGGAAGGGCGCGTGCTTCCGGGCGTTGCAGCTCTCGAACAACAGCAGGGATGACCATGAACCAGCAGGAAATGCGTGAAAAGATTCGTACCGGCGAAGGCTTCATCGCCGCGCTCGACCAGTCGGGCGGATCGACGCCCAAGGCGCTCCAGGGATATGGCGTCGAAGAAGGCGCGTGGAGCAGCGACGAAGAGATGTTCGGCCTCATCCACGACATGCGCTCGCGGATCATCACGGCGCCGTCGTTCGGCTCGGGCAAGGTGATCGGCGCCATCCTGTTCGAGCGGACCATGGACGGCCAGGTCGGCGGCAAGCCGACTCCGCAGGCCCTGATCGACCAGGGGGTCGTGCCCTTCATCAAGATCGACAAGGGCCTGGAGGACGAGGTCAATGGCGTCCAGATGATGAAGCCGATGCCTGACCTCGACGCGCTGCTCGGGCGCGCCAAGAGGCTTGGCGTATTCGGCACCAAGGAACGGTCGCTGATCAACATCGCCAACCCCGACGGGATTGCGGCGGTGGTGGAGCAGCAGTTCGCCATCGCCCGGCAAGTGCTCGCCCATGGGTTGGTGCCGATCATCGAGCCCGAAGTGAACATCAAGAGCCCCGCACGGGATGCGGCCGACCGCCTGCTGCTCGATGCGCTAACCGAGCAGCTGGATGCGCTGCGTGAAGGCGAGCAGGTGATGCTCAAGCTGTCGATTCCCGCCCAGGCGAGTCTGTTCCAGCCGCTGGTGAATCACCCCAACGTGCTGCGCGTCGTCGCGCTGTCGGGCGGCTTCAGTCGGGAGGAAGCGTGCCGCGAGCTGGCCCGCAACCCGGGCATGATCGCCAGCTTCAGCCGGGCGTTGCTGGCAGACCTTCGCCACGGCCAGAGCGAAGAGGAGTTCGACCGCACGCTCGGCACCGCGATCGACGAGATTCACCGGGCCTCGACGGACAAGGTCGCGGCCTGACGGTGGACGAAGCCGAGTACGATCCGCTCGACCTCCCGCCCCCGGAGCGGACGGAACCGGCACGATTGTACCTGATCAGCCCGCAAGAGGTCGGCGGCGCTTTCCCGGACCGCTTGCGGGCCGCACTCGAGCCGGGCGTCGCCACCGCTTTCCAGCTGCGGGTCAAGGAGGTCGGCGAGCATGAGCTGGCGCGGCGGGCCGAGCCGCTGCTGCGCATCTGCGCCGACGCCGACGTCACTTTCATCGTCAACGACAGCATCACGCTGACGAAACGGCTCGGCGCCGACGGGGTCCATCTGGGCCAAAGCGACGGCGATCTCCGCGAGGCGCGCGACACCCTCGGTCCGGACGCCCAGATCGGCAGGACCTGCCACGACAGCCGCCACCTGGCGATGCAGGCCGGTGAAGAGGGCGCGGATTACGTCGCCTTTGGGGCATTCTATCCCACAACGACCAAGCCGAGCGATTACCGGCCGCCGCCGGCGATCCTCAGCTGGTGGGCGGCGGTGTTCGAACTTCCATGCGTCGCGATCGGCGGCATCACGCCCGCCAACGCCAAGCCGCTGGTCGATGCCGGCGCGGATTTCATTGCCGTGTGTCAGGCCGTGTGGAGCGCAGACGATCCCGCGGCGGCCGTGCGGGCGTTTCAAAGCGTGCTCGCCGGCTGATCAGGAACGCCCCGACGGCTCCGCGGGTTGAGCGCGCGAAGGAGCCGATCATGAGCGAAGACAAGAAGCCGATGCCGGTCGACGGGTCCGGATCTGACATCAACATGCCGGACGAAAATGGCGAGCTGGCCTCGCGCCGGAACTCGCAAAGCGCCGGCGGTCTGCCCAACGTCGGCGAGTCCGGCGGCGGGGCCTATCCGAACCCGCACAGCGGCAAGGAAGAGTCGGGCAAGGGCGATTTCCACGGCGGCCAGAGCGTCGCCGGCTACCATGGCAAAGGGCAGCTCGGAGACGAGGACGTTGGCGAGACCGGCAACGCGCCTGCCGAGGAAGACTGATCAACTGCAGATCGGCGAGCCCTCGAAGTCGTCAAGCAACGCGGCGACGTCGTCGTAGATGGCGGCGGGCCGCTCTGCCTTGAGCTCATGCTCAGGGAAGCGGCCGGACCGTAGTGCGATCGTCGCGATGCCTGAACGGCGGGCGGCGATGATATCGTAGGGCGTGTCGCCGATCACGATCGCTTGGGAGGGCTCGGTGCCGGCGCTCTCCACCGCGGCCTGGAAGATGTCAGGACACGGCTTTGAGTGCGCGACATCGTCCTTGCTGGTGGTCCCGTCGAGAATGTCCGCAGCGTCCAGCAGCCGGACATAATGGTCCAGCTCCAGGCGTGACGCGGACGAGGCGAGCACGACCTTCTTGCCGGCCTCCCTGGTCCTGAGCAGGAGGTCGCGGGCGCCGGGGAAGGGCCGCACCTGCGGCAGATAATCCCGCTTGTAAAACTCGCCGTGCGCCTTCTCGAGCCGGTCCTGCACATCGGCGGTAACGTCAGGGATAAGGCTGGGCACGAGATTGTCGCCGCCCTTGCCGATCTGGTCGTGAATGGCGGCAGGGTCGATCCGAAAGCCTTCACCTTCGAAGGCACGCGCCCAGGCGTCGACATGGCCTTCGTTGCTGTCGACCAGGGTTCCGTCGATGTCGAAGAGAATGGCTTGTTTTGGCATGGCCGCCCAACGAGCGCACGCGGCGGAAGGCTCCAACTGGTCAGCGCAGCGCCTGTCCGACAATGGACTTCAGCGTCAAAGCGTCGTGAATGGCATGGCCGTGGATGTCGTTGTTGAAATAGCACCAGACGGAGCGGCCCTGACGTGCCTGGTCGACGATCCAGTCGCTCCAGCTCAGCAGCCGTTCGTCCGAATAGCGGCCCCAGTACTTGCCTTCGCCGCCGTGGAAGCGGACGTAGGCGATCGGCCCGACCGCGACCCGCTCGCTTGTTAAGTCCGGCATGTCGTGAACGCAGAAGGAAGCGCCGTAGCGGTCCAGCAGATCGTACGTCTCGGGCGCGTACCAGCTTTTTTCGCGGAATTCGAAGACGTTGAGCACGTCCTTTGGCACGATCTCGAGAAAGTCGCGGAGCCGGTCGAGATTGATCCGCAGGTTCGGCGGCAGCTGGTAGAGCATCGGCCCGAGCCGGTCGCCAAGCCGCCGCACCGGGCTCATCATCCGCTCGAGCGGCTCCGTGCAATCCTTGAGCTTCTTGGCCTGGGTCAGGAAGCGGTTCGCCTTCACCGCATAGCAGAAGCCCGGCGGTGCCTGCTCGCGCCACTTGTCGAACGTCTCCGCCTTGGGGAGCATGTAGAAGCTGTTGTTGATCTCGACCGTATCGAAGGTCGCAGAATAATGTTCGAACCACCGCTTCACCGGCACGCCCTTTGGATAGAAGCGTTCCCGCCAGTGCTTGTAGTTCCACCCCGAACATCCAATCCGGATCGCGCCTGGTTCCATCGCGGCTGAACGGCACCCCAGGGAAATAAGTTTCACTTTCCGCGTTGGACGCGTGAACCCAGTAATTTGTGGAGCGTAGCGTCGTGTCCAATCGCAAGACCAACCTCATCAACGGCTTCCTCGTGGGCACCATGGCGATTGCCGTCGCGGGCGCCGCGGTCGCTCAGGATCCGCAGGCAAAATCCAAGGCACCGGCTCAGTCCAACGCCGATCCCGCGAAGCAGCGGCCGATGGACACCACGGCCGAGAAGTTCGACGGCACCGTCTTCCATGCGCAGGTGCTCCTTGACCGTGCCGGCTTCTCGCCCGGCGTAATCGACGGAATGTCGGGTATCTCCTTCGAAGCCGCCGTGAAGGGCTTCCAGCAGTCGCGCGGCCTTCAGGTCAACGGGCAGCTGGACACTCCAACACGGCAGGCGCTGCTGCGCGACAAGGCTCCGTCCGTGCGGCGCCTGCGCATCGACGAGAGCGACGCGCAGGGGCCTTTCACGCCCATCCCGAAGGAGCCGGAGCAACAGGCGAAGATGCAGCGGCTCGCCTACCGCAACCTGCTCGAGAAGGTCGCCGAGAAGTTCCACACCACGCCCGACACGATCATAGCGCTCAACAATCCCCAGATGGCGCTCCGGGCAGGGACCGTGCTTCGGCTTCCGAACGTCCTGCCGGCCTCGCGCAGCTACCAGAATGTGAAGCCGGACATCGCGCAACTGTTGAGCGACCTCAATGTCAGCGCCCAGCAGCCGAAGGCCGCCAAGGTGGTCGTCGACAAGTCGGACAAGGTCGTCCACGTCTACGACGGGCAGGGGCGGATGATCGCGCAGTTCCCGGCGACGATGGGAAGCGAGAAGGACCCGCTCCCGCTCGGCAACTGGAAGGTCAATTCGGTCGCCTTCAACCCGCCGTTCAAATATCAGCCCCAACTCTTCTGGGACGTCGAAGACACCGAGAAGGAGCAGATGCTCCCGCCCGGTCCCAACGGCCCCGTTGGCGTGGTCTGGATCGACCTCAACCGCGAGCATATCGGCATCCACGGCACCAACTCGCCCGAGACGATCAAG